>JBAVOB010000157.1:0-6196 GCA_049691655.1 Steroidobacteraceae bacterium | reverse complement strand
CTCGAGGCGGGTTGCGACGTGCTGCCTGTCTGCAATTCGCGACCCGGCGTCATTGCGTTGCTCGACGGGCTCAAAGCGCGGTCTGAACCCGCGTCGCAGCTGCGACTCGTGCGTCTGCGCGGCCGGGACGGCCTGCCGCTCGAAACGCTGGTCGCGTCGGCGGCGTGGCGGGAGTGCCAGCAGCTGCTCGAGCAGTGCAAGGCACCGCCGGCGTTCGGACTCGATGGGGGCGCCGCGTGAGCAATGCGCTCGTCCCGCCGGGGATGGAGACCCTGCGTGCGGCGCTGGACGCGGCTGCAGAGGGAATCGTCATCTGCGAGGCTGCGGGCGAACGCCGCGTGATCTACGCGAACCCGGCGTTTGCGCTGCTCACCGGCTTCCGGTTAGAGGAGCTGCTCGGCTCGAACCTGCGGCGGCTCCAGGGGGCCGAGCGGGACCAGGACGGAGTGCGCCGCCTGCGTGCGGCGCTCGCGCATGGTGAGTCCTGCCGCGCCGTGGTGCGCAATTTCCGCAAGGACGGTTCGCCGTTCTGGAACGAGGTCACCGTGCAGCCGCTGCGCGATGCGGCAGGCCGTATCACGCATTTCGCGGGTTTCCATCGCGAGGCCGTAGACCGGCCGCGCACGAGCGAACATCCAGCGACTGGTTTGCCGAGCTGGATCCGCGACGACCGCCTGACGGGCCTTGCCTCGCGCATGTATTTCGACGACGCGCTGCAGCGCGAATGGGCATCCGCCCGGCGGCTCGGCCAGCGACTCGTGCTGCTCGCTTTCGATGTTGATGAGCTCGGCGCATACAACGAGACCTACGACCGCGGCGCGGGAGATTCCTGCGTGCGACGCGTCGCGCACGTGATTGGCGGCGCGTTTCGTCGCAGCAGCGACCTGGCCGCGCACATCGCGGGCGGGACGTTCCACGTGCTGGCGCCCGGGATGACGCCCGCGGCCGCGGCGAGCTATGCGGGCGAAGTCGCGCGCCGCGTGTTCGAGTTGCGCATTCATCATCCGCGCGCGGCGGCCCGGTACCTGAGCGTGAGCGCGGGCGTTGCAGCCCTAATCCCGCAGCGCGAGCAGTCGTCGGCGGTTCTCATCGAAGCGGCGTGCGGTGCGCTGCTGCGTGCAAAGAAGCTCGGCCGCAACCGGGTCGAAGTGACGAGCCCCGACGGGCCGGCGGGCGTCTCTTCACACTGAAGGGATTGCGCCCGCGCGGCGGCCAGGGCCATCGCACACGGCGGCGCAACGCCGATCCGGCGGTCAGCGTCCGTGCCGTCAGCGCCCGGGCGGGCGGGTGCCCTGCGCGGGCGTCACCAGCGCAATCACGCCAAACCCCGGTTGATCGAAGAAGTTCTTTTCGTAAAAGCGAATGCGGCGGGATTCCACCAGGTGGAACGTCGGACCAGCATCCGGCGTGTACGCGAGCGCGACGCCGAGGTGCAGAAACTGACCGCGTTCGAGGAATACACTGCCGCCCAGTCCGGCGGCACTTGCACCAAGCCGCTGCAGTGTAAAGCCGGCGCGCGTGCCGAACTGGCTTGCCGTCTGCGACCAGGCGATGTGGGCGAGAGGTTGGTAGCCGCCGGAGGCGCGCAGCTTCGCTTCGACGTCGTTGAGCTGGAATTGCGACGACGGCAAGGCCTGGATGAAGCGGCCGACGTTCGCGCCGCCCCCCGTTGCGTTATCGCCGGTGCCGCCGCGCAGCGCGGGCACGACGCTCCAGTCCTCGCCCCCTGAGACGCCGTTCATCCTGAAAACGATCAGCTCGACGTTATAGACCGGGCTGCTGCCTGCGGCCTGCTGGGGCAGGGTGGGCGGCGTGGCCAGCAGGCCCAGCAGCAAGAACGACGGCAGGCGGATACGGCACATGTCGGCATTCTAGCGGTTGGCGGCGAGGCGCTTCAAAAGATCTGCCGCGAACACGAAGCGATCGGACTCCTTCGCCAGCTGGCGCTGGATGCGTAGCCTGAGCGGTCCGTCGAGACGATACTCGCGCGCCTCGCGCTGCACGAGACGCAGCACGGCGCCCGCATCCACCAAATTCGACTCCTCGAAGACGACCGATCCACCCTGTGCGCCGAGGTCGAGCTTGCGAATCCCGAGGCGCCGCGCCTCGATGCGCAGCCGCCCGATGCGCAGCAGGTTCTGCCCCGCCTCCGGCAGCGGCCCGAAGCGATCGGTGAGTTCCGCGGTCAACTCATCGAGCGCGACCGCATCGGCGGCGGCGGCGATGCGTTTGTACAGCGCGAGCCGCACCTGCACGTCGCCGATGTACTCCTCGGGTAGCAGCGCGGCCACGCGCAGCTCGATTTCGGTCGCCGCCGCCAGCGGGCGGTCGAGGAGCGGTTCGCGACCGCTCTTCAGGGCCGTCACCGCGCGCTCGAGCAGCTCGAGGTAGAGCGCGAGGCCAACCTCGGTCATCTCGCCACTCCGCGCCTCGCCGAGCAGCTCGCCCGCGCCGCGGATCTCCAGGTCGTGGGTCGCCAGCACGAAGCCCGCGCCGAGTTCCTCGAGCGACTCGATCGCCTCGAGGCGCTTGACCGCGTCCGCGTTGAGCGCAGCCTTCGGCGGTACGAGCAGGTAGGCGTACGCGCGATGGTGCGACCGACCGACCCGGCCGCGCAGCTGGTGAAGTTGTGCCAGCCCGAACCGGTCGGCGCGATTGATCATGATGGTGTTGGCGGTCGGCACGTCGATGCCGCTCTCGATGATCGTTGTGCAGACCAGGAGGTCGAAGCGGCGGTGGTAGAAATCCACCATCAGCTGCTCGAGCTCACGCTCGCGCATCTGCCCGTGGCCGACGCGCACGCTGGCCTCGGGCACCAGGGCGCTGACCTCGGCGGCGATCTTATCGATCGACTGCACTTCGTTGTGCACGAAGTAGATCTGTCCGCCGCGCCGCAGCTCGCGCAGCACCGCTTCGCGGATCCCCGGCCCATGCCACTCGGTTACGAATGTCTTGATCGCGAGCCGCTCCGCGGGCGGAGTCGTGATGAGCGACAGATCGCGTACGCCGCCGAGGGCCATGTTGAGCGTGCGCGGAATCGGCGTCGCGGTCAGCGTCAGCACGTGCACTTCGGCGCGCAGCGCCTTGAGGCGCTCCTTGTCGCGCACGCCGAAGCGATGTTCCTCGTCGACAATGATGAGGCCGAGGTTGTGAAAGCGCACGCCCGCGTGCAGCAGCCGGTGGGTCGCGATGACGATATCGACGGCCCCGCTCTCCAGCCCGGCAATTACGGCCCGCGCTTCCTTGCCAGAGCGAAACCGCGACAGCGATTCGATGCGCACCGGCCAGTCCGCGAAGCGATCGCGGAAATTCGTGGTGTGCTGCTGGGCGAGAAGCGTCGTGGGCACGAGCACCGCGACCTGCCGGCCGGCGTGCGCAGCGACGAAAGCCGCGCGCATCGCGACCTCGGTCTTGCCGAAGCCGACGTCACCGCAGACCACGCGATCCATCGGCCGGTCGCCGGCGAGCTCCTCGAGAACCTTGCAGATCGTGTCCGCCTGGTCGGCGGTCTCCTCGAACGGGAACGCGTTCGCGAACGCGTGGTACTCGAGTTCCAGTGCCCGCATGGCGAGGCCCCGGTGTGCCTTGCGCCGCGCATACAGGTCGAGCAATTCGGCGGCCACGTCGCGGATCCGCTCCGCGGCGCGTTTGCGCGCCTTGACCCACTGGTCGGTGCCGAGTTTGTGGAGCGGTGCCATCTCCGGCGCGGCGCCCGTATAGCGGCTGACGAGATGGAGCGATTGCACCGGCGCGTACAGACGGTCGCCGTCGCGATACTCCAGCACCAGGAACTCTCCGCGCTGCCCGGCGACCTCCATGGTCTGCAGGCCGACATAGCGGCCCACGCCGTATTCCTCGTGCACCACCGGCGCGCCCGGCGTCAGGCTCTGCAGGTCACGCAGGATCGCCTGCGGATCGCTCGCCGCGCGGCGACGGCGGCGTTCCTGACGCGCGCGCGCGCCGAACAGCTGCGACTCGGACAGCAGGGCGATCGGCGGCGCGGTAACGGTCAGGCCATCGATTTCCGGGGCGACGGTCAGCGCGAGCGGTGCCGTGGACGCGAGGAAATCCTGCCAGCCGGCGACGATCTCGACCTCGCGTCGCTCGCCACGCAGCAGCTCCTGCAACACTTCGCGGCGGCCGTGCGAGTCCGCCGCCAGCAGCACACGGCCGCGAAAACTCTCGAGGAGCCGCCGGAGGGGCTCGAGTGGACGGTCGCTGCGGACATCGAGCTGCGCCTCGCGGGGCGCGGCCGTAGGAAAGTTGCTGGCCTCGGTCGCAGCGCCGTCGGCGGCTTCGCTCTTGAACGTGTCGGCGACCACGCGCGGCCGGGCGGCGAGGGCGCGCTCCACATCCGCGCGGTCGAGATACAGCTCCGCGGGCGCGAGCACCGGGCGCTCGACATCGTGCCGCCGGTCCTCATAGCGGTGGGCGATGCTCTCGAGACTCGCCGCGAGCGCGGCCTCGAACCCCACGGCCTCGACCACCACGCAGTCCGCTGGCAGGTAATCGAACAGGCTGGCCGTGCGGTCGAAGAAGAGCGGCAGGTAGAATTCGGTCCCGGGCGGGGCCAGGCCCTCGCTCACGCCGCGATACACGCTGGTGCGCATCGGGTCGCCTTCGAACCGGCTGCGGAAGCGTTGGCGAAACTCGCGCACCGCAGGCGGATCGAGCGGCACCTCCCGTGCGGGCAGGAGGCGCACGCGCGGCAATGCATCGAGCGAGCGCTGCGTATCCGGATCGAAGCGACGGATCTGCTCGATCTCCTGGTCGAAGAGGTCGATGCGCAGCGGCGCGGACGATCCCATCGGAAACACATCGAAGAGCGAGCCGCGCAACGCAAATTCCCCCGGCGCCGTCACCTGCGAGACGCTTGCGTACCCGGACTCCACCAGGCGCGTGCGAAACGGCTCGAGTTCCAGCCGGTCGTGGACGGCCAGCTCGAACGTCCGTCCCTCGATGTAGTCGCGGGGTGGCAGGCGTTGCAGCAGCGTGTCCGTCGCCACGAGCAGAAACCCGTGCCGCGCACGCGGCAGTTCGGCGAGCGTCAGGAGTCGCTCCGACACGATGTCCGGGTGCGGAGAGAACAGGTCGTAAGGCAGGATCTCCCAGTCGGGGAAGCGCAGGACCGGCAGTGCGGGCGGCGCGAAGAAGGCGAGTTCCGCGGCAAGCCGGTCGAGCTCGCGCGCACCGGGCAGGAGCACGACATGCAGTCGCGCCGCGGTCGCCGCGGCCTCGGCGAGCGCCAGCGCCAGCGCGCTGCCATAGAGCTGATGCCAGCGCACGAGCGGTCGCGAGGCATCCGGAGCCGGGGGATTGAGGATCAGCGCCATCGGCATCCTGTGGCAGGCGGACGCAAAGCGCGGCAGCTTACCGTCCGGCGCGCCGGCGGCAAGTCTCCATTCTGGCGCAGGGTGGTGCGGTCAGCGCAGGGCGACGGCGTGGATGACCCGATCGTTCTCGAAAAACACCACGAAACCGTCGTAGTCCCACCGGGCGATCGGTGGCTGGCCGACGGCGGCGTGTTTTTCCCGCGGCGCACCGAACTGCGCCTCGACCTCGGACATCGAGATGCCACGGGTGGGCCGCTGCACCGTGGATTCGCGCACGGCAATGCCATCGTTTACCACGATGGTCTCCGCCGTGGCGGCGCCGCACACGACGCAGCTCAGCAGCAGTCCTCGGATCACGCGGGCAGCGGTACGGTTCATGGCAGGTTTCCACGACAGGGTAGGCGGGAAAAATATAGCACTGTCGGGGCCGGCGTTCCCTGGAAGGTCGTTCCAGGCGGCCGAATCCACGACTTGCAGCACATTCCGGGGTGCGGAACGGGTGGTTCATGCTTTAATGCGGCCCGCGCCCGGACGGCGCGCCGGGCATCATTCGGATGTTCCACCCGCTTTCGTTATACGTCGGCCTGCGCTACGTGCGCGCCCGCACGCACAAATTCTTCGTTTCTTTCATTACGTGGGTCGCGCTGGCGTGCGTCTGCGCGGGCGTGGCACTGCTCATCGTGGTCCTGTCGGTGATGAACGGGTTCGAAGGAGAGTTGCGCACTCGCTTGCTCGCGCTGTCGGCACAGGTCCGCGTCAACGCTGCCCCGGACGCACCAGCCGAGCCGGACTGGCCCACTCTCGCCGCCCGGGCGCGTGCTGTGCCCGGTGTCACCGGCGTCGCACCGTACGCGGAACTGCAG
>JBAVOB010000156.1:0-9769 GCA_049691655.1 Steroidobacteraceae bacterium | reverse complement strand
CTTCAAGGCACCGCAATGGGTGTCATTCGTCCCTGAACTGCCGAAGACCGCGACCGGAAAGATCCAGAAATACGTGTTGCGCGGCGGCCGCGCGGCCATCGCCACGCAGTAGTCATGCCAATCGATTCGCTGTTTTCCACGCTGGTCTACCAGGCGCGACTGCAGCCGCGCGGCGCCGCGCGCCTCAATAATCGGCTGTTGCGACAATGCGAGCAGATCCGCAACGACGACGCAGCCGGCCGCAGGTGGTCGGCGAAGAATTTTCCGGGTGGTTATACCTCGTACAATTCCCTCGCGCGGCTGCACCGGACGTCCGAACTATTCGCGGCGCTCGAGCGTCGCATTCGTGGGCACGTCGCCCGGTTCGCCAACGCGCTCGAGTTCGATCTCGAAGGGCGCCAGCTCGCGATGACGGACTGCTGGATCAACGTCATGCGCAGGCAGGTCGCGCATGGCCTGCACCTGCACCCGCTCTCGACGATCAGCGGCACTTATTATCTGCGCACGCCGCGCGGCTGCGCCGGGCTCAAGTTCGAAGACCCGCGGGCCGAACGCTTCATGGCTGCGCCGCCGCGCCGCCGCGACTGCCGCCCGGAGCAGCGCACCTGGGTCACGGTCCCCGCGCAAGCCGGGAATCTCGTGTTGTTCGAGAGTTGGTTACGTCACGAGGTGCCGCCGAATCGGGCGTCCGGCGAGCGCGTGAGCGTGAGTTTCAACTACAACTGGTTCTGAACGGCGGCGCGCTCCGCGATCCGGTGGCGATCTGTTGCGCTCTGGCGACAGGCGGACGAGGAGGTCGATCGCGCCTACACTCGCGCGAGTGACTACTCCCCAGAAAGGTAACGCATGCTTCGCCGCACACTCTTCTTGATGCTCGCAACGTCGGCCGTCACGGCTCAGGCTGCCGATAGCGGCTTTTATCTCGGCGCCGCCGTCACGCAGTCGCAGATCGATCACATCGCGAGCGCTCTGAACCTGAAGGACAACCGCTTCAAGATCATCGCGGGCTTGCGCCCGGTCGATCGCTTCGCCGTCGAGCTCGATTACATGGACCTCGGGCGGGACAGCGCCGGCACCGGCCTCGCCTCGGTGCAGGCAGATGTCAAGGCTGCGGCGGCCTATGCGGTCGTATTCCTTCCGGTGCCGTTCGGGGACGTGTACGGCAAGCTCGGCCTGGCGCGCTGGGACCTGACCGGATCCACCGCTGGCCTCGCCGGCGCTTTCCGTCTCGACCGCACCGGCACGGAACTCGCGTACGGCGTCGGCGTGCAGGCGCGGCTCGGCAGCGCCGCCGTGCGCCTCGAATACGAAGGCTTCGATATCAAGGATACGGGTGGACTGAAACTCTACTCGCTCGGATTCACCTGGACCTTTCTCTGATGCGTCATGAGCTGGCGGCCCTGGCGCTGGGCTGCGCGCTTGCGGCGGCGCGCGGCGCAGCGGCCGACGATGCGCTTGTCCTGACGGGTGACCCGTACCCCGATCACGTGGTGATAGCCGCGAGCGTGCCCGACGCGCGCAGCGTTACCTGGCGCATCCGGACGCCGGGCGGTGCGCGCTGGCGAACGCGGACCGAACGCAGGGTCTCCGCCGGCGATGGGCCGGTTGCGGAGGGTGACGACGTCGCGCAAGCCGACCTCGGCGGACTGCTGCCGAGAACGACCTATGAGTACGAGGTGTGGGCCGAGGATCCTGGCGCCAGGTCGAGCACGCGGCGCGCGTCGGGGCGCGTCACGACCGCGCCATCGCCGAGTGCGGCGGTGGCCGCGCGCTTCGCGTGGGGTGGAGACCTGGGTGGCCAGAATCTCTGCCGGCCGGCGGGCGGTCGATATCCCATCTTCGACGCGCTGAATCGCGAGCGGCTGGACTTCTTCATCGGGCTCGGCGACATGATTTACGCGGACGGCGCCTGCGAGGCCCGCGGCAAGTACGGCGACGCGCAGGAGCCGGTGGCCGTGTCGCCGGCACGCTCGCTCCAGGATTTTCGCGCACGCTGGCGCTACCAGTTCTCGGACCCGGGGCTGCGGGCGCTCGTTGCCCGCGCGCCGTATGTCGCGGTGTGGGACGATCACGAAGTCGAGAACGATTTCGATTCTGCCGATGCGCTGCTGCCCACGGGGCTGCGCGCCTTTCTGGAGTACAGTCCGATCGCAGCGCGGCCCGGCAATAGCCGGCGCCTGTACCGCAGCTTCACTTTTGGCCGGAACCTGCAGGTGTTCGTCCTCGACCTGCGCCAGTACCGTGACCTGAACGCTGCCGTCGATTCGGCGGAAAAGCCGAAGACGATGCTCGGCCGCGAACAGCGCGATTGGCTGCTGCGCGAGCTCGAGCGATCCCGCGCGACGTGGAAGATCATCATCTCCAGCGTGTCACTCTCGATCCCGACCGTCGGGCCCAACGAGGCCCGGCCCGACGGCTGGGCAAATGGGGCGACCGACAAGGGCTTCGAACGCGAACTCGTCGCACTGGTGCGAAGACTGCATGCCTCGCGGGTGCGCAATCTCGTGTGGTTGGCGACGGATGTGCACTTCGCGACCGGGTTCCGTGAGCGCCCGATCCCCGGCGATCCCGGCTGGACGATGCACGAGTTCGAATCCGGCCCGATGAACGCGGGGTTGTTTCCGAATCGACGGCTCGACGACACGCTGGCGCCCGAGCGCCTGTTCTTCCTCGGTCCCGAGTCGGCCGAGGTGCCGCGGTCGCTTGAAGAGGCGCGGCGATATTTCAATTACGGCGTCGTTGCGATCGACGCCGCGGGCCGGCTGTCAGTCGGAATCCGCGACGTGTCCGGCCAGCCGGTCTACGACACGACACTGACGCCACAGGGCTGACGAAGCGGCGTTCAGCGCGCCGGCGCCAGGCGCGTTACTTCGGCTCGCAGTTCGCGCAGCTTCGCCTTCACCACCGATGCATTCTGCGGACCCATCCGGATCAGCAGCTTCTGCCCGGCGGACCTGGCTTCGAGCGCGGGATCGGCGAATTCGTAGAACACGCGCGGCTGCACGAGCGCGATGGGTTCGCGAACCTCGGGCGTGGCGAGCAGATGATCGATCACCGCGACCAGGCGATCGTTGAAATATCCTGCCGGATAGCCGAGGTCCTGGTAAGCCTGCTGGAAAAGCGGGTAGAGGCTCGTATAAGTCGCGGCAAGCCGCCTGGCATCGAGGGCGCGCATGGCTGCGACGGCAGGTGCGTAGCGCTCGAAGTTGCGCGGGTCGAGCAGCACGCGATTTTCGGGGCCCGCCACGCGAAACGATCCGCCGGTCGGCACCACCGGACGCATGTCTACTGCTACCTTCCCACGTGGCAGATTGTCGACCGTCGCGACGATGCGCCGCACCAGATTCTCCTGGACGAAGGCACGGGCCGCGACATCGCGCCCGAAGAGCTCGGCGAGACTCTCTCGAACCGCGGTGTCGCTTTCGGCGAGCGGCGGAAGCGGTGTCGTCCGGGCCGAAGCCGGGGGCGGCAGCGGGTGCGCAACGACTGCTTCACTGCCCGAGGAACGCTGTGCCGCAGCCGGCGGCGCGGCGGGCGTGTTTTGAGAACGCTGGTAGGCGTAATAGGCGGCGCCGAGAAACGCCGCGAGGGCGAGACCGACGCCAATTTTCAGCATGCGATCCTGCATCGTCCGGTCCAGTCAGAATGTCAACGGGGCCCGCTGCGACCGCGGCGGGCGGGTCGGCGGCGACTACGCAGGCGCTGCGGAACCGACCGGTGGTAGATTAGTCTCAAAGGCAGCTTTGAAGGAGGCGATTATGAAGAAACTGTGCACAATTCTGCTGGCCACTGCCGCGATCGGTGTCGGTGCCGTAGCGTTTGCCGCGGATCCGGCCAAGGCGCCGGCACCGGGCACGAAGTGCGGTCCGGGAATGGAGGGCGGCATGGATCACCCGATGGGCATGCGCATGCACCTGAAGGAAATGGACACCAACGGCGATGGCGTCGTGTCGCGCGAGGAATTCCTGAAGGGCCACGAAGCCATGTTCGACCGGATGAAGAACAAGGACGGCGTCATCTCGCTGGCCGACCTGGCGAAGCGGGAGGGTATGGGGCACGAAGGCAAGCATCAGGATTGGAAGATGCATGAGGGCGTGCATCACGAGGGGATGATGCAGGGCCATCCGCCTGCGCCGCCGATCCCGCCCGCTCCGCCGGCGCCACCCGCGCCGCCAGAACCGCCGAAATAAGGCGCTTCGCGTCACCGGGTCCGTTCGAGACACATCGTTTCGGCCAGCAATCCACGCGGGGCGTGCCATGCATCCTTTTCCGCATCAGTACACGGTCTCGGTCGCGGCCCCGCCAGCGGGGCCGGTGACGCTGAGTTCGAGCGGCCTTGAACCGCTGGCGAGCGATGCCCCGAAGGAGTTCGACGGTCCCGGGGATCGCTGGTCGCCGGAGACGCTGCTGACCGCTGCGCTCGCCGATTGCTTCGTGCTCTCGTTCCGAGCCGTCGCGCGCGCTTCGAAGTTCGACTGGACCGCACTCGAAGCGCGCGTCGACGCCACGCTCGACCGGGTGGATCGTGTCACCCAATTCACCCGGTTTGTCACGCACGCAAGACTCTCGGTGCCGGCGGGCACCGATGTTGAGCGCGCCCGCAAGCTCCTCGAGAAGTCCGAGCAGGTGTGCCTCATCACGAACTCGCTCAAGGGCGAGCGGCATCTCGAGACGGAAGTCGTCGTCGCCTGAACACGGTGCAGCTGGCTCCTCATCCCGCATCGCCGCCGGGGGCCGTGCGCGCGGTCGAGGCGCGGGTTTCCTGGACGCCGGACTCCAGGCTCCTGGTCGAATTCTCTGTGAATGCCGACGCCGGTTGCCTGCGCATTCCGGCTCCGACCGCTCCCGTGCGCGCCGACGGGCTCTGGCGGCACACCTGTTTCGAGATTTTCCTCGCCGCCCCCGGCGGCGAGCGCTACTGCGAGCTGAATTTCTCGCCCTCGACGGCCTGGGCCGCCTACGTTTTCACGAGATATCGCGAAGCCATGCAGCCGCTCGCCCTCGCTGCCGCGCCAGGCATTACGTTGACGCACAGTTTCCCGGGCCTGCATCTCGCCGCGTCGGTTCCGCGGGACGAACTGGTGGCCGCGCTCGCGCCAGTGGACGCCTCCCGCGCCGCCGCGGCGCGTCGCCGGGCACGGCGCATCAAACTAGGCATCGCCGCCGTGATCGAAGACGAGGCGGGAACGCTGTCATACTGGGCGTTGCGCCATCCCGCAACGCGCCCTGATTTTCACCATCGCGCGGGCTTTGCCATGGAGCTTGCGGAGAGCGGCGAGGTGAACGCGACATGAAATTCGGAATCGACCGCCTGCTGGCCGACGCGGCGTTGCGCGCACCGCTCGCCGGTCGCCGTGTCGCGCTGGTCGCGCACCCCGCATCCGTCACCGGGTCGATGCAGCATTCGCTCGATGCGCTCGCACGCAAGCGCGGCATCGAACTGACCGCGGCCTTTGGGCCGCAGCACGGCCTGCGCGGCGACAAGCAGGACAACATGGTCGAGTCGCAGGACTTCGCAGACCCCGTGCACGACGTTCCGGTGTTCTCCCTCTACGGCACGGTGCGCCGCCCGACGCCTGCGATGATGGACACTTTCGACGTGCTGCTCGTCGACCTGCAGGATCTCGGCTGCCGCATCTACACGTTCATCACGACGCTCCGCTACCTGCTCGAAGCCGCGGCCCAGCATCACAAGTCGGTATGGGTGCTCGACCGGCCGAACCCTGTGGGCCGGCCGATCGAAGGCCTGCGGTTGCGCCCGGGCTGGGAGAGTTTCGTCGGCGCCGGCGCTCTGCCGATGCGCCACGGGCTGACCCTGGGAGAGCTTGGAGCGTGGTTCGTGCGCACGCTCCAGCTCGACGTCGCATACCGCGTCATCGAGATGCAGGGCTGGCAGCCCGAGCGCGCACCGGGCTACGGCTGGCCGCTCGGAAGACGCGCGTGGATCAATCCGAGCCCCAACGCGCCGAATCTCTGGATGGCGCGCTGCTACGCGGGCACGGTGCTGCTCGAGGGCACGACGCTCTCCGAGGGCCGCGGCACGACCCGGCCGCTCGAGCTCGGCGGAGCGCCGGACCTCGACGCGCGGGCGATCCTCGCTCGTATGCAGTCGCTTGCGCCCCGGTGGCTCGCGGGCTGTCGCCTGCGCGCATGCTGGTTCGAGCCGACTTTCCAGAAGCATGCGGGCAGGCTCTGCTCGGGCCTGCAGATCCACGTCGAGGACGACGCTTACGATCACCAGGCATTCCGCCCCTGGCGGCTCGTGGCGGCGTTCCTGAAGGCCGTGCGGCTGCTCGAACCCGGCTATCCCCTGTGGCGGGATTTCGTTTACGAATACGAGCAGCAGCACCGCGCCATCGATCTCATCAACGGCAGCGAACTGCTGCGTCAGTGGGTCGACGATGCGTCAGCGACGCCGGCGGATCTCGACGCGCTCGCCGCCAGCGACGAGCGCGCGTGGCGCGAAGAGCGGGAAAGCCTGCTGCTTTATCGCTGAGAAAATGACAAATCCGGCATGCGCAGGCGCGCTTATGTCGCGCGCAAACGGTCCAATTTGTCGTAACGACCGGCGCTGACCCGGATCTGCGATGCAGGCACGCATTCCGTGCGATGCAAACACTCGCGCGCGTCGCCCGGCAGTCCTATCTTCGATGGCGTACGGTCGCGAGGATTCCTCCCATGCGCCGAATGCGGTC
The DNA here is from genome assembly GCA_049691655.1 of Steroidobacteraceae bacterium. Taxonomy (GTDB): domain Bacteria; phylum Pseudomonadota; class Gammaproteobacteria; order Steroidobacterales; family Steroidobacteraceae; genus JBAVOB01. The sequence continues at coordinate 3,074 of JBAVOB010000156.1, read as the reverse complement.
GACGATCACGTGCGTGCTGCTCGGCACCGGCCTCGGATGCGCCGGTGCGGCTGTGGCAGACGAGCCGGCATTCGCCAGCCCCTTGTCGATGGACGGCAAGGCGTTCGGCCGGCTCACCTGGACCGAACATCTGCGCGACTGGCGTTCGCGGCTCATCGGCGAGCGCGCCACGCGCATCCCGGCCCTGGGCTGGGTTGCCACGCACCTCGACACCAACGCCTCGAGTGCCGGCTGGTCGTTCGACGTGGACCCGGGCGACCAGAAGTTCGTTCTCAAGTACCGCATCCGGTACTGATTCATCCGACCCGCCGCTCAGGCGGATACGGCCTACCTCGATTTCCCTGTGCGGCGCGTGCGCCGCGGTCGCGCTATGCTCGCGGCCGGACCCGAGGATCCGCGCCATGCCCTACCCATCACTTCGTAACCGCGTCGTCATCATCACGGGCGCGGGCCGCGGGTTCGGCCGATCGATGGCACTCGCACTGGTTCGCGCCGGGGCGCTCGTCATCGGTACCGCCGGCCGACACGTTCCTGAGCTGCGCGAGACCGCGCACCTCGCGGCCGACGGCCCCGGATCCTTCGACGCGGTGCTCGCGGACGTCTCGAATCCGGAGGACTGCGAGCGCACGTTCACCGCCACCTGTGCCAAGTTCGATCACGTCGATGTACTCGTTAATAACGCCGCGCGCCGGCCGTTCGAGGCGATCGGGGAAGCGGGTTCCACCCGGCGAAAATTCTGGGAGGTTGCGCCCGAGACCTACCGCTACATGGTCGACACCAACCTGCTCGGTTCCTTTTATATGGTGCGCATCGTGGCGCCGCACATGATCCAGCGCGGCTTCGGACGCATCATCAATATCTCGACCTCCTACCCGATGATGGTGGCGCAGGGACTCGCCGCTCACGGCGCGACCAAGGCGGCGCTCGAGGTGAGTGCGGTCGTCTGGGCGAAGGATCTCGAAGGCACGGGTGTCACGGTCAACGTACTCCTTCCGGACGGATCGGCGGAGACGCCGGTCGTGCACGACGATGCGGGTGGCACCCCGGCGCCCGATCTGATGGCGGCACCGCTCCTCTGGCTGTGCGCCGATGATTCGAACGGCGTGACGGGGCGGCGCATTGTCGCGCGGGACTGGGACGCGAAACGCACCTTGCGCGAGCCCGGCGCGATGCTGCGCATCATGTGAGGGGTTAGTCCTGGGACGCGGCGCCGATCGCGACCCACGCCAGCTCCGCTGACGATACCGACTCGACGTTGAACTTCTTCGCAGCTCCGGCCATCCGCGTGAGAGCCTGCGCAATCGGCATCGCCGGCCGTTTCTCGCCTTTCCGGGCGACCTGAAACCGCACCGGATTGATGCGCGCGACCACGTAGTTACGCAGGTACGGGGACTTGAAGCCGCGCTTCTGCAGGTGCTCTGCAATCCGCTTCACCTGCGCTTCGATCTCGAGGAGCCGTGCCGCGTAGCCTGCACGCTCCCGGAGGCTCGTCGCGAGGGTGCGGTTGCTGAAGGATTCCACTTTCTTCAGGAACGAACTGTACGCGCCGCCGGCGAAGCGCGGAGCGCGCTCGTAGACGATGCCGAGCGTCAACAGCTCGGGGGCCTCGAACTGCGCAGCAAACTCGTCCTCGCGGGTCTCGCGCTGGCGTTTGGCGAGATTGCGCGCCATGCGGATCACCTCCAGGCTGCGATCCTTCAGGTTGTGGGCTTTCTCGGTATTGAGCGCGAGGATGCGGTAGGCCAGGGCCTCATCGGGGGAGATCAGCGCCGTGATCTGCCGCAGGCCGAGCGTCTTGCCTGCGGCAAGCCGGTGGCGACCGTTCGGGGTCCACAGCCGCCCGTCTTCGCCGCGCACGACGATGAGCGGATCGAGGAATTCGCCGGCTTCCTCGATGCGCGTGGCCAGGCGCTTGACGTGTGTCGGCGACAAGTCGCGCTGAAACGGTGTCGGCTGAACTGCGGCAAGCGGGAGCGATGCGAGCAGCAGTGGATAGCCGCCGAGCGGCTCGCGATAGGCGCCGATCGGCACGCCACCCGCCTGGGTCACGAGCGCGACGAGCGGGGCGATCTCGGGCCTATCGAAACCGAGGGCGATCTCGCCTGCCGACAGCCCGCGCGCTTCCCGCGCCGGAGCGAGCTTGCCGCGGCTGCGCCGTGTGCGGGGGCGCGCCGCTGCGTTTTTCTCGGTTGCCATGGGAATCCCCCGACTAACCACCCGATCGCCTGGCATCGTAGCCGAGCTTGCGCAGCTCGGCGACCAGCCGATCGCGATGATCGCCCTGGATCTCGATCACGCTATCGCGCACGGTGCCGCCGGAGCCGCAGCGCCGCTTCAGCTGCGTCGCCAGCACCTCGAGTTGCCCCGGCATCAGCGGCAGCCCCGTGATCACGGTCACTCCCTTGCCGGCCCGACCGTGGGTTTCGCGCCCCACGCGCACCGACGTCTTGACCGGCAACGCGGGTTGTTTCGACTTTCCGATCATCACGCCCGGTCCTCCGTCGCTCGCGTCCTGCGTCCGGCCGCGAGCGCGTCGTCGATCGTCTGCGCGAGCCGCAGGCGATCGTCGCTCGAGTGCATTACGATGTCGGTCACGAGGACCTCCATGCCGAGCGCTTCGATCTGCGGGCGCAGCTTCATATCGCGTTGATCCAGCACGAACAGGTCGGCAATGCGATCGTAGTGCCGCGCCACCTGCAACGCCGAACATTCGCCGATGAGTTCCCGCATGAGTTTTGCGGTAGGGCCCTTGATCGCTTCTCCCCCGACGATGGGCGACACCGCGACGACCGGCGTCGCGGTGTTCTCGAGCCACCCGCGCATGCCGGCCACCGCAAGTATCGGATCGATGGTGAGATATGGGTTCGAGGGGCAGATCACGATGGCTTGCGCGTCATCGCGCCGCATCGCCGCCGCGACCGCCGCAGCCGGTGGTGCGACGCCGGCGTTCTCAAACCGGATCCGTTGCACGCGCGGCCGGCATTGCCGGCGCACGAAGTACTCCTGAAACCCGAGGATGCCCTCGTCCGTGTCGAGAATTGTCGTGAGCGGATCATCGGTCATCGGCGTGATAC
>JBAVOB010000155.1:0-39918 GCA_049691655.1 Steroidobacteraceae bacterium | reverse complement strand
ACGCGGACCTGCGACGCAACGTCCTCGCATTCCTCAGCCTGGAGCGGTACAAGCAGCGCGACCGGCTGCAGGCCGACACGCTCGGGCGCCTGCAGGGCCGCGCCGAGCGCGAGGTGAAAGCGGCGCTGCGCCCGTATGGTTTTTACGATCCCGTGATCCGCACGCAACTCGCCGAGGTGGGCAATGGGCGCGATTGGCGCGTCCTGATCGACATCGACCCGGGGCAGCCCGTCGTCATGACCGATGTGCGCGTCCTGGTGACCGGGCCCGGCGGCGACGATCCCGTTTTTCAGCGTGTGCTCGCCAATATCAAGCTGCGGCGGGGAGATCGCCTGAATCACCGGTCGTACGACGAGACGAAGGGCAACCTGCAGCGCACGGCCGCGACTTATGGTTACCTCGATGCGCGGCTGGTGGAAAGCGAACTGCGGGTTGATCCGCCACAGCACACTGCCGCCGCGCGGCTCGAACTGGTCACCGGGGTGCGCTACCGTTTCGGTCCGACGACGATCGAACAGGCGGTGATCGGCGAAACGCTGGTACGTCGCTACCTGCGTTATCGTGAAGGCGGGCTGTACGATGCGACCGAATTGCTGCGCACCCAGTTTGCCCTGGATGACAGCCAGTATTTCTCCACCGTCGAAGTCCTGCCGGGCGAACGCGATACGCAAACGCATATCGTTCCGGTCCACATTCGCGGGGACGCCGCGCGCCGCAACCGCTACCAGTTCGGACTCGGTTACGGGACCGATACGCGGGGACGCGGCACCGTCGCATGGGATGATCGTCGGATCAATTCGGCCGGCCACCGGTCGCACGTCGAGCTGCGGGCCGCCTCGCAGCAGGCGACGCTCGACGCGAGATACCTGATTCCCTTCGGCGATCCGGCGCTCGAGAAGCTCACGCTCGAGCTGTCGGCCGAGCGTTCGCGGGAAACGGCGGACCTGACGTTCAACCAGCTCGCGTTCCAGCCGAGCATCACTCAGGTGCTGGGCCGCTGGCAGCGCGTGTTTTTCACAATCTTCACCAACACCCGCACCGATACCGTCGCGGGCTCGAGCACGGATACGCTGCTGATTCCCGGCGTCAGTTACTCGGCGGTGCCGCGCGGTTTTCTCGGCGAAGCGCTGTTCAGCCGGGCGTTCTACGCCGAACTACGCGGGTCGAATCACGTGCTCGGCTCGAACTCCGACTTTCTGCAGCTGCGGCTGCAGGGCGAGCGCGTATTCGAACTGAGCACGGATTGGCACCTGCTGGTGCGCAGCGAACTTGGCTCGACCGCCGTCTCGAACTTCGGCGCGCTGCCCGGCTCGCAGCGCTTCTTCGCGGGCGGGGACCGCAGTGTGCGCGGTTATGGCTTCAATGACCTTTCGCCCGTGACGGAGGATCCGACGACGCACCTGCCGGTGAAGGAAGGCGGCCGGAACCTGCTGACGGGTGCGGTCGAAATCGAGCGCGACCTGCCGCGCAATTTCGGCGTGGCTCTGTTCGTCGATGCGGGTAACGCGTTCAACACGATCCGCAACTTCAAGTACTCCGTCGGAGTGGGGCTGCGGTTTCGCCTGTCCGTTGTCACGGTTGGCATCGACGTCGCGCAGCCGCTCGTGGGCGTCGATTGCCTCAATACCGTGGCCGCGACCGACCCGCGATGCCGTAATGGCGTGCTCGACCGCGGCGGGCCGCGCCTGCATCTGAATTTCTCGCCCAAGCTCTGATGCGCCGCCACCTCACCTTCGCCGCACTCGGACTGACGGCGCTCGCCGTGGTCGCGCCAATCGCAATCGCCGCCTGGCTCGCCTATACCCCGGCCGGCCTGCGCTTCGTGGTGGCCAGAATTCCGACGACCATTGCCGGTGCCACGATCGGCATCGGACACATCAGCGGCACACTCGCCGGCGGCGTGACACTGGATAGCTTCGTGCTGGAGCACGAGCGCGTGAGCCTCAGGGTCGAGCACGTCGAAGGCCGCGTAGCGCTGCTGCCACTGCTGTGGCAAACGATCGCAGTGAGCGATGCCAGGATCGGCTCGGCGTTCGTGGCCGTACATCGCCGCACGTCCCCGCCGACGCGCTGGACGCCGCACTTTCTGCCGCCACTGCTTGCGATTCGCACCGACAGCCTGCGCATTGCCGACGCAACGCTGGTGCTGCCCAACGGCAGGCGCTTTGATCTCGAGAATGTCAGCGGCTCGGGAGCCGTTCATCCGCGCACGATCCGTATCTTCAGCGCAGATCTCGACTACCAGGCCACGCATGGTTCCGGATCCGCCGAGCTGCGGGCCGCCGATCCGATCGAAATCGACGCTGATTCTCACTGGACGTGGCGCGTGCCGGACCAGCCGTTGTGGACGATCGGCGCGCGGGGAACGGGCAACCTCGAACGACTCGCCATCGCGGTCGCTTTCACTGCGCCGTTGCGCGCGGACTTCAGCGGCGCCGTCTCGCAGCTCACCGGCGACTGGCACTGGGACGGCACCGCTGTGCTGCATGATCTCGATCTGCGTGCGTGGGGCGGCGGCAACGCACTCGGTCGCATCACCGGGGAACTGCGGCTCAACGGCAACAGTGCCGGATTCCATGCGCGCGGGCCGGTGGAGTCCGCCAGGCTGGCTGCCGGTCCGTTCGAGTTCGCGTTCGACGGTAACTATTCGGATCGCGTGTTGACGGCGAGCCGGATCGAACTGGTGAACAGGGAGTCGCGGGCGCGCCTGGATGCCGCCGGCGCGATCGGCATCGCAAGCGGTGGACCGAGACTGGACTTGCGCGGGACGTGGCACGACTTTCGCTGGCCGCTGGTGGGCCGCGAGATGGGCGTCAGCAGTCCCGCCGGCGCCTACGTGCTGCAGGGCTTATGGCCGTATGCGGTGACGGCGCGCGGACCACTGGTGTTGCCCGGCGTCGAGGGAAATATTCCCTTCGAGGTAACCGGGCGGCTCTCGAGGACCGGGTTCCGCGTGACGACCGGCCAGGCAACCGTGCTGGACGGCACCCTGCGATTCACCGCGGACGTCGCCTGGGCGCCCAACGAATCCTGGACCTTCGCGGGCGATGTGCGCGGCCTGGATCCCTCGCGGATCAGGAAACAGTTCCCCGGCAAGCTCAACTTCGCGTTCGACGCGCGCGGCAACGCGCTCGGTGCGAGGTCGGCCCTTGACGTGACTGTGAGCGATCTCAGCGGCCGCCTGCGCGGCGCGTCGACCCGCGGTAGCGGACGCCTTTTCAGAAGCGGCGACGAGTGGCGGTTTCGCGAGGTGCGCGCCCAGAGCGGCGGCCTGCGCATCGCGCTCGACGGCCGGATTGGCCAGCAGCGCGACCTCAGTTTCGACATCGCGGCCGACGATCTCACCCTGCTCGGCCCGCACAGCAGCGGTTCGATACGCGCACGCGGTCAGCTGCTCGGGACGCCAACGGCGCCGGTCCTGAAGCTGGTCGGCTCGGGCCGTGGCATCCAGCACGAGGGTATCGCCGCAGCCAGCCTCGCGGCCGACATCGACTACGATCCGCGCGCGGACCATCGATCGCGCGCCAAGATACACGGCGAAGGCGTGGGTTTCGCCGGACGCGCCGTCGAAAGCTTCGATGCCGCGCTCGAAGGCACGCCACAGCTTTACACGGTCGATGCGGCCGTGCGAGCGGCCGGAGTGCGCATGACGGCGAAGGCGTCGGGTCCGCTCGTCGCGGATGGCTGGCATGCGACAATTTCCAGCCTCAACGTCGACGACGACAAACGCCTGGCCTTGCGACTCGATGCGCCCGCGAACGTGCAGTTTTCGCGCACTGCGCTTCGGACCGACAAGGTCTGCATGCACGACACCGCCGCGCGCCTCTGCGGCAACCTGTTGTCGCAGAACGGCACGTGGTCGGGCGCTTTCGACGCGCGCAACGTGCCGATGTCGGCGCTCACCGCGGGCGTGTCGCCGGATGTCGCCTACCAGGGATCGCTCAATGTAGCGGCGCGGTTCGCGGGCGAGCCGGGCCGGCCCTGGCACGGGGACCTGCGCGCCGACCTGCGCGATGCCGGGATTCGTCACCGCCGGCCGAGCGGCGGCGACGAGCTGCTGCCACTCGGCTCCGGCATATTCGAGGTGCATGCGCTGCCGGATGCGATTCGCGCAAGCCTCGAGCTCGATGCTCACGCAACCGGCAATATCCGCGGCGCAGTCACCGCGCAGCGCAATGGCGGCTCGTGGACCGGGATGCCCCTGCGCGGGGAATTGCGCGCCTCCACCGACGCGGTCGGGCTCGTGACGCTCTGGGTTCCGGACATCGATCGCGCCGCGGGCCGTTTCGACGCCGATCTCGTGCTGGGCGGCACCCTCGGGGCGCCATCGCTTTCGGGAGTGCTCAAACTTGCCAAGGGCGAGCTGGATCTCTACCAGGTCAACCTCGCGCTGCGGGAAATCTCGCTGCAGGCGCGGCTGCTCGACAACCGCCTGGACATCGACGCCAGTGCGCGCGCCGGCGAAGGTGCGGCGCAGGTCACCGGCACGGTGGCCTGGCGCGATGGGGCCCCGCACGGGAGCCTGCATCTCACGGGCAAGGAACTGCGCGTAATCAACGTGCCCGAGGCGCGCATCTTTGCGTCGCCGGACCTCGTCTTCGGGATCGACGGTCGGCGCATCGCGGTCACCGGCAAGGTCGACGTGCCTTACGCACGGATCATTCCCGCCGACCTGACCGGCGCAGTGCTGTCCTCGGGCGACGAGGTGATCGCCAGCGCGGATCGCGGTCGGTCGTCCGAACCTTTCACGGTACGCAGTGAAATCAGGCTCACGCTGGGCGATCGGGTAAGCATCGACACCGCGGGCCTCACCGGACGCATCACAGGCATTCTCACGACGACTTCGGACGCGGAGGACGTAAGCCGCGGGCACGGCGAACTGAAAATCGAGGAAGGCAAGTACACGGCCTACGGGCGCAAGCTCGACATCGAACGCGGCCGCCTGATTTTCACGGGGGGGCCGGTCGCCGATCCGGGGGTCGACATTCGCGCCATCAAGCAGTTTCCGGATGTGAAAGCCGGCGTCAACGTGCGCGGCACGTTGCGGACGCCGCGCATGACATTCTTCTCGGAGCCCGCCATTCCGCAGGCACAGATCGTCTCGCTCATTCTCGCCGGCGGATCGCTCGAGGCGCTGCAGCGCAGCGACACGACGGGCACCGATCGCGGCAGCGCCACGCGCAACGAGCTCCTCGCGCAGGGTGGCGCCATCCTTGCGCAGCAGCTCGGCAGCAAGATCGGTCTCGAGGACGTGAGCATCGAGTCGGATCTGGCGAACCAGACCTCGCTCGTGCTCGGCAAGTACCTCTCGCCGCGGCTGTACGTAAGCTACGGTATCAGCCTGACCGAGGCGATCAGCACGTTCAAGACGCGCTACACGCTCGGCGACCGCTGGACCATGCGCACCGAAGCGGGCAAGGAAAGCAGCGCCGATCTCGTCTACACGATCGAGAAGTGAGGCGACGCACGCCAGCGTCGTGATGCGCATTACGACCCGCAAGTCCATGGCGCGGCCCTCCGCTACAGTTCCTTGCCCCGTTTCGATTTTGAGCGCAAACGCGCGCGCCGAGTCCAGTTGCGCTGCGCGCCGGCGGCCAGTGGGCGGCGCTCGAGCTCGGTGCGACGCCGGCGGCCCGCACTTGCTTGACTGCTTAAGCATTTTTATGCATTATCGCGCGACTTTATGCAAAGCCCTGCCCGCCCATGGTGATGGATCGCGCCCAGCTCGAGCGCCGCAACGCGATCCTGCGGATCCTGCGTGGCGGCCGCGTGCGCAAGCAGGAGGAGCTGGTCGCGCTGCTGAAGCGCAACGGCTACTCCGTCACGCAGTCATCGGTGAGCCGCGACCTGCGCGGGCTCGGCGTGCTGAAGGCGAGCGCGGGCTATGTGCTGCCCGCGGAAGACATCACGACCGCCAACGGTAACTTCGGCACTCTGACGCAGTTCGTGCGCGACGTGCGCAAGGCCGGGCCCTCGCTCACGGTGGTGAAGACGGCGACCGGCGCGGCACAGAGCGTGGCGCTCGGCATCGACAAGGCCGGGTGGCCGGAAGTGGTCGGCACGATATCCGGCGACGACACTGTTTTCGTCGCAACCGACGATGCGCGTGCGCAGGCCGCGCTCGTCCGCCGCCTGCGTTCCGCGTTCCGAGTCTGATCCCATGACCCAACCGATCGTTCTCGCCTATTCGGGCGGCCTGGATACTTCTTTCCTGGTGCCATGGCTCGCGGAAACCGCCCGCCGGCCGATCATCACCGTGACGGTGGACACCGGCGGGATCGATGCGGACGCGGGACGCGCGCTCCGGCAACGGGCGCTCGCGCTCGGTGCCATCGAGCATCACCAGATCGATGCGCGCGCGGACTACTTCGAGCAGGTGCTGCGGTTTCTCATCATGGGGAACGTCCGCCGCGGCCAGCTTTACCCCCTGTGCGTCGGCGCCGAGCGCGTGATGCAGGCGCAGACGATCGCCCGCATGGCGCGCCGCCTGGGCACGCACTCGATCGCGCACGGCTGTACGGCCGCGGGCAACGACCAGGTGCGCTTCGAAGTGGCGCTGCGCACCCTCGCGCCGGAGCTCGAAATCATTGCGCCGGTGCGCGACCACGCCTTCAAGCGGCAGGAAGAGCTCGAGTTCCTGCAGGCGCGCCGGCTCCCGGTTCCGCCTCTCGGCGCTGCGTACTCGACCAATCGCGGCCTGTGGGGCGTCACGATCGGCGGCACGGAGACACTGACGTCGAAGGGCAGCATCCCGGAGAGCGCCTGGGTGCTGTCGAAAGACGCCTTCACGAATCCGCGGCCGCCGCAGCGGCACACGATCCGCTTCGAACGCGGCCGGCCCGCGGCGCTCGACGGCGCGGCCCTCACTCCGGTGGCGGTGATCGAAGCGCTTGAATCGCTCGGCGGTGCGTTCGCGATCGGCCGCGGCATTCACCTTGGCGACACGATCATCGGCACGAAGGGCCGCGTCGCGTTCGAAGCGCCCGCTGCCGAGACCTTGCTGGTCGCACATCGCGAACTCGAGAAGCTGGTGCTCACCCCGCGCCAGCAGCGCGTCAAGGACTCCGTCGCCGGTCCCTACGGGGACTGGGTACACGAAGGCCAGTTGCTCGATCCAGTATGTCGGGACATCGAAGCGCTGCTGCTCGCGTCGCAGGAACGCGTCACCGGCGACGTGCACCTGCTGCTGCGGCCGGGGAGCCTGTTCGTCGAGGGCGTCGAGTCGCCCTACTCGCTGATGGCCGCCTCGAAAGGCGTTTACGGCGAGGCCGTCGGCGAGTGGACGCCCGCGGACGCGCTCGGCTTTTCCAAAATCGTCGCCCTTACGGGCGTGTTTCACCGGCGCGCCGGCGAGCGTGCCGCACAGCCGGAAAAGAATTAGCGCCGGCCATCCGGCGCAGGTCATCGAAAGGCGCGAGTCACCGAATGAACGTCATGCGTAATGTCGTCGTCGACAAGATCGCCTCGGTCACGCAGGCCTGCGGCCTCGGGCGCGAGGTGCGGATTTCCAGCGACATTCCCGCCGAAGAAGGCGTCGTGGTGGTCGTCGAGGTCCTCACCAACAAGTCCACGTACAACACGCTCGAGCTCACCAGCGGGCGCATGGCGAAAGTCGGCAAGGGCGATGTCGTCGTCGGCGCACTCGGTCATCGCAAGGCCTTGTTCGGCTATTCGGGCCACGTGCCCGAGAACGTCGCGGCCGGCGACACGATCCAGATGCTCAACATCGGCGGCGTACTCGGCGTGTGCGACGCGGCGAACCCCGAGAAGGGCCGACCGTTCGACTGCCGCGTGCTGGGCGTGGTGCTCACGTTCCCCTACCTCGGCGAGCGCATCGGCGTGCCGGCGCGGGTCGGCTACCGGCGCGTGGATCCCCAGGCGAAACTCGATGCGCACGCCGTCCCGGTCGTTGCACTCGCCGGCACGTGCATGGAAGCGGGCAAGACCGCGGCGGCGAGCGCGATCATCGCGCGCATGCGCCATCGCGGTCTCGTGGTGGACGCTTTCAAGGCGACCGGCGTCTCGCTGCGTCGCGACATTCTCGCCTTCGAGGACTCGGGTGCGCGCAATACGATGATCTTCACGGATTTCGGCGTGGTGACCACGACCGGCGATACCGGGCCGGCGCTGACGCGCACCATGCTTACGGAGCTGTCGGACAAGCGCCCGGATGTGATCGTCTTCGAGCTCGGCGACGGCATTCTCGGCGCCTATGGCGTCGACGCAATCCTGCGGTGCCCGGACATCCGCGGCTCCCTGACATCGGTCGCACTGTCGGCCAACGACCCCGTCGCCGCGTGGGGCGGCGTAAAACTGCTGCGCGAGCGTTTTGCCGTGAACCCCTGCGTCGTCACCGGGCCGGCCACCGACAACAGCGTCGGCGTGGACATCATCGAGCAGCAGACGGGCGTGAAGGCTTTCAACGCGCTCAGCGACGGCGCCGCGCTCGGCGATCACATCATCAACGGGCTGGGACTCGCGGCCGTGCGCTCGGCGAGCGATGAGCCGGTGTTCAACGCAGGGATCGGGGCACGTTGATGACGGCGGCAACTGCGGCGGCCGCGATCAGGATCCCGGCGATCGTCCTCGGCGGTACCGGCTACGTCGCGGGTGAGCTGCTGCGGTTGATCGCGGGACATCCGCAGTTCGAACTCGCGGCCGCGATGTCCGACAGCCAGCCGGGTGAGGCGATCGGCCAGGCGTTCCCGCATCTCGCCGCGACGCTCGGTGGCGCCACGTTCCAATCGCAGGCCGAGATCGAAAATCTGGCCGCGAAGCTGCCGCGATCGGCCGTGTTCTGCGCCGCACCGCACGGCGTCTCTGCCGCGCTCATCGACCGGCTGCTGACGAAAGCGGAGGTGGCGGGAATGCAACCGAGCGTCGTCGATATTTCGGCGGACTACCGCTACACCACCCCTGCCGCTTACGAAGCCGTCTACCAGCATGCGCATGGAGCACCGGCGCGACTCAGGCAGTTTACCTGCGCTCTGCCCGAGCATCTCGGGCGCGCGCCGACACCACACATCGGGCATCCCGGATGTTTCGCCACCGCGACGCTGCTCGCGAGCGTGCCCTTGTTGTCGCTCCGCCTGGTCACGCCGACGCTGTTCGTCGCAGGGGTGACCGGCAGCACCGGTTCCGGGCGCAAGCCGGTCGAGGGAACGCACCACCCGACGCGGCACAGCGACCTCTATGCCTACAACCCGCTCGGGCACCGGCACATTCCCGAGATCGCCGCATGCGCCCAGGCCGCGTCGGGCCTCGCAGCCGACTTTGCGTTCGTGCCGCACTCGGGCCCGTTCGCGCGGGGGATCCACGTCACCGTGCAGGGCACTCTGACGAGCGCACGCGACACTGCCGCGATTGTCGCCGCGATCCGCGAGTTCTACCGCCACGCGCCGTTCGTGCGTGTGCTCGATGCCCCGCCGCGCGTCAAGGACGTGGTCGCCAGCAACTACGCGCACCTTTCCGCGGTCGCCAACGGTCGCACGGTCGCGGTCATGTGCGTGGTGGACAACCTGAACAAGGGCGCCGCCGGCGGCGCAGTGCAATGGATGAACCGGCTGTTCGACCTGCCGGAGACATCGGGCCTGACCGCACCGGCGCCGGGCTGGACCTGAACCATGAGCGTAGCCCTGAAGAGCGCGTCCGCACCGGTCGATTATCTGGCGCACGTCTTCGCGCAGTATCCGCTCGACGTCGTGTCCGCCGAGGGCGTGTGGCTCATGACGCGGGACGGCCGCCGCGTTCTCGATCTTTATGGAGGCCACGCGGTCGCGGCGCTCGGCTACGGCCATGCCGGCTGGTCGCGGGCGCTGGCCGGGCAGGCGCAGCGCCTGCAGTTTCAAAGCAACGCGGTGCCGCTCGAGGTACGCGCGCGCGCGGCTGCTCGTCTGGTGCGCTTTGCCAACCTCGGATTCGACAGCGTGTTTTTCGTGAACAGCGGCGCCGAAGCCAACGAAAACGCGCTCAAGATGGCGTTCCACATCACCGGGCGCTCGCACGTCGCAGCCATCGAGCACGGCTTTCACGGCCGCACGGCCGGCGCCGGGGCGCTGACCTGGGGTGCCGCGCAGAAATGGTATGGTTTCCCGCGCGCGCCATTCGACGTGAGTTTCATTCCGCGTCGCGATTCCGCGGCGATCGCCGCGCAGGTTTCCCACCGCACGGCGGCCGTATTCGTCGAGCCGGTGCAGGGAGTCGGTGGTGCTTACGATCTCGGCAAGCCTTTTCTCGAGGCGTTGCAGGAGCGCTGCCGGGAAGTCGGGGCGCTGCTCGTCTTCGACGAGGTGCAGTGCGGCATGGGCCGCACCGGCCATCCATTCGCCGCTAACTACTATGGTATGGCGCCCGACATGATCACCACTGCCAAGGCGCTCGGCAACGGCTTCCCGTGCGCGGCACTCCTCATGGCACCGCGGGTGACCGCTGCCGTGGCACTCGAGGCGCTCGGCACCACTTTCGGGGGCGGCCCGATGGCCTGCGCGGCCATCGAAGCCGTGATCGAGGCAATCGAGGAGGAACAGCTGCTGGCGAACGTCCGGCGCGTAGCGGCATACCTTCGCAACAGCTGCATTGTCGGGCCCGTGACCGGCTGTCAGGGTGCCGGGTTCCTGACCGGCCTGCGGACCACTCGGCCGGCCAAGGACATTCACGCGGCGTTACTCGAGCGCGATATCCTCGCGGGCACCAGCGCTGATCCGCACGTCCTGCGACTGCTGCCGCCATTCGTGCTGCAGGAAGCGCATGTCGACCTGCTGCGCGCTGCGCTCGCGGGACTGCCGTCATGAGCGCCGCGGCCGGCAGCACCGGGCGATGAAACGCTTTCTCGATCTGGCGCATTTCGAGCGCGAGGAGATCCTGGCGCTGCTCGATCTCGCCCGGCGCCTCGAAGCACAACCGGAACCGCGGGCACTTGTCGGCAAGATCCTCGGTCTCGTGTTTTTCAATCCGTCGCTGCGGACGCTCGCTTCGTTTCAGGCGGCGATGCAACGCCTGGGCGGCACGTCGTTCGTCATCACGCCCGGCCAGGGAACCTGGCAGCTCGAGAGCCGCGCTGCCGTCGTGATGAATGGCGCCGCGGCGGAGCACGTGCGCGAGGGCATTCCCGTGCTCGCCTCCTACTGCGACGCGCTCGGCATCCGCGCTTTCGCCGACGGCAGGGACCTGCGCACCGATCTTGCCGAAACGCAGTTCAGCGCGATGGCCGCGCTCATCGACAAGCCGCTCATCAACCTCGAATCGGCCGTGAATCATCCCTGCCAGGCGCTCGCCGACTGGAAGACGCTGGACGATCTTGCCGTGCCGCGTCGCGCGAAGTTCGTGCTCTCGTGGGTCAATCACCCACGCGCCCTGCCGCTCGCCGTGCCGGCGGCGGCCGTGCACATGGCGGCCATGCGCGGCATGGATGTCACGGTGTTGCGCCCCGAAGGATTCGGCCTGCCGCCGGAAATCATGGACAAGGCGCGGCACGCCGCCAGCGCTGCCGGCGGCAGCGTGCGCGAGACGAGCCAGCGCGCAGAGGCGCTCGAGGGCGCGCACGTGATCTACGCAAAGGAATGGGGTTCGACCGCGCACTACGGCGATACCGAGGGCGACACGCGCCTGCGCACCGGACTCTCAGACTGGTGTGTGCGCGAGGACTGGTTCGCCCGGACCGCGACGGACTGCCGCCTGCTGCACTGCCTCCCGGTGCGCCGCAACGTCGCGGTGGCTGACGCAGTGCTCGATGGTCCGCGCAGCGCCGTGCAGCGCGAAGCCTATAACCGGCTGGTGGTGCAGATCGCAGTGCTTCACGAACTGCTGTACCGCGCTGGCTGATGCTGCATCTCTACCTATCCACCCGCCCGAAGGCTCAACGATGATCTCGCACCGCACCGATCCCCTGCTCGCAGTCCGCTCGCTCAAGAGCGCCGCACCGTACATCCGCATGTACAAGGGCAAGACGTTCGTCATCAAGGCAGGGGGCGGCGTGTTCGGCGATCTCGACGCGACGCGCGCACTGATCGAGCAGATCGCGATCCTGCACTACTTCGGCGTGCGGGTCGTGTTCGTGCACGGCGGCGGACCGCAACTGACCGAACTCACGGAGGCGCTCGGCGTGCCGACGCGCATGGTGGAAGGCAGGCGCATCACCGACGAGAAGTCGATCGACGTGACCGCCATGGTGCTGAACGGGCTGATCAACACGCGCATCCTCGCGATCTGCCGCGATCTGAACATCGACGCGGTCGGCGTGAGCGGCGTCGCGGCGGACCTGATCCGCGCGCATCGCCGGCCGCCAGTCAAGATCGGCAACTCCGACAGGATGGTGGACTACGGCTTCGTCGGCGACATCGACGCGGTGGACACGTCGGTCCTGAAGAAGCTCCTCGACAACGGGCTGATGCCGGTGGTCAGTCCGCTTTCGGCCGACGCCAACGGTGTGCTGCTCAATATCAATGCCGACACCGTCGCCGCCGCCATCGGCGCCGCGCTCGCCGCGGAGAAACTCATTCTTTGCACAGGCACAGCCGGTATTCTCGAGAAGGTGGACGATCCGGGGACGCTCGTCTCCTACACGGATCTCCAGGGACTGCGGCGGATGCGCGAGGAAGGCCGCATTCAGGACGGCATGCTGCCCAAGGCGAAGGCGATCGAGGAGGCGATCCGCGGCGGGGTGCGGCGCGTGCACGTGATCTCCTACAAGGTGCCCGAGGGCATCCTGGCCGAAGTGTTTACCAACGAAGGCACGGGGACACTCATCGTCGCCGATACTCACGCATTGTCGCCGGCGGAACTGGCGACGAGCGCTTCCCAGCCATGAGCAGGCTCTGGGACAAGGGTGCCGCGCTCGATGAGCGGGTGCTGCGCTACACGGCCGGCGACGATTACGCGCTGGACAACCGGCTCGTGCGCTACGACGTCCAGGCCTCGATCGCGCACGCCGAGATGCTGCATGAGCAGAAGTTGCTGGCGGCCGCCGATCTCGAGGCAATCCGCAGCGGGCTCGAGGCGCTCGCCGCGGAACATGCGCGCGGCGCCTGGAATATCGAACTGGAAGACGAAGACGGGCAGACCGCGCTCGAGAACCGACTCATCGAGCGCATCGGTCCCGCGGGCGGCCGCGTACATCTCGGCCGCTCACGCAACGACCAGGTACTGGCCGCCATGCGACTGTACATGCGCGATGCCATCGAAGCACTGCGTGCCGGCGCCGGTCGGGCCGCCGACGCGCTCGACGAGCTGGCGAGGCGCCAAGGAGCGGTGGCATTGCCCGGCTACACGCACATGCAGCAGGCAATGCCGAGCAGCGTCGCGCTGTGGGCGGGCGGGTTCGCCAGCGAGCTCCGCGACGACGCGGAAGGGTTGCGTCTCGCACACCGACGCGTATCCCGCAATCCGCTCGGATCCGCCGCGGGCTATGGCACACCAGGACTGGCGCTCGATCGCGAAGCTACACGCGTCAAGCTCGGATTTGCGTCCGTGCACGAGCCCGTCACCGCCGTGCAACTTTCCCGCGGCAAGGCCGAGGCGCAGCTGGTCTTTGAAATCACACTGCTGATGCAGTGCCTGGGCCGGCTGGCGACCGACGTGCTGCTCTACTACACGCGCGAGTTCGCCTTCGTGACGCTCCTGGACGCCGTCACCACCGGCTCGTCGATCATGCCGCAGAAGCGCAATGCCGACCTGTTCGAGCTGGTCCGCGGCCGGGCCGCCATCGCGCAGGCGGCGCTGGTCGAGATCCTCGCCATCACCGCGAAACTGCCGTCCGGATACCAGCGCGACCTGCAGTTGCTCAAGGCGCCGCTGTTCCGCTCCATCGACGTCGCCGCCGATTCGCTCGAGATCGCGGCCGTCGGCATCGCTGCGCTGCAGTTCCGGCCCGACAGGATCAGGCTCGATCCGGCCATCCATGCCGCGGAGCAGGCGAATGCCCTGGTAGTCAGGGAGGGTATTCCGTTCCGTGAAGCCTACCGCCGTGTCGCGGAACGGCTGGCCGCCGCTCGCGACGGCGGGAGCGAAGGCTGAAGCATGGCGATCTGGTTCGGCACTCCGTCGACGGCACTGATGCGCCAGCTCCAGAGCTCGACGATGGCGGAGCATCTCGGAATCGAGATCACGGTGTTCGGTGAAGACTGGCTGCGCGGCACGATGCCCGTGGATGAGCGCACGCGGCAACCGGCGGGGCTGCTCCATGGCGGTGCCTCGCTGGCACTGGCGGAAACGCTCGGGAGCATCGGGGCGATCTGCTGTGTCGATCGTGACCGCTATAGCTGCGTGGGCCAGGAAATCAATGCCAACCACCTGCGCGCAGTGACGTCCGGCCTGGTGATCGGTACCGCGCGGCCGTTTCACATCGGCGTGCGCAGCCAGGTCTGGGGCATCGAGATCCGCGACGAACGCGATCGGCCTGTCTGCATCTCGCGCCTGACGATGGCCGTGCTCGACAGGCCGACTCCTGTCGCGCGGTGAAGGTATAGTCCGTTACTCGAGAATGCGAGGGCCCGATCATGAACGACCCGCAACCTTCCAGTGAAACGGGCACACCGAGCCCGCAGCTCGTCACCTATACGCACATTATTTATGCGCTGCACGCGCTCGCGGTGCTGATGGGCATTACGACCGGCGCCTTCATCGCGACACAGTTCGTCGCCGGCCTGCCCTCGATCGTCGCGGTGATCATGAATTACGCGCGCCGCAGCGAAGCGCGCGGCAGCTATCTCGAGTCGCATTTCCGCTGGCAGATCCGCACCTTCTGGTTCGCCTTCGCCGGCGTGGTGGCGATGTCGCTCCTTTTAATCACGATTGTGCTCATACCGTTCGCCTGGATCGGCTTCATGGCGATCGGCGTGTGGATAGCCTACCGCGTCATTCGCGGCTGGCTCGCCCTGCGCGACGGCCGTCCGATGTACGTCTGAGCGCGCTGCGGATGCATGCCGCAGCCAGCACGAATCCACGCGTCCCGGCGGCACGCCTGGCCGCCGCCTGCGCAATGGCGGTGCTCGCGGCCTGCGGGCAGAAGGGCGCACTCTACCTACCCGAGAAGACGACGACCGTTATTCGTCCGGCGGCCGTCACCCCGCCCGCAACCGCGCCCGCTCAGGAGCCCCCCAAGGCGCCGGTCCCTCAGCCTGAGGCAAAGAAAACGCCCCCGCCCGAATAAGCTGCGCAGCGCGGAGTCGCGAGGTCAGCGGCTGAGGTCCACGGGCAGCCCGCGCGCGGCTCGCCACCAGCGGCTCCAGGCGACGGCAGCTAGAACGAGCGCCAGCACCGCCCCGGCGCCAAACAGCACCCGCGGCACCAGGCCCGACGATTCATGCGCGGGCATCGCGACCGCACCGATCGACAGCGCGCTGCGAAAAGGTCCCTGCGACCAGATGGCGACCCAGAACCCGATAGCAGCGAGCAAGCTGCACAGCGTCGCCGCCACGAACATGTAGATCGCCGGATGCACGAACCGGTGCTTGCCGATGAACATGAGCACGGCCGCGAGAAGAAACATGAGGCCGGCCGCAAATACGACCCAGCGAGGCGCGAGGAAATTCGCGGGATCCGAGCGGATCACGCCGCTCGCAAGCAGCATGATGGCGAGTCCCGCGGCGGCGAACAGCAGTTTCATCAGCCACGGTGCGTGGTCGAAATCGTCCAAGCGCGGCGACTGCCGGGCCGCGCCGCTGGCGTCATCGGGCGATGGCATCGGCCGCAATGCTAGTCGCTGGCGCGGCCGGCTGCCATTTCCGCCGAGTCGCCGCGCCCGGCCGGTTGGACCGGACCGTTCGTTATACTGCTGTGACCCATGAGCGCCTCCCCCGGTCTCGTACTCGTCGACGGCTCTTCCTATCTCTATCGCGCGTTTCATGCGCTGCCGCCACTCGCCAACTCGCGCGGCGAGCCGACCGGCGCCGTGTATGGCGTGCTCAACATGCTGCTCAAATTCCTGAAGGACTATGCGCCGCAGCATATTGCCGTAGTGTTCGACGCGCCCGGCCGCACGTTCCGCGACGACATCTTCGCCGAGTACAAGGCGCACCGGCCGCCGATGCCGGACGACCTGCGTGCGCAGATCGAGCCGCTGCTCGAGGCCGTGAAGGGTCTGGGGCTCCCGGTACTGCGCATCGCGGGCGTGGAGGCCGACGACGTGATCGGCACGCTCGCGCGGCGCGCCGCCGCCAGCGGCATGCAGGTGCTGATCTCGACGGGCGACAAGGACATGGCCCAGCTCGTCGATGGCGACATCCAGCTGATCAACACGATGAGCAACACGCTGCTCGATCGCGATGGCGTGAAGGCCAAGTTCGACGTGTGGCCCGAGCAGATCATCGATTACCTCGCGCTGGTCGGCGACAGCTCCGACAACATTCCGGGCATCGACAAGGTCGGGCCGAAGACCGCGGCAAAGTGGCTTGGCAAGTACCGCACGCTGGATGTACTGATCGGGCACGCGGCCGAAATCGAGGGCAAGGTGGGCGAGAACCTGCGTGCCGGCCTCGATACCGTTGCCCTGTCGCGCCGCTTGGCGACCATCCACACGGATGTCGATCTGCCCCTGCAGGTGAACCAATTGCAGCGGCAACCGCAGGACGATGCCGCGCTACGCGATCTCTACACGCGGCTTGAGCTGCGCTCGCTCCTGCGTCAGCTCCCCGGCGGCGAAGCCGCGGGCATACCGCCACCAGCGGCGCCGAGCGAACCGGAAGCGTCACACGTTGCAAGGCCTATTGCCGCGGTGCAACCGCCGCCCGCTGTCGCCGCAGTCGAGCGGCGCTACGAAACCATCGCCAGCTGGCCGCGCTTCGAGCACTGGCTGCGCGAACTCGGCCGCGCCGAGCTGTTCGCCTTCGACACCGAGACAACGAGCCTCGAGTACATGCAGGCCGAGATCGTCGGCGTCTCGTTCTGCATCGATGCCGGCATCGCCGCCTACGTGCCGCTGAAGCACGACGGCCCAGGGGCGCCCGAGCAGCTCGATCGGGAACGCGTGCTCGCGGCCCTGAAACCTCTGCTCGAAGATCCCCTGCGGGCAAAAGTCGGCCAGCACCTCAAGTACGACATGCATGTGCTCGAAAACCACGGTATCCGGCTCGCCGGGATGCGTTACGACACCATGCTCGAGTCCTACGTCTGGAACAGTGTCGCGACGCGGCACGACATGGATTCGATGTCCGAGCACTACCTCGGTATCCGGACCATTCACTTCGAGGATGTCGCCGGCAAAGGCGCCAAGCAGATTGCGTTCAACCAGGTGCCTGTGGACAAGGCGAGCGAGTACGCGGCGGAGGATGCGGACATCACCATGCGGCTGCACCTGACGCTCTGGCCGCAGATTGCCTGCGTGCCCGCGCTCGCGCAGCTCTATCAGGAACTCGAACAACCGCTGGTACCCGTACTGCAGCGCATGGAGCGCACCGGCGTACTGATCGATCGCGAGATGCTCAGGACGCAGAGCCGCGAATTTGCGCAGCGTCTTGCCGAGCTGGAACAGCTCGCGCACCAGGAAGCCGGGCATTCCTTCAACCTCGAGTCGCCCAAGCAGTTGCAGCAGATCCTCTTCGAGCGGCTGAACCTGCCCGTGCTGCGCAAGACACCGACCGGCCAGCCTTCCACTGCGGAGGACGTGCTCGAGGAGCTGGCCGCGTCGTTCCCGTTGCCGAAGCTGATCCTGGAGTACCGGGCGCTCGCCAAGCTGAAGTCCACATATACCGACAAACTACCCGAGCAGATCAACGCGAAGACGGGCCGCGTGCATACCTCATACCATCAGGCGGTGGCGCAGACCGGCCGGCTTTCCTCGACGGATCCGAACCTGCAGAACATTCCGATCAGGAGTCCCGAGGGCCGGCGCATCCGCCAGGCCTTCATCGCCGCTCCGGGCCATGTGCTGGTTGCCGCAGACTATTCGCAGATCGAGTTGCGAATCATGGCGCATCTCTCCGGTGATGCCGGGCTCGTGCAGGCTTTTGCCGAGGATCGCGACATTCACCAGGCCACGGCGGCCGAGGTCTTTGCGACGCCGATCACCGAGGTCACGCCGCAGCAGCGGCGCGCGGCCAAGGCGATCAACTTCGGTCTGATCTACGGCATGTCCGCATTCGGGCTGGCGCGCCAGCTCGGGATTGCGCGCACCGCGGCGCAGGAATACGTCGATCTCTATTTCCAACGCTATCCGGGCGTCAAGCGCTACATGGACGCGACGCGCGAGCGCGCCCGCTCCACCGGCTATGTGGAGACGGTATCCGGGCGCCGTCTCTACCTACCGGAGATCGGCTCGCACAACCGGCAGCTGCAGCAGTATGCCGAGCGCAGCGCGATCAACGCGCCGATGCAGGGCACCGCGGCGGACATCATCAAGCGCGCCATGATCGATGTGCATGCATGGTGCGCGGAGCGGCCGGAGCGCGCGCGTCTGCTGATGCAGGTGCATGACGAGCTGGTCCTGGAGGTGCGCGCGGATGCCGTCGAGGAAGTGGTCGCGGCGGTGCGCGAACGGATGGCGTCGGCTGGCCGGCTCAGGGTGCCGCTGCGGACCGACGTCGGCACCGGGCGCAACTGGGACGAAGCGCACTAGAGCGGTTCGACGAAGCCCGGCGCCCTGCGGGCTCGTGTAGCGGGCGCGCCACGACGCTCTTCGCAACTATTTGAATCAAAAGGATTTAAATTCCTATGCGTGTCGGAACTCGGGTCCCGGTCCTTCCTCTAACGAATTGAGTGTAAGGACACTCCCCGCTCCCCTCCCTAAGCGGGTCAGCCCGGTCGATCGCAAGTGAGCCGGGTTAGTCTGCCCCGGTGATCTCGGCAACGGGATCACCGGGGTTTTTATTTTAACCACCGGCGCAGCAGCCGCTGCCCATCTTCCACTCCGCGCCCGGACGTGGCGGAGAACAGTTGCACCGAAGCTCGTCCGGTGAGCGCGGCTTCGGCCACCCGCAACGCGCTGCGCGCTTGCGCCTGGCTGAGCTTGTCGGCCTTGCTGAGCAGCACGTGCAGCGGCCGTCGCGCCGGATCGGCCCAGGCGATCAGTCGCTCGTCCGCATCGCTCAGCCCGCGGCGGGCATCCACGATCAGGATCATTCCACGGAGCGAAGCACGTTTGACGAGCGCATCGAGAAGCGGCGCCCATTTGCGGCGCTCGGCGTCAGGCACCTTCGCATAGCCGTAGCCGGGCAAGTCGACGATCCTTCGACCGGGCTCGACTTCGAAGTAGTTCAATAGCTGCGTTCGGCCCGGTGTCCGGCTGGCCCTTGCCAGCCCAGCGCGGCGCACGATGGCGTTGATCGCCGTCGATTTGCCCGAGTTGGAGCGCCCGGCGAATGCAATCTCGATGCCCTCGTCCGCCGGAAACTGTCCGGCTGCGGCAACCGATTGCATGAAGCGTACGTTCGGAAACTCCGGCACGATAACCTTCCATTGCGGCAAGAGGCTGAAAATCCCGACCCTAGTGTACAATTTGCCGCCTTTCGCCCGGCAACGACCGGCGCGAAGCGGAACTGTGGGAGTGATGCCGACCATGAGACAGCCGAAGCCGCGCGCCGCTGCGATGTTCGCCTTGTTCTGTGCGCCGTTCGCGTACGCACAAACGGGATCGGTCGAATCCGGCGCCACGAAGGTTGCTACGTGCATCGCCTGCCACGGCCTGAACGGCAACAGCACGAATCCCGAATGGCCGAAGCTCGCGGGGCAGAATGCCAGCTACACCGCGGAGCAATTGCGGCTCCTGCGCGCCGGGCAGCGCTGGAGTCCGGTGATGTCGCCCCAGGCGCGGATGATCGCGAACGACGCCGACATACCGGATATAGCCGCTTACTTCGCGGCCCAGGCACCGGCCGGCCTCGAAGCCGACCCGTCCTATTGGAAGAACGGCGAAAAGCTTTATCGCGGCGGCGATCGCGCACGCAACATTCCTGCGTGCATTGCCTGCCACGGCCCGGTTGGCCGCGGCAACCCAGGCGCAGGCTATCCGGCCCTCCGGGCCCAGCACGCGGTCTATGTCGTGAAAGCCCTCAACGATTACGCGATCAACGCACGCAGTCGAGACGACAAGGGCAACGTGGGCAAGGCACGCAATAACAACAACATGATGATGGTGATCGCGAAGCGAATGACGCCCGAAGACATGCGCAATGTCGCCTCGTACGTCCAGGGAATGCGATAACCGAAGCGGGTAATCCGCGTCTATCACGAAAGGCCGCCGATGATTCGTTCCTGCGCCGTTGCCCTGTTGCTGGGGTTCAGTTTCGCCGCTTGTTCGCAAGGCACTTCCACGACGACCACGGTCGGCCAATCGATAGCCGCGTCCGTGCCGCCGGCCGCAACGGCATCCGCCGCGGCTGCACCGCCAGCGGAGCCAGCGCCTGAGCCGGCTGCGGCCGCGACCGAACAGCCGGTTGCGGCATCGCCCCAACACGTCGCGCAGACGAACCCGTCCCCGCAGCTGCTCGCCGGGCGCTGGAAATCCGGAACCCATTTCACGCCCGTGATTCCGAATCAACCGACTTCGGTCGCGCCAGGCAAGATCGAGGTCATCGAAGTCTTCTGGTACGGCTGCCCGCACTGCTATGCGCTCGATCCGTTTCTCGAAAGCTGGAAAAAGAACAAGGCGCCGTACATCGAGTTCATCCGCGTGCCGGTCATGTGGCAACCGGTGCACCAGGCGCATGCCCGACTCTTCTATACGCTCCAGGCGCTCGGCAAGCTCGAGCAACTCCACCCCAAGTTGTTCGAGGAGTTTCACGAGAAGAAGAACCCGCTCGCTTCGACGCGCAACGACCCGATCGAGACGCGCGATATCCAGCTGGCCTTCGCGCGAGCTAACGGCGTCAGCGAGAGGGATTTCCTCGGCGCCTACAATTCGATGGGCGTCGACACCAACCTGCGGCGTGCGGACGATTTCACGCAGCGCTACCAGGTCGCCGGCGTCCCGCTGATCGTCGTGAACGGCAGGTATACGACGGACGTCGGCATGGCGGGCGGCGCCGGCGAACTCGTGAAGCTCATCGATGCTCTCGCGGCGAGTGAGAAGAGCCGCTGATCTGCCGGCGCTCGCCGGTCTGCGCGACGGACGCGCATGCTGAGCGCGTTCGTCCCCGGCGAGCAGGGCTTGGTGCGGGCCCCCGAGGCCACGGCGGCGGGCTTTCCGGACAATGCGATCTGGCTCGACCTCTTCGAGCCGAACCTCGAGGAAGAGAAGGCGGTGGAAATCCGCCTCGGGATCGACATCCCGACGCGCGAGGAAATGCGCGAGATCGAGGCCTCGAACCGCCTGTACGAGGAAGACAACGCCCTCTACATGACGGCGACGATCGTCACCAAGCTCGACACCGACCTGCCCGAGAACTCGCAGGTAACGTTCATCCTCGCGGGACAGCAGCTCGTCACGAACCGCTACGTGGACCCCTTGCCGTTCAGGCGCTACATCAGCTACGCCGAACGGCACCTCGCCACCTGCGGCACGAGTACGGCGGTGCTGGCGGGCCTGCTCGAGTCGATCGTCAACCGCATCGCCGATGTCATCGAGCGCGTGGGGAGCGATCTCGATGCGATCTCGGTGGAAGTGTTCTCGGCGCGGCGCCGCCGCAGCACGCATCGCGATTTCCGCACCGTGCTGGAACGCATCGGCCAGAGCGGCGAGCTCACATCGAAGACGCGCGAAAGCCTCGTCAGCCTCGCGCGCGTGCTCGTGTTCCTGCAGCAAGCCTCTGACAGGACGATTTCCCAGGAGGCGCGCGGCCGCTTCCGCACGCTCGGCCGCGACGTGCTCGCGATGTCGGATCACGCGTCGTTCCTCGGCACCAAGGTCTCGTTCATCCTCGATGCCACGCTCGGCATGATCAACATCGATCAGAACAACATCCTCAAGATCTTCTCGGTGGTCACGGTGTTCCTGCTGCCGCCCTCGGTGATCGGTGCGGTGTTCGGCATGAACTTCGCGAGCATGCCGTGGATCCACGAGGCCTGGGGTTTCTGGTTGTCGATGGGCCTGATGCTGCTGTCGTCGGTCGTTCCGTTCCTCATTTTCAAGCGCCGCGGCTGGCTCTGACGCCGCCGGCTGCGCCTGGGTTAGACTTGCCGGCCCGCGCGCCCGTAGCTCAGTTGGATAGAGTGGCAGCCTCCGAAGCTGCAGGTCGCTGGTTCGAATCCAGTCGGGCGCGCCAATTCTTTCGCTTAGCGCTCGCGTGGTTCCGGCGGCCGCAGGCAACCGCTATACTGCGGCGTTGATTTGCAGACCGCCGACCGGAACCCCGCGTGAGCAAGCAAGACTCGCAGTTCTTCAACATGTTCAGCCTCGTCATCGGAATCCTGGTGACGGTGGCGATAGTGCTCTTTGCCCTCGCGCGCGTGCTGGGCGGCGGCAGGCAGACGGAGCAGGTAGCTAGCGACGCGCAGTACGTCGCGAGCGTCGAGGAGCGCGTGCGGCCTTTCGTCAAGATCGCGGTCGCCGGGCAGGATAATTCCGCGCTCGCTATCGTCGCGGAGCAGCCGGGCATCTCGGCGGGCAGTGCCGTGGCGATGCCGAAGGATGGCGCGGAAGTCTTCGCCATGGCTTGCCAGGCCTGCCACGGCGCGGGCATCGGCGGCGCGCCGAAGGCCGGCGACAAGGCAGCCTGGGGCTCGCGCATCGCGCAGGGCAAGGCCATGTTGTACAAGCACGCGCTCGGCGGCTACCAGGGCAAGGCCGGCATGATGCCCGCGAAGGGCGGCCGCGTGGACTGGCCGGATTCCCTGATCGAGAGCGGTGTCGATTACATGGTCAAGATGGCGAAGTAGCGCCGGTTGCCCGGCCGCCGCCGTTCCGCACTACTCGAGCGCTCGCCTGAGCTGCAGCGCCTCGGCGACATGCGCCGGCTCGATGGGCTCGCTTTCCTCCAGATCCGCGATCGTGCGCGCGACGCGCAGCGCCCGGTGATAGCTGCGCGCGGACATGGATAATCTGCCGCGGCTTCGATCGAGCACGAGCTGGGCGCCGCGGCCGAGCGCGCAGTAGCGTTCGACCTCCCGCACCTCGAGATGGGCGTTGAGCTTGCCGCAGCGCTCGATCTGGCGGTCGCGCGAGCGGCGGACGCGGCGTGCCAGTTGCGCGGAGTCCTCGGGCTCGCGCCGCGCGGCGAGTTCCTCGTGCGTCACCGCCAGCACCGCAATACGCAGGTCGATGCGGTCGAGCAGCGGCCCCGACAGACGCGCGAGATACCGGGCGATGCGCGGTGGCAGGCACTTGCAGCGCCCACTGGCATCGCCGTGCCAGCCGCAGGGACAGGGATTCATGGCGGCGACCAGCTGGAAACGTGCCGGATAATCGGCCTGCATCGCCGCCCGCGACACGGCCACGCGCCCGCTCTCGAGCGGCTCGCGCAGGGCTTCGAGCACGCGCCGGTCGAATTCCGGCAGTTCATCGAGAAACAGCACGCCGTGATGCGCGAGGCTCACTTCGCCGGGCTGCGCTTTCGGCCCGCCGCCCACGATGGCGTGCGCCGAGGAGGTGTGATGCGGCGCGCGGAACGGGCGTCGGCCCCAACACCGCGGATCGAACCCCGGCGCGCTCACCGACGCGACGCTCGCCACGTCGAGCGCTTCGCGGTCCGACAGCGGCGGCATTAACCCGGGCAGTCGCTGCGCGATCATGCTCTTGCCGGAACCGGGCGCACCCACCATGAGCAGGCTGTGGGATCCGGCGGCCGCGATCAGCAGCGCGCGCTTGGCTCGCTGCTGACCGCGCACATCGGCTATGTCCGCGGAGATGATCCCCTCCGCGGCAAGTCCAGGTGTGCGGCGTTCGCAGCGCTTGAGTTCCGAGCGACGCGCGAGGTGCGCATGGACCTCGAGCAGGTGCGCCGCCGCGTAAACCTCGCCTCCCGCGGCGACCGAGACTTCCGTCGCATTACTTAGCGGCACGATCATCGCGTGACCGGCCTCGGCCGCATGCGAAGCCGCGAGCAGCAGCCCGCGCACGGGTTTCAATTCCCCGGCGAGCCCGAGCTCGCCGTAGAGTTCGACGCGCTCGAGCGCGTCGGCCTCGAGCTGCCCGGAAGCGATGAGAATTCCGAGCGCGATCGGCAGGTCGAACCTGCAACCGTCCTTCGGCAGGTCCGCCGGCGCCAGGTTGACGGTAATGCGCCCCGCGGGGAAGTCGAACTGGGCGTTGGCGAGCGCGGCGCGCACACGCTCCTTGCTCTCTTTCACCGCGGTGGCGGGCAGCCCCACGATCGAGAAAGTCGGCAAGCCGCTGCCGAGATGCACTTCGATCTCGATGAGCGGCGCGTGCAGGCCGATCTGCGCGCGGCTCGCGATGCGCGCGACGGTCACAGGCCGTCCCTGGCCACGGGTCAACGGATGCGCGTCAGCGCGACTTGCGGCTAAGCGCCGTCTCAAGCTCCGCGAGACGCGCCTCCATCGCCTCGAGCTTGGCGCGCGTACGCTCGAGCAGCCTGGCCTGCGCTTCAAATTCGTCGCGCGACGCGAGGTCGAGGCGGCTGAGGTTCGAACGCAGCACCGCACGGAAATTGTTCTCGAGATCCTGCTGTACCGAGCGGAACGCGGGCGGCAGGCTCTCGAAAAGCCGC
Organism: Steroidobacteraceae bacterium; assembly: GCA_049691655.1. Lineage (GTDB taxonomy): Bacteria > Pseudomonadota > Gammaproteobacteria > Steroidobacterales > Steroidobacteraceae > JBAVOB01. The sequence continues at coordinate 15,385 of JBAVOB010000155.1, read as the reverse complement.
CGTGCGATGTCGTCGATGCGTGAGTCCATGGGGTTGCTCCGATTTGACGCACGAACCGCGGGCGCAGCTCCAAAACGGTGCGTCGCTACCCGCCGGCCGGTTGCAAATGCCCGGATTCCAGCCCTGCCAAGATTGGCACGGAAACTGCAACTCGGTCACGCCGAAGCATAGCCGAGCGCGGCGCCGCCCGTCTGCGGGTGTAACGCACGCGAAGCGCCGGAAATGCCAGCCCTTTGCCATCGGAGTCCGCATGCCCACCGATCTCCAGATCTCCCGCCGCCCAGCTGCCCGGTTCCAGGCGCTCGCATCGGCGGCCGCGGCTCTTTGCCTGCCCGGCTTCGCCGCAGCAGCAGGTGCTCCCGTACCCGACAAAGGCGACACCGCGTGGATGTTGCTGTCGACGGTGCTCGTCATCCTGATGACGATCCCCGGGCTCGCGCTGTTCTACGGTGGACTGGTGCGCTCGAAGAACATCCTCTCGGTTCTCATGCAGGTGATGGTCGGTTTCTCGCTGATCATCGTGCTGTGGTGTCTGTACGGCTACTCGCTTGCATTCACCGCGGGCAATGCCCTGATCGGCGGGTTCGACCGCATGCTCCTCAACGGAACGTTCAATGCTGCCACCGGCACGTTCGCCACCGCGGGCACGTTCAGCAAGGGCGTGGTCCTGCCCGAGCTGGTGTTCGTCGCGTTCCAGGCAACCTTCGCGGCGATTACCTGCTGCCTGATCGTGGGCGCATTCGCCGAGCGCATGAAATTCGCGGCGGTGCTCATCTTCATGACGATCTGGTTCACCTGCGCATACTTGCCGATCGCCCACATGGTGTGGTTCTGGATGGGCCCCGACGCCTACACCAGTGCGCAAACCGCTGCCGCGATGAATTCCAAAGCGGGGCTGCTCTGGCAGTGGGGTGCGCTGGATTTCGCGGGCGGTACGGTCGTTCACATCAACGCGGGAGTGGCCGGCCTCGTCGGCGCCTACCTCTCGGGCAAGCGTATCGGCCTCGGCCGCGAAGCGATGCCACCACACAATCTCGTGCACACGATGGTCGGCGCCTCGCTCCTGTGGGTTGGCTGGTTCGGCTTCAACGCGGGTTCCGCGCTGGAAGCGGGAAACACGGCGGCCCTCGCGTTCATCAATACCCTGCTCGCCACCTCGACGGCCATGCTCGCCTGGACCGCTGCCGAGTGGAGCCTCAAGGGCCATCCGTCGATGCTCGGCGCTGCCTCGGGCGCGGTCGCCGGCCTGGTGGCAATCACACCGGCTGCTGGCAATGTCGGAATCATGGGTGCGCTCGTCATCGGGCTCGCTGCGGGAGTGGTCTGCCTGTGGGGTGTCACCGGCCTCAAGCGCCTGCTGCAGGCGGACGACACCCTCGATGTGTTCGGCGTGCACGGCGTCGGCGGCATTCTTGGAGCGCTCCTGACCGGCGTGTTCAACACGCAGGCGCTCGGCGGGCCGGGCTTGGTGACGGACTGGGTGACGGGAACAGTAGGCTCGAATCCGATTGCCACTCAGCTGCTCATCCAGGCCAAGGCCGTGGGCGTAACGCTCCTCTGGTCGGGTCTCGTGGCGTTCATCGCCTACAGGATCGCGGATTGGATCGTCGGGCTGCGCGTGCCGCACGATCATGAGCGCGAAGGGCTCGATACCGCCTCGCACGGCGAGCGCGCCTACAGCTGACGCCTGGCCTGCGCGCGCGGGGCTCCTTGCGGTATCCTCTCGAACCGGAGGTATCCGGTCGCAATGCGTGATCCGGAGCCGCCGGATCGGCTGACCGCGGGGATCGCTGTGACGAAGTTCACACGCGGTTCAGGCGGAACGGGCGATACTCGCGTAAGAGGAAGTATGCGATGCGTCTGGCAATCGTCTTTGCGGCACTGACCCTCGGCGCCGCGCTCGTTGCGCGGGCCGACGTCTGGATGTGGAAGGACGCTGGCGGCGTCACGCATTACAGCGACATGCCCGTGCAGGGAGCCGTGCGCGTCAAGAGCATCACGCCGCGGCCGCCAGGCGCAGCGGAGCGGGCAGAAGCCCGGCCGTCGGCGAGCGGTCCGTCGACCGCCGCGAGCGGCGAACAGTTCCCGGTGTCGGCAAGCACGGCAGCGGCGGTTCAGCAGGACGTCGCCCAGAAGCGCGCCGAGCAGTGCAAGCAAGCCAAGGCGGAGTACGAGAAAGCCGTCGCCGCGCGCCGCATTTACAAGACCAACAAGAACGGCGAGCGTGAATACCTGAACGACGCCGACGCGGACAAGATGCGCCTGCAGGCGCGCGCCTCGATGGATGAGGCCTGCGGCAACTCCGGCCGCCGCTGACCGCTCCCGGCCCCGCGACCGGGGCGTTACACTGCGCCGTCCTCCCCCACCCAGGACGGATCCCGAATGCCCGCCGGAATTCGCGTCGGTTTCATCGGCCTCGGTGCCATGGGCGACCCGATGGCTCGCAACCTGCACCGCGCCGCGCTCCTGACGGTGGTCTGGAACCGCACGGCGGCGCGGACCCACGGGCTGGCCAGCTCGATCGGATGTGCCGTGGCTGCTTCGCCCGCGGAACTCGCTCGCAAGGTCAACACGGTCGTGATGTGCGTAGCGGCGGACGCCGATGTGCGCGGGCTCGTCGAACAGATCGCGCCGCACCTCGCGCCTGGCACACTCGTTATCGATTGTTCCACGGTCAGCGCCGCAACGGCGCGCAGCGCCGCCGCGACGCTCGCGGGCGGCCATTGCGATTTTCTCGATTGTCCGGTCAGCGGCGGCGTCGAGGGGGCGCGCGATGGCTCGCTCGCAATCATGGTCGGCGGCAAGCCCGAGGCGTTCGAGCGCGCGCAGCCGGTTCTCAAGGCGATCGGCCGGATCATCACGCACTTCGGTCCGTACGGCGCCGGGCAGGCCGCCAAGGCTACCAACCAGATCATGTGCGCCGGCATCATCCAGGCGGTGGCGGAAGCCATGGCGTTTGCGCGCGCGCAGGGCCTGCCGCTCGAGAAACTCGTCGAGACGCTCGGCCGGGGCGCGGGTTCGAGCTGGTACTTCGTGCACCGCGCACCCTACATGATTCGCGAAGTATTTCCGGCCGGCTTCCGCGTGCAGCTGCACGCGAAGGATCTCGGAATCTGCCGCGACATGGCGGCGGCGCTCGGCGTGCACCTACCGATCGTCGATGAAATGTTGCGTGAATACGCTGAACTCATCGCCCGCGGCTACGGGGACGAGGACATCTCCGCCGTGTACCGGCTGAAGGCCGAGCTGTTTGCGGGTGCTGCGCCCGCGCCGCCATGACCGCGCCGCCATGACCGCGCCGGAGGCGAGCGGCGAAGCGCGACTCTACCTGCCGGATTTCTGCGCGCAGCGGCCGGTGCTCGCCGTCGTGCTCATCGTCGAGCTCACTGCCATCGTGCTCACGCTCGCCCGCAGCGCGACGGGCCTCGACTTCTGGAGCGACCTGGCGCGCGCCTCGATGTTCCTGCTCTGGATCGGTCTGGCTGCCGCGGGCGTCCTGTGCTGGCTGCGCCGCCGACTCGCCACGCAGAGCGTGGCGCGGGCCGCCTGGACCGTGCTTGCGCTCATGGGCGCGCTCGTCGCGCTGATCGCCGAACTCGCCTACCGGCTCGGGCAGCTGCCCTTCGCGGCGCCAGACGGTCTCGGCGGGATCTTTCCGCAGGATCATGCGGCATTCATCGCGCGCAGCGTCGCGATCGGGTGGGTCGTGACCGCGCTCGCGCTGCGCTATTTCTACGTGACGCAGCAGTGGCGGCGCAACGTCGAGCTGCAGGCGCGCGCCCGGGTCAACGCCCTGCAGGCCCGCATCCGTCCGCACTTTCTGTTCAACAGCATGAACACCATCGCCTCGCTGACGCGCTCCAACCCGGCGCGCGCCGAGGAAGCGGTGCAGGATCTCGCCGACCTGTTTCGCGCCACGCTCTCCGACAAGCGCCGCGAGATCACGTTCGCCGAGGAACTCGAGGTTGCGCGCACCTACCAGCGGATCGAGCAGCTGCGGTTGGGCGAGCGGCTGCAGGTAAACTGGAAGATCGATGCGCTTCCCGCCCGGGCACTGGTGCCGGGCCTGATGCTGCAGCCGCTGCTCGAGAACGCCATCTACCACGGGATCGAACCGCTCGCCGCCGGCGGCACGGTCACAGTGAGCGGCGAGCTCGCGAATGGCCTTATCACCCTGATCGTGAGAAACCCGGTGACCGGCGCGCAGACCGAGCACGACGGCAACCGGCTCGCGCTGGGCAATATCCGTGAACGCCTCGCGCTGATGTACGGCGAGCGCGCCGCACTCAAGGCGGGCCGCTTCGACTCCGAGTTCATCGTCACGCTGCGTTTCCCGCACATCGAGAGCGCGGCTCGCCTGCGCGCATGAGGCGCCAGCGTCCATGAGCGTCACGCGCGTGCTGATCGTCGACGACGAACCGCCGGCGCGGGAGCGGTTGCGGAGTCTGTGCGCGGACGTGCCCGATGTCCTGGTCGTCGGCGAGGCCGTGAACGGGAACGACGCCGTCGAGTCCGCGGGCCGTCTGACACCGGACGTCGTGCTGCTCGATGTGCGCATGCCTGGCATGGATGGGCTCGAGGCCGCGCGCTACCTGGCGGAACTCCCCGAGCCCCCGGCCGTCATCTTCGCCACGGCATTTGACGAATACGCGCTGCCAGCATTCGAAGCGCAGGCCGTGGCCTACCTGCTCAAGCCCGTGCGCCGCGACAAACTGCTCGCCGCGCTGGCGCAGGCCGCGCGCCTGACGCGCCCGCAGCTGCAGCGCGTCGCGGTAGCGGCGAAGTTCGCGCAGCGGCGCACGCACGTCGCGGCAAAGCGGCGCGACGGCGTGAAGATGATCCCGATCGCGGAAGTCCTGGTCTTTCTCGCCGACCAGAAGTACACGACGGTGAAGCATGCAGGCGGCGAGGATCTCATCGATGACTCGCTGCGCGCGCTCGAGGAGGACCTCGGGAATGATTTCGCGCGCATCCACCGCAACGCGCTGGTCAATACCCGCCATCTCGAGCGCATCGAGCGGGATGCGGAGGGGCAGTACTACGTGCACCTGCGCGGCCTGGCCGACCGCTTGCCGGTGAGCCGCCGCATGGCGAGCGACCTGCGCGAACGATTCCGCCTGTAGAGGCCTAGGATCGTGCGAGCGCGTCCGGCGCGTAATCGAAGGAATCGAAGTAGAGCCGCCGCAGGTCGAGCCCGTGCCGGGGCAGCACTGCGCGCAACGCTTCGATCATGGCGGGCGGCCCCGCGGCATACACCTCCTCGCGCTCGATGCGTGGGTAATGAGCCAGCATCGCATCCGTCACCAGGCCGAGCTCGCGGCGCGGTGCCGCCGGCTCGCGCGCCTCCGACAGCACGGCGGTGAAACTGAACCGCGGGTAACGGCGCGTCCACTCGAGCACCAGCGCCTCCTCGTACACGTCCAGCGCGCGGCGCGCGCCCCAGAACAGGTGCGCCGGCCGCTCGATGCGATGCTCGAGCACGTGCCTGAGGATCGCCTTGATCGGCGCGAAGCCCGTGCCGCCCGCGACCAGGATCATCGGCGCGCTGGAATCGCGGTATACGAACTGTCCGAGCGGCCCCTCGATGCGCAGCAGCGCGCCCGGCGCCAGCTCATCGAACAGGCGGCTGGTGAACCCGCCGCCGGCCACGCGGCGCACATGAAGTTCGATCGGGCCGCGGTCGTGTGGTGGGCTCGCGATCGAGAAGCTGCGCCGGCGACCGTCCTCGATGAGCACGTCGAGATATTGGCCAGGCTGGAATTCGAGCCGCTCGACCGTCGGCAGTCGCAGAAACACCTGCGCTACATCGGGCGCCAGCAGCACCTTGCGCTCGATCCGGCACGGCAACGTCTTGATCTCGACTTCCCCGATGCGCGCGATGAGGCGCGCCTCCACTTCAAGGTCGCTGCGCGCCCGCGCCTGGCAGAGCAGCACGTCGCCGCGGCCCGCCTCCTCCTCGGTAATGCCGAGCGGCCGCCCGTACGGGTATGCGATCGTCCCCGAAACCAGGTGCGCGCGGCAGGAAGCGCAGTGTCCCGACCTGCAGCTGTGCGGCAGGTTGAGCCCCGCGTCGAGCGCGGCCTCGAGCACGGACTGGCCGGCACGCACGCGAATGCGGCGGCCGTGCGGGCGAATCAGGACTTCGAATGTGTCGGTCATGAGTGGTTGGCGCCTGCGCCGGACTATGCCAGATGTGCGCCGTGTCGCGTCGCCCGCTCACACCGCGGCCCGGGCCGCGAATCGGTTATCCTCGCGCCGTGCGCATCGACTTCACGAAGATGCACGGGCTCGGAAACGACTTCATCGTTTTCGAACTGCCGCGCGACGGGCGGCTGCCGCAAGCCAAGGATTGGCGCCGCCTCGCCGACCGGCGCACGGGCATCGGCTTCGATCAGGCGCTCGTACTCGATGTGCCCCATCGCGATGGAACCCAGGCTTACTACCGCGTCTTCAACGCAGACGGGAGCGAGGTTGAGCAGTGCGGTAATGGCGCGCGCTGCGTGGCCGAGCTGCTGCACCGGCTCGGCCGCGCGCCGGCCGGCGAGTTTCGGCTGGAAAGCGCCGCTGGAGTCGTCCGCGCCCGCGTTGACGGCCCGGGGGTCGTCTCGGTGGACATGGGCGTGCCGCGATTCGATCCACGCGCGCTGCCCTTCGATGCGCCCGCTGAGGCCTCGAGTTATTCGCTCGAGGTCGACGGCCTGCGGATGGAAATCGGGGCGGTGTCGATAGGCAATCCGCACGCGGTGCTCATCGTTCCCTCGGTCGACGCCGCGCCGGTGGTTAAGCTCGGTGCAGCCATCGAGCGCCATGCGCGGTTCGTGAATCGCGTGAACGTCGGATTCATGGAAATCCTCTCGAGCGATGCGATTAGACTGCGCGTGTACGAACGCGGCGTGGGCGAAACGCTCGCCTGCGGCACCGGCGCGTGCGCGGCGGTCGCGATCGGTCGCCGCCTGGGTCGCCTGGACGAGAATGTGCGGGTGCAGGTGCGGGGCGGGGAGTTGCAGGTGCGCTGGGACGGAGCGAGCGGCCCGATTTGGCTCACGGGGCCCGCCGCAGTATCTTTCGCGGGCCATTTCGACCTCTGACAACTTTTGGGGGGGCTGACAGCCAATGACGACTTCGCAAGTGCGCGGCATCGTGACCGCCGGCGACGACGAGCAATCCATCGCCGCCTACCTGCAGCAGCATCCGGATTTCTTCGAACGCAACCAGGCCGTGCTCGCCCGGTTGAAGCTGCCCCATGCGCGTGGCGGATCGACCGTCTCGCTGGTGGAGCGGCAGGTCGAGGTGCTGCGCGAACGGGCGGCGGCGAGCGATGCCAAGCTCGCGGAATTCGTGCGGGTGGCGCGGGCCAATGAAGCGCTCGCCGACAAGATCCATCGCTTCTCGCGCCGGCTGCTGCGCGCGACGTCCTTCGAGGCGACCATCGCGGAGATCGAGGCCAGCCTGCGGGAAGACTTCGATGCCTTTCACTCGGTGTGCATCCTCGTTGGCCCGGTCGTGCCCGTCGCGGCCAGCGCCGCGGAGCGGTTTTTGCGCATGCTGCCTGCCGAAGACGTGAATCTGCGCACTTTCGATTCTCTGTTCGCGAGCGGCAAGCCGCGCTGCGGGCAGGTGCGCGACACGCAGCGCGAGTTCCTGTTCGGCGCCGATGCCGCGGGGATCGGCTCGGTGGCCCTGGTGCCGCTCGGGCGGCCGAACGGACAGCAGGAGCCCCTCGGCCTGCTCGCGCTCGGCAGCAACGATCGCGAACGGTTTCATCCGGGGATGAGCACCGAATTCCTCGCGCGCATGGGCGAGCTGATCGCCGACGCTCTCGCGCGTCCCGGCCTGCCGCCGCGCGCAACCGCGTGACGCCGAAAGCGCTCGACTGGATCGCGCGTTTCCGGCGCCACGTCGCGAGCGAGCGCCGCCTCTCCGCGCACACCGACACCAATTACGCCCGCGACCTGCGGGCGCTCGTTGCCTACTGCGACCGCCACGGGCTCGAGCACTGGAAAGCGCTCGACAGCCAGCACGTGCGCGTATTCGCGGCACACGCGCATGCCGCCGGGCTCGGGCCGCGCAGCATCCAGCGCCGGCTGTCGGCGGTGCGGAGTTTCTACCATTACCTGCTGCGTGAAGAAGCCGTCGCGCAGAATCCCGCGCTCGAGATCCGCGCGCCCAAGGCAATCCGGCGCCTGCCCCATACGCTCGACACGGATCAGATCGGTCGCCTGCTCGCGCTGTCCGGGGACGGCGGGCTGGCGAGGCGGGACCGCGCGATCATGGAGCTGTTCTACTCATCCGGCCTGCGTCTCGCCGAGCTGGTCGGCCTCGACCTGCAGCACCTCGACCTGCGCGATCGCACGGTGCAGGTGCTCGGCAAGGGCCGCAAGACGCGCATCCTCCCGGTGGGAAAAATGGCGATCGTGGCGCTCACGGACTGGATTCGCGAGCGCGCGGCGCTCGCCGCGCCCGGTGAGCAGGCGCTATTTGTCGGCCGCAATGGCCGGCGGCTCGGAGGCCGGGCGGTACAGGCCCGCGTCGCCTACTGGGCCCGGCGGCAGGGTCTGAACGTGAAAGTGCACCCGCATCTTTTTCGCCATTCGTTCGCGACGCATCTGCTCGAATCGAGCCAGGACCTGCGCGGAGTGCAGGAACTGCTGGGGCACGCCGACATTGCGACCACCCAGGTCTATACACATCTGGATTTCCAGCACCTGGCGCGCGTCTATGACGCGGCGCACCCGCGAGCGCGCCGCAAGCCCCGCGCAGCGCGCTAGCGCTCGCCCGGCGTGTACGCGCGCAGCTGGTCGACGGTGTCTTCGGTTGGCGCCGGGCGCCGACGGACTTCGAGGTAGCCGCCCTCTTCGAGCGTGGCGGCATCACGCTCCACCTCCGCGAGCAGGTGCGGCAGGTCGAGCGCGCGTTCCGTGCCCGCCCACCCCACCCAGCTGTTGCGCGTGCGCTTGGCCTCGTACAGCGCCGCGTCCGCCATGGCGAGCGATTGCTCCCAGTCGAGATGATCGGGCGCCTGCGGAATGAACGGATACGGCGCAAAGCCGACGGAGCAGCTGGTGCGTGCAACCAGGCCGTCGCCGATGCGGAAGATCTGCTTGGCCACCGCGGAACGCACGCGCTCGGCAAGTTGTGTCGCGGCGGTCATGTCGGCGTCGCGGCACAGCAGCACGAACTCGTCGCCGCCCCAGCGCACCACCTTGTCGGTCGACCGCGAGGCCTGGCGCAGGATCTCGGCGACCTGTGTGAGCACCCGGTCGCCCGCTTCATGCCCATGCTGGTCGTTGATCGGCTTCAGGCGATCGAGATCGACGATCATCATGATGAATTTCGCGGTGGCGCTGCCGCTCGTCGCATCCTGGACGGCTGTCGCCAGCACCGCCTTGACCCCGTCCTGCAGGGCGCGCCGGTTGCCGAGGCCGGTGAGCGGATCGGTGAAACTGGCTTCGTGCAGCTGCGTGTTCGCTTTCTCGAGCTGGTCATTGCGCAGCGCGAGTTCGGCGGTGCGCGCGGTGACCTCGTCCTGCAGGCGTCGCTTGTACGCTTCCTCGCGTTGCAGCTTGCGCTGCTGGCCGGCCCAGACGGCGAACAGCATGGATGCGAAGACGAGCACATAGAGAGTATTCGCCCACCAGGTCTTCCACGGCGGCGGCTTGACGGTCAGGGTGATCGCCGCGCCCTGTTCGTTCCAGGCGCCGTCGCTGTTGGCCGCGCGCACGCGGAACACGTAGTGACCGCCATCGAGATTGGTGTAGGTTGCCTGGCGATTGGAGCCTGCGTCCACCCAGTCCGCGTCGAACCCTTCGAGCTTGTAGGCATAGCGGTTTTCCGCCGGTGCCGTGAAATCGAGCGCGGCGAACCGGAACGTCAGCACGTCATCCTGGTAACGCATGGCGAGATTGTCGATGCGTTCGTAGAGCGCCCCGGTCCGCAACGGTTCGTTGAACTTCAGGATCTCCGTGATCGCGACCGGCGGCGGGCGATCATCGAACTGCAGCGCATCGGGGAAGAACGCGTTCCAGCCGTTCGCGCCACCGAAGAACAGCTGGCCCGAGGGCGAGTGGTAATGCGCGCCGAAATTGAACTCGTCGCCCTGCAGGCCGTGGCTGCGGCGGAAGTTCAGGAACTTGCGGGCCTTGCGATCGAACCGCGACAGCCCGCGGTTCGTGCTAAGCCAGAGTTGGCCGTTGTTCTCCGACTCGATGCCGTACACCGTGCTGTTCGGCAACCCCTCGTTCTCCGAGAAGTTCTCGAAAGTCAGCCCGCGCTGCGACAGCGGCGCGCCCATTGCGCGGTCGAGTCCGCCGCCGCGCGTCCCGACCCACACCTGACCCAGGTTGTCGACATGCAGGGCGTACACCGTGTTCGCGCTCAGCGAGGCCGGGTCGTCGGGCGAGTGCACGTAATTGCGAAGCGTACCCGAGGCCGGGTCGAGCACATTGAGGCCTCCGCCGTCCGTTCCCACCCAGATGAGCCCGGAACGATCCTCGGCAATCGCCGTCGCGCGGTCGCTCGCAAGTTCGCCGGCGCTCGTGCCGCGCAACGGAAAGCGCTGCACGACGTCCTGCTTCCCGTCGATGCGGGCCAAGCCGCCCCCGAATGTGCCGACCCAGACGTTGCCGTGGGAATCGAGCATCAGGGCCATGATGCCCGGCGCACCGAGCGAAGCGGGATTATCCGGCCGGTAAGTGAAGTGGTCGACGTGCCCGGTGCGCCGGTCGAGCCGCGTGACCCCGGCTCGCATGGTGCCGATCCACACCCGGTCGCGCGCGTCGACGACCACCGCCATGACGTTGTCATCGCCGATGTCTACGCCCGGCGCATTCCGGCCGTAGTGCGTCACGGCGCCTGTGCGGGGATCGGTCGCGCTGAGGCCGCCGCCGTAGGAGCCGACCCACAGCGTCCCGCGACTGTCCTCGGCGAACGAGGCGATGTTGTTGCCTGCGCCGGCCGCACCGCGGTGATGCCCGAACGACCATGACCGCGGGTTCCAGCGGGCGACGCCCGCAGACTTGGTGCCGATCCAGAGCAACCCGGACGCGTCCTGGAACAGGCTCACGACATAGTTTTCCGGCAGGGTCGCCGGGTCGGCCGGGTCGCTGCGGAATGCGCTGAACTCGCCGCTGCGCCGGTCGAGCAGCGCGAGCCCGCCGGCGGTGCCGATCCACAGGCGCAGCTCGACGTCCTGCAGGATGGCGGTCACCCGGTCGTCGGGCAGGCTGTGTTCGTCGCCGGCCGCGTGGCGCATGAGCGTGAACTGGCCGCTGGCGGGATCCCGGCGAAACAGTCCGGCATCGGTTCCAATCCACAGCGAACCGCGATCGTCGATGTGCAATGCGTTGACCGGAATCGCGCTCGCTGCGTGCGCTACCGTCCGCAGGCGCTCACCCCAGCGCTCGATGGTGCCGGCAGCGGTCACTCGATCGAGACCGGCCTGGGTCGCCACCCAGATGCTGCCGTCGCCATCTTCGACGACATCGAACACCGAGTCTTGGCTGAGCGTTGCGGGATTGCTCTCGTCGTGCCGGAACGACCGCGCGGCGCCGGTCGCGAGATTCGCGAGGACCAGGCCGTTGTCGCGCGTGCCGACCCAGAGCCGCCCCTGGCGGTCGAAGCGCAGGGTGCGCACATGCGCCTGCGGGTCGAGCATGGGCCGGCCCGCTGCGGTGTACGGTGCGCGGAACGCGCCCGTCTGGGGGTCGCGCCAGACCACGCCGCCGCCGTCAGTGCCGATGAACAGCCGCCCGTGGGCCCCGAGCGCCATCGCCGACACCCAGTTGTTAGGCAGGCTGCGCGGATCCTTGCGGTCGCGCACCAGATGCTGCAGCTCGTAGCCGTCGTAGCGGTTGAGCCCGTCTTCGGTACCGATCCAGACGAAGCCCTTGTCGTCCTGCCGGATCGCGAGCACGGCGCCCTGCGAAAGACCCTGTTCGCTCCCGAGCCGGGAAAACAGCATCTGCTGAGCGCGGACGGGGGCGGGTGTGGCCGCGAGCAGCAACAGGAACGCGAGCGCGGAGAACGCCAGCCGCGCGGCGCGCATCCGGCAGCGGACTGCCGGCCCGTGCTCCGTTGTCGTCATGATTGCCGTCATCGCACCCGCATCGGCCGATCGGGCCCGACTCAATAAGGAACCGTGACGCGATGGTAGCCAACAGCTTCCCCGGAGGGCGGGCAGCCGTCCGCAGAGCCTCTTGGTGCTCAGGCCGAAAAGTGCGACGTGCGTCGCATTACTGCGCTTCCGCGGGCCGCCTCAGGCGAGGAAACCCAGGTCCTGTTTCCCGAAATTTCCGAGGCTCGGGGCGACGATCGCCAGGTCGCTTGCCGCGGTTACACCGAACCAGCGGGCGAGTGTCGCCGCATACTGGTCCGATGAAGTCGTGGGTATGAAGCGTCCGCCGCCGACGTCATCGGCGCGTTCGGTCGCGGCCGCGGCTCCGATCTTGAGCAGCGGATACTGGCCGTAAATGCGGGCGCCCTGCACTGCCCCGCCGATCACGAGCTGGACACCGCCCCAGGCGTGATCGCTCCCATCGCCGTTCGAGGTGAGCGTGCGGCCGAAGTCCGATTGCGTGAACGTGACGACGTTCTGCGCAATCCCGATCTGCAACATCGCCGCATCGAAGCGCGCCAGCGCGTCGCTCACGGCGGCGAGCAGCACCGGCTGGTCGGTGAGCTGATCGTCGTGGGTATCGAAACCGCCGACCGAGACGAAGAACACCTGACGCGACATTTGCAGCTGGTCGCGCACCGCGATCATCCTGGCCACTGTGCGCAGCTGGGTCGCCAGGGCCGACAGCGGCGTCGCGGGCGCATCCGGGAGCGAGGCAAAGTCGGGCGCCGTCGCCAGCACCGTCGTCAAGCCATCCGCGAACCGGGTGGCGCGCTGCTGCACCGCGGCGAACGCCCGCTCGTACACCGTGTCGTACGCGGCCTGCGCGACGCTGTCGAAGGCCTGGCGGCGCGCGAGTCCCTGGCCGCTCGCCGCAAAACCCGAGAAGCTCTGCGGGCCCGCCGCACCCATCGTGTACGGCACGGTCGCATTGCCGCTCTGCAACAGGGTCTGGCCCGCGAGCGAGATGTTGAGCGGCGCCTGCTGCGCCGTGACGCTCGCGGCGAGCACGTCGGCGATGCGCCCGGCCCAGCCGGTCTTGGACGGCGCGCGGCCGCGCAGCGTTTGCCACTGATCCTGCTGGTCGTTGTGCGAGAACAATTGCGGCGGTAATTGCGCGGCGCCGCTCCGGTATGCGCTCAGCGTAGTCGGCGCAATCAGCGGCCCGAGGTTCGCGATCACCGCGGCGCGGCCGTCGTTGAACAGGCCTGCCAACTCCGGCATCGCGGGATTCATGCCGAACTGCCAGCCGCTGGCATCCGGCACCGCGAGGTTCAGCGGCAGGAGGGTGTCGTGTGCCACCGCGAGCGTCTGGCGCGACGCCGCGTAGACGTTGTACTCCGCGGTACTGCGTGGCACGACCATGTTCCAGGAGTCGTTACCGCCGAACAGGAACACGCACACGAGCGCCTTGTAATCCGTCAACGTCGCGCCGCCCGTCATCTGGGCGAACGCGACTCCAGGCGTGCGCGCGAAGGCGTAACCGAGTCCGCCGGCGGCGGCGGCGCGGAGAAATCTGCGGCGGGTGAGGCGATCCATGGAAGTCTCCTTCAGCGCTGCATGGCGTATTCGGGCGAGCTCGCGATGAGCCAGAGGGCCTCGGCCACGCGCTGCGCGGGAATACTGGCCGCGACGCGCCCGACGTTCGCTTCTGCGGCAGCGCGCAGCGTCGCGGAGATGCGCCCGCCGAGCAGTTTGTCGGCGATGCGGGTCACGAGCGCCGGGGCATCGCCCGCCAGCGCGGTCTCGGCGTCGATGTCTATGACGACGCCGTCGGGATTGGTGACGCCCGACCGCGAGTTGCGGTTGAAAATCTGGCCGAAGAAATAGTTCGCCACGAGCGTGTTCTGGTATTCGGTCGAGAGCTGCAGCTCGGGCGCCACCAGCCCGCGGTCCGCCATCTCACCCGCAGGCGCGTAGAACGGACTGAAGAAGTTGAACACCGACGCGGCCTGCAGGGGCCCCTGACCGAGATTCCCCGACGGATTGATGTTCAGGTACCTGCCGGTGGCCGCCTTCCCATCGAATGCCCGCCAGAGCTGCGTGAGGCGCAGGAGAGGTTCCTTCGCCTTGCCGGCCGTCGCAACGGCCGCGCCCGTTGCAGCGTTGCGCGCCTCGGGATCGAGCAGGATGGCGCGCACCACGGCCGCGAGAGTGCCGCGCCTGCCGGTTCCGTCGTCATTGAATTTCGCAGCCACGCGCTGCACGTAGGCCGGCGACGGATTGCTCGCCACCAGCTTCTGGATCAGCTGGCGCGAGATGAACGGCCCGACATTCGGGTGGTCCGCCACGTTGTCGAGCGCGGCCTTGAGATCCTGCGCGGACGTCTGACCCGCCGGGATGCCCGTCTGCGCCGCACCGGAGTATGCGAGCAGCCGCTTCGGACCGGTGGCGTGCTGCTCGGGAAAAGACTGCATCGGCAGCGACTGGTTGGCGAGCGTCGCGCGGGTCGACGCGAAGGTGCAAGTCGCGGGGGAGCCCGCAGCGCAAGCCCACTTCCAGCCCGTGTAGGTATGGGCGAACCCCTCGACGACCGCCTGATCGTAAGTGGGCAGCGGGACGCCCTGCTCATCCTGCTTCACGGTGCCGTCGGTGTTGAGCTGCACCAGCCCGATGGACATCAGCTGCATGAGTTCGCGCGCGTAGTTCTCGTCCGGCCGGATGTTGAGGGCGTCGTTCGGTTTCTGGTTGCCGAGCATGTTGAGGTAGAGCCCCATCGCCGGATGCAGCGTCACGTCCTGCAGCAGCGTGCGGAAGTCACCGAAGGCATCCCGCGCGAGCGTGTCGTAGTAGTCGGCCAGCGCGAGCGGGTAGCTATTCAGCGAAACCTGCGATACGACCATGATCTGCGACAGGGCCCAGGCCACGCGCTGTCGCAGCTGATCCGGAGCGTTCACGGCATTCTGGAACCAGATGTCGACGCGGTCCGCCTGGACCTGGCCGGGGGCGAAGCCGGCGACCGCCGACTTCGCCTGGTAGGCCGCAAGCACATAGGGGTACTCGAACGATACCGGCGCGGCAAGCTGCTCGTCGATCCAGCGCGAATACGCAATGGTCGAGTCCCCGAGTTCGATGAGACGGCCGGCTGCGGCGTCCGTCGCGCCAAACGTCCCCTGCTCGAGGAACCGCGACGCCTCGGCCTTCGAGACCAGCGGCGGTGGCGGGCTCGAGCCTCCCCCACCCCCGCAGCCCGTGATGACGGGCACGCAGGCCGCGGCGAGCGCACACGCCCATCCTCCAGCCAGACCAGATCCGGCCCGTACACGCACTGAC
>JBAVOB010000154.1:0-1927 GCA_049691655.1 Steroidobacteraceae bacterium | reverse complement strand
GTGTTGTTTCATCGATTCGATACTCCTTGAGAAACTATTGCGCGAAAGGCCCCCACACCGGATCGCGCACGTCGCCGCGATCCGATTTCAGCCGCTGCGAGGTCAGCCCGTCGGTCGAGACGGTGGCGAGGACACTCGCCGGGCCGTCGCGTCCGGCATAAATGAGCACCGCGCCGTTCGGTGCGAAGCTCGGCGACTCATCGAGCCGGCCCCTGGAGAGCACACGCGCGGTTCCCGACGCCAAATCCTGCACGGCCACGTGATAACCGCTGCCGTCCAGCGTCACAAAGGCAAGCTGCGACCCGTCCGCAGAGATCCGCGGGCGGGCATTGTAGCTGCTGCCGAATGTGATGCGCTGCGGCCGGTTGGCCCCGCCAAGCGCCACCCGATAGACCTGCGGGCCGCCGCCGCGGTCGGAAGTGAAATAGAGGGTGCGTGCATCGGCCCACACTGCCTCGGTGTCGATTGCCGGATCGTCGGTGACCCGGGTCAGCGCTTGCGTGGCCAGGTCGAGCACGTAGATGTCGAGGTTCCCACTGCTGCCGGACAGCGTCACGGCGAGCTGGCTCGCGTCGGGCGACCAGGCGGGAGCGCCATTGATCCCGGCGCGTGCCGAAACGAGGCGTCGTTCGCCGGTTCGCAGGCGCTGCAGGAAGATCGCGGACGCTCGCCGCTCGAAGGACACGTAAGCGAGCCACTCCCCATCCGGCGAGAAAGCCGGCGACATGATTGGCTGGGCCGACTCGGTCACCGGCCGCGCGTTCTCGCCGTCAGCATCAGCGACGATCAGCTGGTAGTGCTGTGACGGAGGACGGCCGTCGACGGAAACGTATGCGATTCGCGTGGCGAATGCGCCGCGCACGCCCGTGATCTTCTGGTAGATGAGGTCGCTCATCCGGTGCGCAGCGTCGCGCAGTGCACCTGGGGGCGAGTTGACCTGGGGACTCGCGAGGCGCTCGCCGGTGAGCAGGTTGACCAGATCGGCCTGAACGGAAACGCTCGTGCCCGAGGGCGCGATACGCCCGACGACGATGTAATCGTTACGGGCCAGTTTCCAGTCCGCGACGACGATGTCGGCTGCACGCCCGGGTTGGCTCAGCATGTCGCGCCGCGCCATTCCGCGGAATCGCCCACTGCCCTCCAGATCGTGCTGAATGACGTCCGCGAGATCCACGCCAGGATCTCCCGTTCCGGCGCGCGTAAACGGCACGATGGCGATCGGAATCGGGTCGGTGACGCCCGAGGTAATCTCGACCCGCAGCTGCGCGTACGCGGTCTGCGACCCGGCTGCGCCCAACGACAGGGCAGCAGCGACCAGGACGACACGCAGCACGCGGCTACTCCGCACAGATTCAATCATTGGGTCGAAATCTCACTTCCAGATCGCGCACGAATAGTGCCGGATCGGGCGGCTCAGGCAAAGGCGATGCGCGCAGGACGGCGGCTTCGATGGATTGCTGCACCGCCTGATCGCCGTTGCAGCTCGCCACGCGTGCTCGCACTACCTCGCCACCCGGCACCTGTGTCACTTGGACCGTGCAATCGAGCCCGGGTTTCGCCGTCGGCGGGCGGATCCAGGCTCGCGCGATGCGCGCCTGGATCTGCGCCACCCACCGATCCTGCAGACCGCTCGCCTGCGCGCGGCTCACGCGCTCCTCTTCGGCCAGGCGCCGCCGCAACTCGAGTTCAGCGCGCGTCTTCGCCTCCGCGATGGATCGAGCCTTGGCTTCGGCCGCCCGTGCATCACGCTCCGCCGCGGCTTTCTCGGCAGCGATCCTCGCAGTCGCTGCCTTCTCGGCCGCGGCCCTTTCTACAGCCTGCTTTTCCGCCCGCACGGCGCGGGCGCGTTCCTGCGCGGCCTGTCGGGCCCGCTGCTCTTCCAGCGACGGCTCCGGCGGCCTGGCAGGCTCGACGGGCGGTGCGGGCG
>JBAVOB010000153.1:0-3083 GCA_049691655.1 Steroidobacteraceae bacterium | reverse complement strand
CCCGCCGCAGGTGGCGGTGTGACCTTGTCCCCGCCGCCCTGCGCTTGGTCTGGCGCCGGTGGTGCCACGACCTTGTCGCCGCCGCCCTGCGATTGATCGGCTGGTTGCGTCATCGCTGCAGGAGCGGGTGGCGGCGTGACCTTGTCACCGCCCTTGCAGGCTGACAGGGTGAACGTACCCGCCAAGAGTATTGCGATTGCCGTGACTTGTTTGCGCATGTCGGTATCCCCTCGTGAACAGGAACAAACAGCCTAGTCGAAACCGAGCAGCCGAAGCAATTGCAGGAACCCGGGTACCGGCCGAAGCGGATCGAGCAGCGGATCGGCGCGCGCATAGACCAAGCCAGAGTCTCCCAGCACCCGAGCGCGCTCGAGAGCCGTCATCGCCGCGGCGCGATCGCCCCATTGGGCGAGAACCTGTGCCTGCTGGTACAGGGCGGTATCACCAAGATCGGCCACGAGCCGCTTCATGGCCGCCTGCGCCGCGGCCTCATCCCCGAGCTTCTTCTCGACGATGGCGAGGCCGGTCAGCCGGCCCATGTCGTGGGTCTCGGCGCGGAAGGCGTCGCGGGCCTCGTCGTAGCGCCCGAGCATGTACAGCGCATTGCCCATGAGGGCGTGGGCGTTGGCAAGTTTCGGGTTCAGGGCGAGCGCCTGTCTGATCGGCGGAATCGCGTCCACGAAGCGTCGGGCCTCGTAGGCAACGGTAGCGGCCGCGCGGTGGATCAGCGGGTTCAGCGGATCGAGCTCCAGGGCCCGCCCGATGGCCTGGCTCGACTCAGCCGTGCGGCCGGTGGCCGCACAATACAGAGCGAAGCGTGCCATCACGGTAGCATCGCCTGCACCCAGTTGGCGCGACAGATCAAAAGGCTTGCGCGCAGCCTTGATATCGAGCCGCCCCTGGTACAACACGAAGCCGAGCGTTGAATGGGCGTCGGCGAGGTCGGGTGCGAGCGCCGCGGCGGTCTCGGCCGATTGGACGGCGGCGTCATAGAGTTTGGGAATGCTCTGAGCATCGGCGTACTGGTTGGCGATCACCGTGAGGCTGCGCGCCCGCGCGGCATAGGCCGAAGCGAATTTCGGATCGGCAGCAATCGCCGCGTCGAATTGCGCCAGGGCCGCGCGGTCCGATGACTCGCCTTCGTCGAGGTTGTAAAGCGCTCGCCCGCGTAGATAGGCGTCGTAGGCCGCGACGTTGGTCGTGCCTCCGGAGAGTGCCTTCGTCCCAATGGCAGCATCGTCGGTGCCGCCCTCCGCAGCTGCCGTGGCGGCGAGCGCCGATACCACCGCGCCAGCAATCTCGCTCTGCACGGCGAAGATGTTGTCGATGGGGCGGTCGAAGGTCTGCGCCCAGCGGCTGAAGCCGGTCCGGCCATCGATCAGCTCGGCAGCGATGCGAAACGCCGCGCCATGCAGCCGCACGCTCCCGTCCAGGAGGACGGCGACGCCGAGCTTCCTCGCGATCGTCACGGCATCGTCCTTGCTGTCGCGGAATGCGTCGGAAGAAACCTGCGCCATGACGCGCAGCTTGTTGTTGCGCGCCAGGGCGGCACGCACCTCCGCCGCAAGCCCGTCCGAAAAATAGTTCTGGTTCGGGTCGCCGCTCAGGTTGGCGAACGGCAGCACCGCGACACTGTTGTCTGCGATACGCTCGCCGAATACACCCTCGCGCCAGGCGATCCAGGCTCCGCCGATCGTTGCGACCGCGAGGCTACTGCCCGCAATCAACACGTTGCGGCGCGTGGACCAGAAGGTCGGCGCCCGGGTTGTCGGTTGAGCCTCTGGCTCCGGCAGGCCACTCACGGCGACGACGGCGCGCTGCACCGCAGCGATCTCGGGGGCATCGGGTCTTCCACGCCAGCGCGAGACATCGATGACCTGAAACTGGCGGAATCCGAGCGGCGGTTCAGTCCCGTCGAGGGACAGCGGCACGAGACGGCCCCGGTCCCTGCCGCGCGTCGCCTCGTCACGCACCCAATGCGAATCGATCGAGGTCTTCGACCAGAGCACGATCACGGCGGACGCGCTTTCGAGCGCCACCTCGGTCGTGCGCGCGAACGTCACGCCGCCGACCAGCAGGCCGTCCCACCAGACCTTGAAACCGGCGCTTTCGAGCGCCTTGATGATCGGCTCGGCGCGCGGGCGATCTTCCCGGGAATAGCTGAGGAATACGGTGACCGGGCGGCCGTCGTCCAAGCCAGTTGTTTCCTCAGACGGCATGCGGGATCCTGCGCGCGAGCGCTACGCCGATGCTAAGTGCATACTTGCGGCGCATCAATAAGAGCGTCGGACGACTGGTTACCTGCGCTACCCGTCCGCCCGGCGGCCCCGGCGGCGCACAGCGGAATTCATGGCGAAATGACGAGGAAGCGACTCGCTGCGACGGATGCACTGGCGCCGCCGTCCATTCGGCTGAGTGTCGGCGTAACCGGGCACCGGGACAACAATCCCGCGTTCTTCGCCCACCGGGCGCGGATCGCGGCGGTGCTGGCCGCGGTCTTTGACGCCATCGATGCGGCGGTGGCGGGTCATCCGGCCATCGTGGAGCCGCGGCTGATCGCCCGCACGCGACTGCACACACTGCTCGCCTACGGTGCCGACCTGCTGTCGGTCGAGCTGGCCCTGGCGCGCAACTGGGAAGTAGTCACTCCGCTCCCGGTAGGGCTGGACCTGAACGTCGCCATAAACGCGCAGCCGGCGAATGCCGGCGAACTCCACGCACTGCTCATGGCGGGCGCCGACTGCAGCCCCGAAGTGCGGACACGCGCTGCTCACATGCGTGCGCTGGCGGCCCGCGTCCGCCTCTTCGAGCTCGCCGAGCAGGATGCGGCGATCGAGACACTGTTGCGGCGGCACTTCGAAGCGTTGCAGAACGCGGGTGCATCGGAGGCCTTTGTCATGGCGATCTCCGAGCGCGCTGCGATGGCCGCCCGCGTGATGATCGAACAGTCCGACATCGTCGTCGGCATCTGGGACGGCTCGACCCGCGCCGCGGTCGGCGGCACCGGGCATACGATCGCCGCGGCGCTGGAGCAGGGCGCGCCCGTGATCTGGGTGGACGCGACAGCGCCCGAACAGTGGCGG
>JBAVOB010000152.1:0-1836 GCA_049691655.1 Steroidobacteraceae bacterium | reverse complement strand
GGTGAGCGTCGCCCCCTGCGCCACGCGGGTGCGCCTGGACCTGCAGACGCTCGGCATCGAACCGGACGAACTCGGACCGGCCGTCGAGCGCGCGATGACCGCGCTGCGGGAAACGCTGGCCGATGAGCGCGGCCGCTGGATCCTCGACCCGCACCATCGCGACGCTGCGAGCGAGCTGCAGCTGACCGGCATCGTCGAGGGGCGGCTCGTCAGCGTCGCCATCGACCGGACCTTCATCGACACTGACGGCACTCGCTGGATCATCGACTTCAAGACGAGTTCGCCGCGTGACGAGGACGTCGCCGCGTTCCTCGCCGAGGAAGTCGATCGCTACCGCCCGCAACTCGAACGTTATGCCGGCCTTGCAAGAGCGCTCGGCCCCGAACCGGTGCGCACCGCGCTGTACTTTCCTCTGCTCGCCGCGTTTCGCGAATGTGCAGGACTCTCGAGCGACCGCAGCGCAGCGCGGTGAACCGCGGCGGCGCTCAGTAGGCGCCGGCGATCGAGAGCGGTCGGCGCCCGTCGGCGCCGGCGCGGCCGAGGAATTCGAACTGCCTGGCCAGTCCCGGCGATGCGTCGGCACGCGCGGCGACGCGTCCTTCGATCAAATAACCGGGTTCCTGCGTCAGCCTGAGCGTGCCGTCGAACGCCACGGGACCGCCGAGATCGCGCACCACGCCGACGATATCGCCGTTCGGTTGCGGCGGGCTGTCGAAGCGCGCTTCGTAAGTACCGAACGCGAGTGGTGGCGAGACATGCTGCACGAGGCCGCGCGCTTCGAGCCTGCCGCGGATCAGCCGAATGCGGCCGTGCGCGAGCTCTAGCAAGGGCAAATCCACCAGAACCCAAGCCGACACGTCCTGCGGCAATTCGCGCGACAACGCCGGTTCAAGCGATACGCTGGCCTGGACGTTGGTGAGACGCAGCGCACCACCGAAGCCGGTCTCGAACGCGGCACTGCCGTGCATGAGCGGCTGATGCACCGCGACCGTACCGCCGAGCCGTGCCCGCAGCAACTTCGCCGGTTCCAGGTTCCACTGCACGTCGCCGATGGAACCACTGGCGACGACCAGACCCGCGCATGCGCCCGACCAGATCGTGCCGGACAGTTCCGCACAGGCGACTGACTTCGGCAGGAAGGGTCGGCTCCACGACGCGGGCCAGCGGACGACCAGCGCCACTACAAACACAACCGCGGCAATGCCGACGATTCGCCATGGGACCCGCACCGGTGGGCCGTCAGCGCGCGCGCAACACGAGACCCGCGTTCACGAGACCCGTGCCGGCCGCGTCGATGCTGGCGGATTCGACGCGCACGGCATTCTGATCCGCGAGCCGCGCGAGCCACGCAACCAGGGCGTCGAAGGGTGCCCCCTCGAGCCGCACCTGCAGCGCCCCGTCCCCGCTCGGCTGGCTGCTCGCGAGCGCGCTGCCGAGCCCCGACTCGCGTGCACTGCGGTCGATGATGACGACCAGTGACTCCCGCGACGCGGGCGCCGCCGGCGCCGGACCGGCCGTCGCAATCTCCGCTGCAGCTGCCTGCATCGACTGCAGGTCCGCGCGCTTGTGCTCCACCCGTTGCGCGACCTGCGACACCTTGCGCTGCACCTGGAAAATCGTCGCGGCAAGCAGTATGACTGCCGCTGCGATAGCGCCGATGAACAGAACCCTGCGTTCGCGCGCGTCCAACCGAGCGAGCCATTCCTGCATCACGCGCCTCCCGCCGGTTTGACCTGCAGGCGGCCCTCGTAGCCCTTCGGTCGCGCGCTACCGGAAGTCAGGTCCGCGCGCCAGCCCGTCGCGCGCAGCTGCTGGCTGATCCGGTCGATGCTGGCC
>JBAVOB010000151.1:0-2254 GCA_049691655.1 Steroidobacteraceae bacterium | reverse complement strand
GTGCACCATTACGTCGAGCAGGTCGACCAGCACCCACTCCCCGTCGCGCGCGCCTTCGATGCCGAACGGCCGCACCCCGGCCGCCTTCGAGCGCTCCACGACGCGCTCAGCGATCGAGCGTACGTGCCGGTCGGAAGTGCCGGACGCGATGATCATCGTGTCCACGATGTCGGTGAGACCCCGCACATCCAGCACCCTGATGTTGACCGCCTTCATGTCATCGAGCGCGGCAGCGACGATGCCGGCGAGTGGCGTCGCGCGCTGAACCGCGCGGCGCTTGAGTCCGGGAGTGATCATGCGGTGGCGTCGAGCCTCCTCATCTCTGCTTAACAGCATAGCATCCCGTTCGCAGGATCATCTCGCGAACCGGGTCGGGAACCAGGTACCGGGGATCCTGCCCGGCGACGATCAGCTGGCGCAGCTCCGTGGAGGAGATCTCGAGCTGCGTCACGGCGCGTACGTAGACGCGCCCGCTGCGCGCCTCGTGCAGATCGCGGACGCTGCCGGTGCCGCGGTCCACCATGATTTCGCCGAGCGGGCCCATCGCTGGCGCCTTCCAGCCCGGCCGATGCGCCACGACGATGTGGGCCAGGTCGAACAGCTCGCGCCAGCGGTGCCAGCTCGGCAGGCCGAGAAAGGCGTCCATCCCGAGCAGCAGGCACAGCGACCGGTCGGGGAACTCCGCGCGTAACTCGCCCAGCGTATCGACCGAGTAGGAGACGCCGCTGCGCCGCATCTCGCGATCATCCACCACGAAGGCCGGCTGGTCGGCGATCGCGGCCCGCACCATGCTCAGGCGCAACTCGGCACTCGCCAGCGGTTGCTCGCGATGCGGCGGGCTGCCCGTCGGCAGGAACCGCACTTCGGTGAGCTTCAGCGCCTGCCACAACTCGAACGCCGTGCGCAGGTGCCCACAGTGAATGGGATCGAACGTTCCGCCGAACAGGCCAATCGGTCGCATCAGGCACGCCGGCGCGCAGGGACGGGCAGAACGCACCGCCCGCACATCTCGGCTCCGAGCAGCTCCAGCTCATCCCACGGATCGCCATGCAGCCGGCCCTTGAGCATGCGATCGGCCCGCGACGCGCGCGCCGCAAGCCGGGCGAGCGGTAGCCGGTCGGCGCGCGGGTCACGCGCCAGGCCGTGGAGGGCCTGCATCGCGTACCAGAGCACGAGCGGCACCTGTTCGCCCTCGCTCCGCAGGCCCTCGAGCACGTGCAGCACGCGCGCCGCATCGCCACGCAGCAGCGCGTCGCCAAGTTGGTAGAGGCTGAAGCGCGCGCTATTCGCCACGGAATCCGTGATCGCGCGGGCATCGAGCCGCCCGCCCGGCAGCATGAGCGCCAACCGGGCAATTTCCTGGTCGGCGGCCAGCAGGTTGCCCTCGGTGCGCTCGGCGAGCAGCTCCAGCGCCTGTGAGTCGGCCTCGAGCCCCGCCCGGCGGCAGCGCGCGCGCAGCCATTCCGGAAGCTGGGCGAGCGGCACCGCGCGGATGTCGACCCACGCACCGTGCGCCTGCACGGCGCGCACCCATGCGGCGCCCGCCGCCTCGCGATCGAGGCTTTCGGTGAGAATCAACAGCAGCTCGTCGGCATCGCGCCGCTCCATAAGACGGGTGAGCGTCTGTGCGCCCGCGACGCCGGGTTTCCCGGAACGCATGCGGATCTCGAGGATTCGCCGTGCGGCGAACAGCGAGCGATTCGCGGCGGCGCCGCGGATGTCGTTCCAGTTGGTGCCGCGATCCACGAAATACGTCTGTCGTTCGGTGAAACCGGCGGAACGAGCGCGTGCGCGGATCGCATCCGCTGCCTCGCCGCCCTGCAGCGGGTCCTCGCTCGAGACGAGATACACGCCGAGGAGCTGCTTCTCGAGGTGCGCGCTCAACTTGTCGAAAAGGATCTTCATGGGCGTACCCGTTGCGGATTATGGGTGACTCCGCCGCCGCGGCGCCACACGCAAGGCGTGGCCCGGCGACAATCGCGACCGGCTCCTTTAGAGTCCGCGGATGGAGCGATCCCCGGCGGACAGTGCGATCCTCTTGAGTGGCATCGAGTTCGCGTGGCCTGGCGCAGCGCCGATCCTGAGCATCGGGCACTTCGAGGTGGCGCGCGGCGAGCGCGTGTTTCTGCGCGGTCCGAGCGGCAGCGGCAAGAGCACGCTACTCGGGCTGATCGGCGGGGTGCTCGTGTCGCGCACCGGCACGGCGCGGGTGCTCGGCCGCGACCTCCGCGAACTCTCCGCCGGCGCCCGCGAC
>JBAVOB010000150.1:0-4638 GCA_049691655.1 Steroidobacteraceae bacterium | reverse complement strand
ATTCCATGTCGTGCTGCGCGACGCGCGCAGCGGCGCGAAGCGCGCGCTGACGGCCGACTGGGACCGTTCCGTGTCGCAGCTCGCCGCGCTGCCCGACGGCCGCCGTCTTATGGCGAGCGCGGACGATCTGGGTCAGCACGCGTTGTTCTCCATCGACCTCGCGTCCGGCAAACCCACGCGGCTGTGGAATCAGGGCCAGATCACGGACTTCACCGTCGCGCGCGACACCGTGGTGATCGCGCTCGCCTCGCTCGCGGCGCCGGCGGACCTGCAGGCGATCCGCTTCAACGGCGGCGCGCTGCGGCGCCTCACCGACGTCAACGGTGAGCTGTTGCGCACGCGCGCGATGAGCGCCTATGAGCAGTTCAGCTTCCGCGGTGCCAACGATGAGACTGTATACGGCTATGTGATGCAGCCCTACGGTTTCACCGCGGGCCGCAAATTCCCGATCGCGTTCGTGGTGCACGGCGGGCCGCAGGTGAGCTTCGCGAACCTGTGGACGTCGCGCTGGAACGCGCAGGCATTCGCGGGCGGCGGCTATGGCGTCGTGTTCGTCGACTTTCACGGCTCGCCCGGCTACGGGCAGAAGTTCACCGATTCCATCAGCGGCGACTGGGGCGGCAAACCTCTCGTCGATCTGCAAAAAGGCCTCGAGGCTGCGCTCGCGAAATATCCATGGCTCGATGGCGAGCGCGCCTGCTCGCTGGGCGCGTCCTACGGCGGATTCATGCAGAACTGGATCGCGGGCAACTGGCCGGACCGGTTCCGCTGCCTCGTCAATCACTCCGGCATCTTCGACCAGCGGCTGATGTATTACTCGACCGAGGAGCTGTGGTTCCCGGAGTGGGAATTCGGCGGGCCGTATTTCGAGAAACCCGAGAACTACGAGCGCTTCAATCCGGCGGACTTGGTAACCCGGTGGCGCACGCCGACCCTCATCATCCACGGCGCGCGCGACTATCGCGTGCCGTACAGCCAGGGGTTAGCGGCCTTCACCGCCCTGCAGCGGCGCGGCATCGAGAGCAGGTTCCTCTATTTTCCGGACGAGGGTCACTGGATTCTCAAGCCGGCCAACAGCGAGCTCTGGTATCACACCGTGCTCGACTGGCTCGACCGGCACCTCAAGGAGTGAGGCGCAACGGGGTGACGCGGCGCCTGCGACCGCCGCACCCCGTCAGGCCGCCGTATCGACCCCTGCATCCCGCGGCTCGCAGCGCACGTCCGTCCTCACGGAATTCGCGATGAAGCACTCCTCGTGCGCCTGGCGATGCAGCCGCGCGACCTCGTCGGCCGTCGGCCGGCGCTCACCGGAAAAAACCGCGCGCGGCCGCAGCGTAACGCGGGTCATCGCCAGTTTTCCGGCCGCGTTCTTCGACATGACGCCTTGCGCCGCGTCGTCGTAACGATCCACGCGCAGACCGCGCTGCACACACAGCGACAGGAACCAGAGCATGTGACAACTCGACAGCGAGGCGACGAACGCCTCTTCGGGATCGACCGCCGTGGGATTCGACGACGGCGGCGGCACGACGTGCGGTGACGCCGACGCCGCCACCTCGGCGCCGCCATCAAAGCGCCAGCGGTGCTCGCGGCTGTAACGGTTGTCCGTGAACACCTGTGCGCCGCGCTGCCAGGAAATCTCGGCCGAGTAGGTCGCTGCCCGGCCGGCGCCCATGCCGCTCATGGCTCGAGCGGATCGGCGGCGGTCTTGTCAGAGGGCGACGGCGCCTCGATTTCGAGCTGCGGCAGATCCTGTTGCGCAATGCCCTGCAGCTCGCCCCCGAGACCCGCGAGCTCGACGACCGCCTGCTGGATGTGCTTTTCGCGCCGGCTCCAGCGCTGCAGCGTCTGGGCGCGCTCGCTCTCGAGTTCGTCCCGCAGACGCTTGAGGGTCTCGGCGATCGCGCGCACCTTGTGGCCGAACTGCGGGCTCGTCACGTAATCGTAGACCGCCGCCATCTTCTCGCCCTTGTTCGCGCTCAGGCGCCGTTGCGCGTGCACGTCGGCCAGCGCGACGCTCAATACTTTCGCGAGCGAGACCGCGGCGCCGGGGGTCGCAACCCACACACCCTCGTAGAGATCGAAGGGCGCGCCGGCGACGCATTCCTTTGGCATGACCAGGCTCACGATCACGCCGACCTCGGCGCCGAGCGAGCGCTGGTCCTCCTTCAGTTTCGCCGACCAGTCGCGGCTCCAGCTCTGGGCGCGCTTGGCTTCCCAGAGAATGGTGCCCACCTGCTGGCCGCCGCGCGTGAGCACCCGGTGCACGACGTCGCCGCCGCGCGTGCCTTTCTTCACTTCCTCGATCTGGTGCAGTGGGAACGCGGCCCGCAGCTGCTCCTCGAGTACGAGTTCGAGGACTTCGCCCTGCAGCTGCTGCGAGCCCTGCGCCGCGCTGCGCTGCGCGTCATCGAGGCGCTTCAGGGTGTCGTCGAGCTTCTTCTGGTATTCGGCCTCCTTCAGCTTCCAGCGCTCGCGCTCGCTGTCGGCGATCGCCTGCCTCTGGGCGGCGAGCTGGGCGCCGCTGCGCTGTGCCTCCTCCTCCTGCACCCGGCGGCGCAGCTGCTCCATGCGCCCGACGCTCGCCTGCCGCAGCTGCTCGAACGAGCGGCTCGCGAATCCATCGGCCAGGCTGAACTCGTTATGGCACTTCGGGCAGGTGACGACGGCCCCCGCGCTGACGAGAAGCTGGTCGTCCGCCGGCGCGGGCCGGGGCTGCAGGACTTCGGGTTTCACGGCTGTCTCCGTTTGCGCAATCGATAGATCGGGTTGTCTGCGCTACCG
This sequence comes from Steroidobacteraceae bacterium, assembly GCA_049691655.1. Lineage (GTDB taxonomy): Bacteria > Pseudomonadota > Gammaproteobacteria > Steroidobacterales > Steroidobacteraceae > JBAVOB01. The sequence continues at coordinate 1,854 of JBAVOB010000150.1, read as the reverse complement.
TACACCACCCGGCCGGACGCGTCCTCGCCCGCGCCGCCGAGCACGAGTTCCTCGCGCCCGAGCCGCGCGCCCGGCTCGAGGATCGATGCCGCGCCGTTCGCGGCCGCTCGCGCCGGGCACGTGTCCCGGTCCTGCGATGCGCTGAAGCGATCCGCGTCGCGCCTCCACACGAGCGCACAACTTGCAGGGCTACGCAGGTCCGGCGGCTGCAGGCCCATGAAAACCTCGGGATTGCGCTGCGCGTCGCGCCAGCGCAGCGGATCGGCGAGCGCATAGTCGGTCTGCAGGATGCGGCCGTCGTCGCTCACCGCAAACGACAGCAGGCGCTGGCCCATCACCCGGCGCGGATCCGCGGCCGCCATTTCCTGCGCGTAGAACACGTGCTCGCCGATGCTCGGCGCATACACCGGGACGATGACCAGCAGGACAGCGGCGAGCGGGGCGCGCACGCCCGACTGCGGTTCCTGGCTCTCATAACTACCCGGCAGCCAGGACACGAGCTCCGCGAGCTCGGTCCGGCGGAGTGCCGCGCTGTCCGCGCATGCGCCGAGCGCGCCCAGCGCGGTCGTCGCGAGCAGCGCCGCCAGCGGCGCCCGTGCTTCAGCCATAGGAAATTCTCCACTCGGCGCGGTAGGCCAGCCCGAGCGCGAGAATGCGCTCGAGGAGCTCCTCGTAGGTGTACCCCGCCGCGCGCGCGGAGTCCGCAAAATCTTCGTCCGCCGCGAGGTTCGGATTGGCGTTGGCCTCGAGTACGAACACGCCGCCGTCGGCGCGCACCCGGAAATCCATGCGCGCGTAGCCCGACAGCCCGAGCGAGCGATAGATGCGGCGCGAGAGCCGGTCGAGCCTGGTGGCCACCGCTGCAGGCAGGTCGTCGGCGGCGCGCGTCGTGATGCCGTACTTTGCCTGGTAGCCCTTGTCCCACTTCACCTTGCGCGTCGCGATCGCCGGGAGCGATTCCGGCATCGAGCCGAACACCATCTCCCAGACGGGCAGGCGCGTCAGGCGCTCGTTGCCGAGCACGCCCACGTAGAGTTCGCGCCCCTCGATGTACTCCTCAATGAGCGCGTCGGAGCCGACCTGTTCATGCACGAACTGCACGCGCTCGAGCAGGCTCGGCGCGTCGCCCACCACCGAGGCCTGCGCGATGCCTAGTGAAGCGTCCTCGGTCGTCGACTTTACGAACAGCGGAAACTTGGCGCGCCGCGGGGCGCGGAACTTGACGCCCTTGCGCGCGACGATGAATTGCGGGGTCGGAATGCGGTGATAGGCCAGCAGCTGCTTGCACAGCGACTTGTCGCGCGAGAGCAGCAGGCCGCGCGGGTTGCAGCCGGTGTAGGGCTGGTGCATCAGCTCGAGGAAGGCCACGACGTGCTGGTCGTAGGTAACGATGCCGTCGAATTCCTCGAGCAGGTTGAAGACGATATCCGGCTTCCAGTCCGCGATCGTCACGCGCAGCTCCGTCAGGCTGTCGAGCACGCCGAGACAACGGACCTCGTGCCCCAGTCGGCGCAGCGTCGAGATGACGTCATACTCGGTGCGCCACTCCTCGATTTCCTTCGCGGTGCGCCCGGCGAGCGTCTCGGGCGGCACGAGGCTCGTGTGAACGACGACGAGTGCGCGCAGGCGCTTCATACGGCGAGCTGCGGGCTCGCGCCGCGTTCGTACAGGGTAACGAGTCGCAGCAGCATCCAGCGCGCGTGCCGCACGGCATCGCGGCGATTACCGCGCACCCAGAGATCCATCCGGCCGCAGCGGCCGATCGCCATCCGCAGGATCTGGTAGACGCTGTAGCGCGCGACGCCGAGCTCGCGCGCGACCGAGGCGACCAGCGCGCGTCGGGACGCCCGCAGC
>JBAVOB010000149.1:0-28812 GCA_049691655.1 Steroidobacteraceae bacterium | reverse complement strand
GCGACCGCGCGGCCTGCATCCGGCGCTCGACCTGCGACCGCCGCCGCGCCTGAACGCCCTCGAGTGGCAGCGCTTCGGTCTCTCGCAGCTCGAGCGCGAACGCAAGCGCCAGGCGCTCGCATTGCATCGAACGCAGATGGAGGTGATGGCGGGCTTTCTGCTGGGTTTCGTGCGGGCGGACGAGCTCTTCTCGCGCACGCCGTTGCTCGATACCGGCGCCGCGCCGGCGCCAGTCAGCGATTCAAATGCGGCTGATGCGGGTCTCGGTCAGAACGGCGCTCACTAGCCGATTCAGGCGGGCGGCGTACGCGGCAACGGGCGCTTCGGCCTCGCGGCTCGCCTGGTCGAGCGCGGACTGCACTTCCTGCAGGCGGTGCTCGAGGCGCCCGTCCACGACGAGCTGTCGCGTGAGGAAGGCGCTCACGCAAGCGGTGATTTCAACGTCCAGGGCCCTGGCGTCCGTGCCCGCGATTTGCATCCCTGCGAGCTCCTGCGGACAGCCTGCCTGCAGGTGCTCTCGCCAAAGCCGAGCGAGTTCCATGAGTCCCCCGTTCGGTTGCGGCGTGGCACGCATTCGGCCTTGCCCCCACCCCGAGTCGCCCCCGGTCACACGATGCACCGAAGCAACAAGCGAGTCACCATAGATGCCGCCGACCGGCCAGACAAGCTCGTCCCGATGCTGCACCGCGGCAAGCCGCGACAACCCGCAGCACAGTCGGCGACAATAGGAAAGGCCGGAGGCGCTCGCATGAAGTCCGACAGGCAGTTTCCCGTCACGAAACCGGACGAACAATGGCGGCGCGACCTGCGCCCCGAGCAGTACCAGGTGCTGCGCAAGCACGGCACCGAGCGCGCCGGATCCAGCCCGTTCAACCAGGAGAAACGGCCGGGCAGTTTCCAGTGCGCCGGTTGCGGGCAGGAGCTGTTCGACGCCGGGGCAAAATACGAGAGCGGCACCGGCTGGCCGAGTTTTTTCCAGCCGATCCAGGGCGCGGTCGAGACGAGCGAGGACCGGGGCCTCTTCATGCGTCGCACGGAGGTGCACTGTTCGCGCTGCGGCGGCCACCTCGGCCACGTGTTTCCGGACGGACCGGCGCCGACCGGCCAGCGCTACTGCATGAACGGCGCGGCGCTGACCTTCGAGCCGAAGAAACCGCCGGCCTGAGGCGCTTCAGGCGGCGAACGCGAGCGGCTGCGGCCGCCCGACCGCGTAGCCCTGCAGATAGTCGAACCCGAGGCGTCGCGCGGCCTCGAGTGACGCGGCGTCCTCGACCTGCTCGGCGATCACCCGGAAGTTGAGCGTCCGCGCGAGCTTGATCATCGCGGTCACCATCGCCTGGTTGACGGTATCGCCCCCGAGATTTCGCATGAAGGACCCATCGATCTTCAGGAAATCGAGCGGCAGGTTCTTCAGGTTCGAGAACGACCCGAGGCCGCTGCCGAAATCGTCCAGGGCGAAATGGCAGCCCATGCCGTGCAGCACGCCGACGAAGCGCCGCGCCTGGTCGGGATTCGCGATCACGGCGCTCTCCGTGATCTCGAAGCAGATCTGGTTGGGCGGCACGCCGGTGCGGTCGAACAGGTCCACGATGAACTCGAGGAAGCTCTGATCCGCGAGCGTCTGCCCGGAGACGTTGATCGCGACGCAGCGGCTGCCCGGCAGGTGCACCGCGCCGCGGCCCACGGCCGCGAGCGTCGTCTGGACGACCCAGCGGTCCACCAGGCCCATCAGGCGATAGCGTTCCGCGGCCCGCACGAATTCGGCCGGCGCCATTTCGTTGCCGGCATCGTCTTTCAGGCGCACCAGCACCTCCATCGCCGGCCCGTCGCCGTCGTTGCCGAATGCCGGGATGATCGGCTGGTAATAGAGCTCGAAGCGATTGTCCCGGAGCGCGCTCTGCAGTCTCTGCAGCCACTGGATCTCGCCGGTGTGCCGCGCCACGGCTTCGTCATGCGCGGAGTACACCGAGACATGTCCCGAGCCCTGCTTCTTCGCCACGTAGCAGGCCGAGTCCGCCGCGGACAGCACTTCCTCGAGCGTGCCGCTTTCGCGCGAGAGTTCTACGATGCCGACGCTGACGCCGATGTTGAACAGCTTGTCCTTCCACACGAAGCGGTAGTCACCGACCGTGCGGCACAGGTCGTCGGTGATCTGGCGCGCCTTGTCGAGCGGACAGCCGATGAGCAGCAGGCCGAACTCGTCGCCCCCGAGTCGCCCCACCGTGTCGGAATCGCGTACCGCGTCGCGCAGCAGTTTCGCCACTTCACGCAGCATGCTGTCGCCCGCGAGATGCCCGCTGGTGTCGTTGACGAGCTTGAAACGATCCAGGTCCAGGTAGCACAGCACGTGCGAGCCGTCGCCGCGCTGCGCCGCCGCCAGGGCTTCGCCCAGCCGATGCTCGAATTCGCGGCGGTTCACCAACCCCGTGAGGGCGTCGTGCGTCGCCTGGTAGGACATCTGGCGCGTCAGGCCGCGCAGCTCCGTCACATCGTGCAGCAGCACCACGGCGCCGCTGACCTGGCCCGCCTCGTCCTTCATCGGCGACGCGGACAGCTCGATCGAGCGCTCGGTGCCGCTCGCGCGCGACATCAGCGCCGCGCGCCGCCCGAGCGTAACGGGCATGCCGCTCGAGAGCGCCTGGCGCACCGGATCGCTGAGGCGCTTGCGGTCGCTCTCATCGACGAGCCCCGCGAGGTCCTCGAGCGTTCGCCCACGCGCGGCTTCGGCACCGACACCCAGCAGCTGCTCGGCGGCCGGATTGCAGGACTCGATCTGCCCCCCGGCATCGGTCGTAACGATGGCTTCGGCGAGGGAATGCAAGGCGCGCGCGGCGGCGGACGCGGCGGCGGGCGCCGGTGCCGCCGGTTCTTCGGTGGGAATGAGGTTCAGCTGCGGCAGGATCTGGGTCGGCACTACCTCGACGCCCGTGATGAGCAGTGCGGGCTTGCCCGCGTACTCCATCATGGCCGAAGCGATCTCGAGCCGGCTGACCTGGCCCTGCAGTCCCACCATCTCGATTTCGAAGCGTTCCGCGGCGGCGCCGCCGGCGAGTTGCCGCCGGATGTTCTCGCCGACGAATTCAGAGTATTCGGGCGGGACGAGATCCTCGAGCTTGCGGCCGACGAGTTCCGCACGATCGATTCCGATCAGGTTCGCGAACTGGCGGTTTGCGAACTGGATGGTTTCGCCGTGAATCACCACGACCTCGTGGATGCGGTCGCCGAGCTCGGCAAACAAGTGCGGGTACTCAGGACCGCGCCCCGGCACCGCCGCGACGCGTCCGATCAGGTGATTGACGGCCGTGGCGAGCGCGGCGATCTCAGGCTGGCCGGTGTCGATGTCGACGCGTCCGCCGAGTCGGCCGCCGATGGCGATGCGTTGTACCTGTTGCGACAGTTCCTCCACCGAGCGCAGTTCCCGGCGCTGGAAGAAGTACAGCACCAGCAGCAGCGCAGCTACCAGCGCGAGCAGCAAGCAGACGAGGCCGATGATTGACATCTGCAGGTACGGCCTTCCCTTCTCGAGGCCCGGTCCCGCCAGTCCTGTTTGTTATTCGATATGGGGCGGCGGGTATGCTCCGAAGCATAGCCGAGCGGGCGCCCCCGCCCTACGGTGTTTCACCATATGGCGGCGCCGACTGCTTGGCAGAGCGTGCGAAAAGCCGTACTTTGACGGGTTCTGCAATGCGGCACAATAAGTCTAATCGAAGCGAGGCGAAATGATGGTCGCGGAAGTGGCGCGCGAACAGATGGTGTTGCAGCAGGTGCGTGCCTGGGACGTGCTCGACCAGCGCGTGCTCGAGCTGCTGCTGAAGCTGCCGCGCGAGGATTTCGTGCCGCGCGCGTGGCGCGATGTAGCCTGTGCAGACACGGAAATCCCGCTGCCGCACGGCCAGCACATGCTTGCACCGAAGATGGTGGGCCGCATCCTGCAGGCGATCGCGGCCGGCGCCGGCGACACTGTGCTCGAAGTCGGCACGGGCTCGGGTTTTCTCACCGCCGCGCTGGCGTGCCAGGCCCGCTCGGTGCGCTCGCTCGAGATCTACCCCGACATCGCCGAATTTGCGCGGGCCAATTTAAAGCGTGCGGGCATCGCCAACGCGACGGTGCTGGCCGCGGACGGCTCGCAGCTTGCCGAACACGATGCCTACGATGCGGCCGTCGTGACCGCGTCGCTCCCGCTCTACGACGAGCGCTTCCAGCAGGCCCTGCGGATCGGCGGCAGACTCTTCGTGGTCGTCGGAGAGCCGCCGATCATGGAAGCGCGGCTGGTGCGGCGAGTGTCTGCGACCAGCTGGTCGGCGGAGAGCCTGTTCGAAACCGTGCTCGATCCGCTGCTGAACGCGCGGCGCCGCGAAGCGTTCGAATTCTGAGTTGCGCCGTGTTGTTCACCATGCGGTTGCCGCGCGCGAGCCGGAAGTGATATAGAACGTCGGTATTGTTTTTGACCTGCTGATTGCAAGGTAAGTTTATGCGTCGTGCGCTGGCGTTGGCTTGCGGGTTCCTGTGTGTCGCTCCCGCATTCTCCGACGATCTCGTCGGGGTGTACGAGCGCGCCGTGGCGAACGATCCCCAGATTCGCGAGGCCGATGCGAATCGCCGCGCGGCGCGCGAGGCGCGGCCGCAGGCCTGGGCCAGCCTGTTGCCGCAGGTATCGGGCTCGGCCTCTTATCAGAAAGACAAGTCGGACGGCCCTGCGGTGCGCCAATTCGTGCTCAACGGCATCCCTGTTCCGTCGGACAATAGCGGCTCGGGGGAACAAACGACGCGGCGCTGGAGCGTCGACCTGCGCCAGAACATTTTTTCATGGGCCAATTGGGTCGGCCTGCGACGCGCTAGCAAGCAGGTCGCCCAGGCCGAGGCGGTTTATCAGGCCGCCGAGCAGAACCTCATCCAGCGCGTCGCCACGAGCTATTTCGACGTACTGGCCACGCAGGACATCCTCGACGCACAGCAGGCATCGCTTGACGCCATTTCGCGCCAGCTCGAGCAGGCCGAGAAGCGCTTCGAGGTGGGGCTCATCGCGATCACCGACGTGCAGGAAGCCAAGGCGGCGCGCGATACGAGCGCTGCAGCCGTGATTGCCGCGAAGCGCCAGCTCGCGAACGCCGGCGAAGCGCTGCGGGAAGTGACGGGCCAGAAGCCCGATCAGCTTGCCAAGCCCGCCACCGACCTGCCCCTGAAGAGCCCGGAGCCCGCCGATGAAGAGCAGTGGGTGAAGCAGTCGATGGACCAGAATCTCGCGCTGGTGGCGAGCCGGCTGGCTGCGGACATCGCCCGCGACGACGTGCAGACGGCCTTCAGCGGTCATCTGCCGCAGATCGATGCGGTCGGCGAACGCGCCAAGACGCGCGCGAATTCGAGCCTGACACTCGACCAGGGCGGGCAGGCGCTGTCCGACTCGAACACCAACGACAGGGTGTATTCCCTGCAGCTCTCGATGCCGCTGTTCAGCGGCGGGGCCACGCAGTCCCGCGTCCGTCAGTCGCAGTACCTGTGGATGGCGGCGAAGGAGCGGCTCGAACGCACGTCGCGGCAGACCGAGCGCGCGGCCCGGGATGCCTACCTCGGCGTGCTGAGCGAGATCTCGCGCGTCAACGCCCTGCGCCAGGCTCTGGAATCGAGCCAGACCGCGCTCAAGGCGACGGAAGCCGGTTACGAGGTCGGCACGCGTACCGCCGTGGACGTGCTGGCTGCTCGCGGCACGCTCGTTCAGGCGCAAACCAACTATTCCCGCAGCCGCTACGACTATATCCTCAATGTCATCGCCCTGCGGCTGGCTGCCGGCAATCTCGACCGCAAGACCCTCGAGGAAATCAACGGCTGGCTGGAGCGCACGGCGCCCGCCAAGCAACCCTGAGGGCCGCGCCGGCGCGGCATCGCCTCAACGCAGCAGGAGCGGCTCGACCAGCTCGAGCAATCGCGCGAGCGCTCCGCGGTTTGACTGCACGGTGTCGCGCGCGATCCCGCCCATCCGCGCCCGTTCGTCGGGGTCGCGCAGTAGCCTCACCACGGCCGCGGCGAGTTCCTCGCTATTGGCAACCCGCTCCGCCGCACGGCACTCGAACAGCAGGTCCGCCACGTCCTGTCCCTTGAAGTTGTACGGGCCCGTGAGGATTGCGCGCCCGAGTGCGGCGGGCTCGAGCAGGTTGTGGCCCCCGATCGGGACCAGGCTCCCGGCCACGAACGCCACGTCGCTCGCGGCATAGAACGCCACCAGTTCGCCGAGCGTGTCGACCAGCATGACTTCGGTGTCCGGGCTGCAGTTCTGCCGGCTCGAGCGGGTGACGAACGACACCCGCTCGCGGTGCAGCAGCGCCGCCACCTCGCCGAAGCGGCTCGGGTGACGCGGCACGAGAATCAGCAATGCGTCCACTACCTGTGCCCGTACCCGCCGATGCGCCGCAAGTACCCGCTCTTCCTCGCCCGGATGCGTGCTGCCTGCGATCCACACCGGGCGGCCGGCGGCCTGTGCGCGGCGAATGTCGACGCCGCGGTCGGCAATGTCGGCCGGCGGCGCAAAGTCGAATTTGAGATTGCCGGTGACGTGCGTGCGGTCAGGTGGCGCTCCGATCGACCTGAAGCGCTGCGCGTCCGCCGCGCTCTGCGCCGCGATCACGATGCCGTGCGACAGGGTCTCGGCGAACAGGCGCGCCAGCAACCGGTAGCGGCGAATGGAGCGCGGCGAAAGGCGTGCGCTGGCGAGAACCAGCGGCACGCCGCGCGCACCGCAGGCGTGATACAGGTTGGGCCAGAGTTCGGTCTCGATGACGATCGCGATGTGAGGCCGGATGCGGTCGAGAAAGCGCCGCACCGCACCCGGCAGATCGTACGGCAGGTAGCGCACCAGAACGTCGGCACCGAGCAGCGCGCGCGCGCGCTCGGCCCCGGTCGGTGTCACCGTCGTGACGACCAGCGGCATTTCCGGGTGGCGATCACCGAGCGCGTGCACTAGCGCCGCGGCCGCCTGCACTTCCCCCACCGAGACCGCGTGCACCCAGATCGAGGAGCCCGCCGTTCCCGGCCCATAGCCGAATCGTTCGGCGAGCTTGCGCCAGTAGCTGCGATCGCGCAGGCCACGCAACAACATTGCGCCGAAGAACACCGGCGCGAGCAGGTAGACGAGCAGCCGGTACAGGTAACGCACGAGCTGCGCACCGCGTCAGCGTGCGGGGGTCGACGCTAGCGGCGTGCGCCTGACCTGATAGTAGCCGTCGAGGAACGAATGCCAGTCCTGCTCGGTAAAGCGCTCGGCGGGCAGCGTCTCGATGACCTTCTCAAGCGAGCGGCGCAGGCGAACCAGATTCCCGTCCTGCCACAGGCCGGGACGGCGCAGCTCGCCGCGATCGAAATCGACGAGAAACACCCGGCCCTCGTCCGTCAGCAGCACGTTGTGCGCATTGAGGTCGGCATGACACACGTCGAATTCGTGAAACCGGCCGATGCAACGGCCGATGGCAATCCAGGTCTCGAGCGATAGCGCGCCCATGGTAAGCAGCATGGCGAGCGGCTGTGCGTCGGCGAGGCGCATGGTGATCAGGTCACCGGTGTACGTGAGGCCGGCGCGGCGGTAGCGGGCGGCGATCGGCACCGGCACCGGCAGGCCAGCGCGGCGCATGTGATACGTGAGTCCCCACTCGGCAAACGGCCGCGTCTCCGATTCCCCCGTCCACAGGTAACGATCGTGCACGAATTTCGCGGCGAGACCGCCGCGCCGGTAATGGCGCAGCGCATAGACCCCGCGTTCGCCACGCACGAACCAGGTGCTGCCGCGGCCACCGGCATCGCCTTCGACCGCATCCCGCTGCGGCCACCAGTTGGCGTCGAACCACGCTTCGCTGAAATTGCTGACCCGGGAGGCGTCATATAGCATGGCGCCGCCCGCGACGGCGACGCGCTTCACGCCGGGTCCAAGCTTCCAGTCCCGGCTCATCAGACAAGAACTCTCATGCGCACGCTGCCCCTTCCCGAGCCGCCGCAAAGCCTGTGCCTGCTGCGGCTCTCCGCGATCGGCGATACCTGCCATGCGGTCGCGCTGGTGCGCGCCCTGCAGCGCGCCTGGCCGAAAACCGGTTTCACGTGGATCGTGGGCAAGACCGAAGCCAAGCTGGTAGGGTTGCTCGATGGCGTAGAGTTTATCACCGTCGACAAGCATGCCGGATTTGCGGGATTGCGGCGACTGCGCGCCGCGCTTGGCGGTCGCCGGTTCGATGTGCTACTGCACCTGCAGCTCGCTTTCCGCGCGAGCCTGGTTGCTGCATGCGTCCGCGCGGAGCTGAAGGTCGGTTTCGACCGCGCCCGCGCCCGCGAGCTGCAGTGGCTGTTCACCAACGCGCGCGTGGCGCCGCGGTCGCGCGAGCACGTGCTCGACAGCTTCCTGGGATTCGCCGAGGCGCTCGGCGTGCACGACCGGGCCGTGCGCTGGGACCTGCCGCTGCCGCCCGATGCGCTCGCATATGCGGCGCAGCTGATTCCCGACGCGCAACCGGTTCTGGTCGTGAGCCCATGCTCGAGCCACCGCGCACGAAACTGGGCCCCGGAACGCTACGCGGCAGTGGCCGATTACGCGGCGGAACGCCGTGGAATGCGAGTGATCCTCACCGGTGGCCCGGCCGAGGATGACCGCCGCATGGGCGAGGCGATCCAGCGGCTCGCCCGCACCCGACTCAGCAATCAGATCGGCCGCGACACGCTCCCGCAGCTGCTCGCGCTGCTCGGCCGCGCGACGGCACTGCTGGCTCCCGATTCGGGCCCTGCGCACATGGCTACCATGGTCGGCACGCCGGTGATCGGGCTGTACGCCGCGACCAATCCGGCGCGCAGCGGCCCGTACCTATCGCGCCAGTGGTGTGTCGATGCGTATGCGCGCGCCGCGCGCAGCTACCGCGGCCGCTCGCCCGAGGAGCTGCCCTGGGCCGAGAAAATCGAAGAGCCGGGGGTGATGAATCTCATTGCCGTGGAGGAGGTAACGGCGCGCCTCGACGAGCTGTTACGATCGCTCGCATGACGACGGCCAACGCGGTGCTGGTGCCGGTCTCCCCCGGCGAACTGCTCGACAAGATCACAATCCTGCGCATCAAGGCGCAGCGCATGACCGATGCCGCCAAGCTCGCCAACGTGCGCGCAGAACTCGAGCTGCTCGAGCGCACCTGGCGCGACAGCGGTTGCGCCGTGCCGGCCATCGCCGCGGAGGAACGCGCCCTCGAGCGCGTCAATGGCGAGCTCTGGGACATCGAGGACCGCATCCGCGACAAGGAAGCCGTGAAGACGTTCGACCGCGAGTTCATCGACCTCGCGCGCGCGGTCTACGTGACCAATGACGAGCGCGCCGCGATCAAGAAGCGCATCAATCTCGCGCTCGGCTCGCGGATCGTCGAGGAGAAGTCCTACCGGCCCTATTGAGAGCCGCCGCCCTGCAGGGTGTACTCGGCGCCGCAGTAAGGGCACTTGGCCCAGCCGGTCTCCTCGATCGCCAGGTAGACCCTCGGGTGAGAATTCCACAGGTGCATTTCCGGCATCGGACAGGCCAGCGGCAGATCGCCGCGCGTCACTTCGTAGCGATGCTGGGTATTTGGCGCCAGGAGCGGCGGGTTCGGTCTGGCGGACATCGGCGCTCTCTTGCAGGGACTAGCCTGCATTATAGGGGATCGCGCCCTCAAGGGGCGCCGAAGGTCTGCTCCCAGATGCGCAGCACGTCGCCGCGCTCGCCCAGGAACTCGGTTGCGGGGACCGCCGGCTCGCGATGCTCGAGGGAGCGGTGATGGATACGCGCCCGGTAGGAACGGTAAGCGCCCACGAGGCCGTCCACCGTCGCCTGCGGCACCAGATCGGCCGACGCCAGCGATTCGAGCTGGCGGATCGTGTCGGAGAACATCGCGACCGGCGGATGGTCCCGCGCGAATTCCAGCGCCCAGTACTGGGCGAGGAATTCGATGTCGGTGATGCCGCCGGCATCGTGCTTCAAGTGAAACTGGCCAACGGCCGATCGTGCGTGCTCGCGCCGCATGCGGGCCCGCATGTCGCGAATCTCCTGCCGGAGCGTCTCGCGATTCACCCGCTGCCGCAGTGTCTCGAGCCGCACTTGCTCGAAGCGCGCACACAGCAGCGGAGCGCCGGCGACGGCCCGGGCGTGGAGCAGCGCCTGATGCTCCCAGGTCCACGCTTCCGCGCGCTGGTATTCCTCGAACGCATCGATGTTGGTGATCAGCATGCCGCCCTTGCCGCTCGGCCGCAGCCGCACGTCCACCTCGTAGAGCCTGCCCGCCGCGGAGTGGAACGTCAGCAAGTGCAGGATGCGCTGGGCAAGACGCACAAAGAACAATCCGTTCTCGATGGGTCGCGCCGCGTCGGTCGTCTGGTGCTCGCCGGCCGAGTCGTGCAGAAACACCAGATCGAGATCGGAAGCGTAGCCGAGCTCGATACCGCCGAGCTTGCCGTATCCGACCGCGCAGATCCGCACGGCTCGCCGCTCGGCCCCGCAGCGCGGCACGCCAAACTGGCCGGTCATCTGCTGCCACGCCAGTTCCATGACCCGCTCGATGATGAGCTCGGCAACGTCGGTGAGCAGGTCGCTGACGCGCATCAACGGCACGTGGCCCGTCAGGTCCGCGACCGCGATGCGAAAGATCGCGGCGCGCTGGAACGCGCGCAGGGACTCCACCTGGCGCTCCGGATCCTCTTGCGTGGCGCCTTGCATGCGCAGCGCGAGGTCCGCGGCGAGCGCCGCGCGGTCCGGCCGCTCCTTGAACAGACGTACGTCGATCAATTCATCGAGCAGCAACGGATGCGTTGCGACCTGGCCCGCGAGGAATTCCCCATAGCCGCAGATCTCGACCAGACGGCGGCGAGCTGTGGCGTTTTCCTGCAACAGCGCGTAGTACGTGGAGCGCGAACCGATCGACTCGAGAATGCGCAGCATGCGCCCGAGAACGGCGAGCGGCGCCGCGGCGCGACCAGCGTCCTCGACGACCGTCGGCAGCAACGCATGCAGCCGCCTGCGGCCCGTCGCATCGAGCCGTCGCACGGGGGAGGATTCGCGCAAGGCAACGAGCAGCGCGGCGGCAGCACCCGGGCCGTGGAAACCTGCGCGACGCAGCGCCTCCTCGACGCCCGCGGTCTCTTCGCCCGCCTCCCATAGCGGTCCGAGGTCGACAGGCGGCGCGATGTCGCCGCCGCGCGCGTCCGCGGCGAGCACGACCGTGCGGAAGCAATCGCTGACACGCGCGCGGTGCTCGGCGAGCTCGCGATACATATCGTCCCAGCTGCCCGCCCCCATCGCCGCGGCAATGCGCGCGCGAGTCAGCGCGTCCTCAGGCAGCTGATGGATCTGTTCATCGCGCAGCATCTGCAGACGGTTCTCGAGCCGGCGCAGGAAGATGTAAGCGGCGCGCAGCGCCGTCACCGCCGCCTGTGGCAACCCCTTGCCGCCCTCGAGCTGCGGCAGGACGGCGAGGAGCGAGGGTTGCCGCAGACGCGGATCCTGGCCACCGCGGATCAGCTGAAACGCCTGCACGATGAATTCAATTTCGCGGATCCCTCCCGGGCCGAGTTTCACGTGTTCGGCGAGCTCGCGCCGCTGCACCTCGCGCTCGATCAGGGCCTTCATTTCGCGCAGCGATTCGAACACCCCGAAATCGAGATAGCGGCGGAACACGAACGGCCGCACGGCGCCGGCGCGCACCTCGTCGTAAGCGTCGGCGCCAGTGATGGCGCGCGCCTTGATCCAGGCATAACGCTCCCAGTCGCGGCCGTGCGTCTGTAGGTAATCCTCGAAGGACGCGAAACTCACCGCTAGCGCGCCACTGTCGCCGAACGGCCGCAGGCGCATGTCCATGCGAAACACGATGCCCTCGTCCGTCGGCGTCTCGAGCAGCCGGATCAGGCTCTGGCCGAGGCGGCGGAAGAACTCCTCGTTCGCGATCGGCCGCACGCCGTCGGTTTCACCGTGCTCGGGAAACAGAAACACCAGGTCCACGTCCGAGGAGAAATTGAGCTCGCCGCCGCCGAGCTTGCCCATGGCGACGACGACGAGCGGTTGCGTTTCGCCCGCCGCCGAACGCGGCTCGCCGTAGCAAGCGACCAGCTGCGCCCGCGCGACGCGCTCTGCCGCCGCGATTGCGCAGTCGGCAAAAGCGCTGAGTTCCGCCAGCGTTTCCTCGGGCGCAGCCCACCCCGCCAGGTCGCGCCACGCGATCCGAGCCAGTTCGCTGCGCCGCCAGCGGCGCAACCAGGCCATGAAGGTGGCTTCGTCCTGCGGCCGGCTGCCGCCGGTGTCGGCGTCACGGGCGAATTCCAGTGCGTCGCGCGAGCCGCCCGCCAGATCGGCGCGGCACAGCAACTGCGGATCTCGCGCGCACGCCTGCGCAACGAAATCGCTGCAAGCGAATACGTATCCGATCGAGTTGCGAACGCGCGCGTCGGCCGCAGCGAGCGCGGCCACACCAGCTTCCGTCGCGCTCAGGCGCTCGAGATGTCGGCGCGCGGTCGCGGCCAGCTCGGCAGGCAGCTCTGCGGGCGCGCGAAATGGGGCAGGAGACACCCCGCCACTATAAGCGTCGCCGGCACTCGATCAGAATTTGTACCCGAGCTCCACCATCACGCGTCGCTCGGTGCCCGGGTGAATGAACGAGCCGCCGAACTCCGGGGCAACGATGACCTCCTGCAGCCAATGCTCGTCGGTGATGTTCTTGCCGACGAGCGCCACCGTCAGGTGATCGTTACCAACGGCGAGACGGGCATCGATGGTGTCGAACGCTTCGCGCTGCGCACGGGTGTAGTCAGCGGGGACGCCGAACAGCGACTTGACCTGCTCGTCCTGCACCGCGTGGAACCAGGTCGGGCCGGTCTGATTCCAGTAAGCGCTTGCCTGCCAGCGCCAGGCGTTATCGAGCGGAAAGTCGAACTCGGCGCCGGCCGTCGCCGTATAGCCCGGCGTATACGGCGAGCGGTTGCCGACCGTGTACGGGCGCGAAGTGAATTTGCGGATCTCGCTGTCGACGCGGCTATAGCCCGCGACCAGTCGCAGGTGATTCGTCAGGCGCGCATTGGCCGAGATTTCCGCGCCATCGATGTGCACCTCGTCGATGTTGTTGACGATGCGCAGCAGCCCGAAGGGCCCGACCAGGAACTCGAAGAACTGCATGTTGTCGACCTTGGTCGTGTAGAGCGACACGTCGAGCTGCAGGCGGTTGTCGAACAGCGCGGATTTCAGGCCCACCTCGGCCGACGTGGATTTCTCCTTGTCGAACTGATCGCGCACGATGACGCTGCGGGCAGTCGGGGTGATGCTCGTGCTGGTGCAGCCGCCCTGCGTCAGGCAGTTGATGAAGAGGTCAGTGGTCGCGGCCGAGCCTTGGCTGTTGAAGCCTCCGCTCTTGAAGCCGACGCCCCAGTTCGCGAACAGGCTCAATGTACTGCGCGGCTTCCAGGTCACCGAGACTTTCGGCTGGAACTGGCTGAACGTGCGTTTCCGGTCGGGGATCGTACCCGCCGGATTGATGAGCGGATTCAACCCCGCGTTGAGTGGCGCGCCGCCGGTGAAGACACCGTCGAAGGGGTTGAAGTCGATGTACTGGGTGCGCGCGGCCGTCGGCACGAGGTTGTGGACCTTGCGCTCCTCGCTGTCGTAGCGCGCGGCCAGCGCAAGTTCGAGGGCGTCCGTCGGCTTGTAGCTCAACTGGCCAAACCCGGCGTAGACATCGCTCTTGAACCGGTCCCAGGCGAGCGACTCGGTCGGGTTCGCGCTCCCCGCGGGATTGAAGAGCTGCGGGAGGATTCCCTGGCCGCGATCGATACCGAGGTTGACGCCCACCTCCCGATCGATATTCAGGTAATACACGCCCGCGAGCCAGTTGAACGCGCCCTCGCCCTTGGAAGCGAGCCGCGCCTCGAAGCTGTAGTCCTTCTGATTGCGCTCCTGCCACTGCGTGCCGTCACAGGCGGTCGGCGTGTAAGGCCCGAAGATTGCGGCAGGCGGAACGCCCGGCGCCCCGAAGAATATGATCTGCGGCGGCGGCAGATGGCCCGGCTGCCCGACCGCTCCGAGGAACGTCGAGTTGAAGACCTGCGCCGCGGTGCTCTGGCACTGGGCGTCCGCATTGAAGAAGTTGAACGACCCGCTCGTGCCATCGGCTCCAAAGGAGTTCTTGACGTCGCTGTATAGCGCCCACGCGGTCAGGCGTCCGATGCCGACGTCCGTGTCGTACTTGACCGAGATATCACCCGCCTTCTGTTCATTCGACGGATCGATATTGTTGACGAACGTGAAGTTGTGCTGGTTCACGTCCTCCCAGAACAGGGGCGCGTTCGGCAGCGGCGCTCCGGTGAAGGCGGGCAGCGCAAAGGCCGCATTGAAAGTAATCGAGGCGCCGTCGACCTTGCCGTAGTGCGCCTTGACGTCGAGCTTGCCCGACTCGCCGACATCGAACAGCAGCCGGCCGTTGACGTTCCAGCCCTTGTAGTCATCGACGTTCTTGCGATTGACGAAGATATTGTTGTAGAAGCCATCGGTCTTGCGGTAATCCGCGGCCAGCTTCCACCTGGCTCCGGCGCTCAACGGGCCGCTCATGACGAGCGCACCCGTGTAGGTCTTGTCTTCTCCGTACCCGACCTTCGCGCGGCCGGAAAACTCCTCGGTCGGCTTGGTCGTCGTGATGATGATGGCGCCGGCCGCCGCATTGCGGCCGTAGAGAGCGCCGTTCGGCCCCTTCAGCACCTCGATCTGCTGCAGGTCCTCGTATTCGCGGTTGAACGCTGCCGGGTTGGTCATGAGGATCCCGTCGACCAGCAGCGCGAAGCTGTTCTCCGCATCGCGCGCGCCGTTGATGCCACGGATGTTGACCTGCGCGTCCGCGACTTCCGCGGCCTGCACCAGGGAGACGCCGGGCGTGAGACGCACAAAATCCGCCGCGCGCGAAACATCGGCCGACTCGAGGACGTCGGAGGTAATTGCCGTGATGGTGGCCGGGACATCCTGCAGACTCTCCGTCCGATAGCGCGCCGTCGTGACCACGACTTCCTCGATGGACCCCGCAGCCTTGGCTTCCGCCGGTTGCTGAGCGCTCGCGGGGCCGGACGCCGCCAGCGAAATCATTCCTGCGGCGACGAACATCAACAATGTGGGGCGTTTCACGGGAGGCTCCTTGTCATGAATTGCAATTTGCGCCGAGCGGTTTCCCGGTTCAGGCGAAGCTCAACCGACCGCACGCATCGTGCCTGCCTGCGCACGACTGATTTGCCGGAAAGAAACCTGTGCCGCGCAGACATGCGAGCGCATGACGGCAGCGGCCCACTCGGCGTTGCGCGCCTCGAGCGCGCTGACGATCTCGAGGTGATGCGCGGCGCTCCTGACGAGATCGGAGTGCTCGTACTTCTCGAAGGTCCTGAGAACGAGTGGCGCATCGATCAGGGCGGGCAGCATCGCGACGAGGCGCGCGTTACCGGAGAACTGCTGCAACGTGCGGTGAAAGCGGCTGTTCACTTCCCCGATCCGCCGGATGTAACCCGATGCGCGGCGCAACGACTCGTCGTACTGCTTCTGCGCGAGCCCCTTGAGCTCGCGAATGCCCTTGGCCGTGACGCGATCGGCCGCGCGCGCGGCGCCGTAGGACTCGAGCAGCGCCCGCAGCTCGAAAATGTCGTCGATGTTCTCGCCGCTCCACTGCGTCACGGCAGCGCCCTGATTCGGGATGAACGTCAGGAAGCCTTCGGCCTGCAGCCGTCGCAGCGCCTCGCGCACGGGAGTCCGGCTGACGCCGGTCGCGTCCGCGATCTCCTGCTCGGTGATCCGCAGGCCCGCGGAGTAGACCCCCTCCAGAGTGCGCTCGCGAACGAACTTGTAGGCCTTTTCCACGGCCTTCGAGATCGACATGCCGCTCTCCGTCGACGACATCCGCTGATCATTTTACACACCGGGAAAGGAGATTGTATACAATCGGCGGGCGCGAGCCACCGGCGCTCCGCGAGCCAACCGCGATGTCGCAACAAGTAGAACTCATCGAAGTCGGGCCCCGCGACGGACTGCAGAACGAGCCGCAGGTCCTGCCCGTCGCGATCAAGCGCGAACTCATCCAGCGCCTGGTCGGCGCCGGCATTCGCCGTCTCGAGGTGGCGAGCTTCGTCAATCCGAAGCGGGTGCCGCAGATGGCCGACGCCGAGGAACTGCTGGCATCGTTGCCGCGCACGCCTGGCGTCTGCTTTGTCGGACTCGTTCTAAATCGCAAGGGCTTCGATCGCGCGCTCGCAGCGGGGTGCGAGGAAATCGGCATGGCGGTAGTGGCGAGCGACACTTTCAACCGCCGCAATCAGGGCGTCAGCACGAACGAATCGATCGACGCGTGGCTCGACATCGCGCGCGCTGCGCGCGGCGCGGGCATCCGCGCGCAGGTGACGGTCTCCGCGGCGTTCGGCTGCCCCTTCGAGGGCGAAGTGCCGATCGACCGTGTCGTCGAGATCGCGCGGCGGGTGGCGGAGGCCGAGCCGTACGAGATCTGCATCGCGGACACGATCGGCGTCGGCGTGCCAGCCCAGGTGACGACGATCCTTGGGCGCGTACGGGCAGCCTTACCGGGCGTGCGCCTGCGTTGCCACTTCCATAACACCCGCAACACCGGCCTGGCCAATGCCTACGCGGCCCTCGAGGCGGGGGTTCGCGCTCTGGATGCCAGCGTCGGCGGCATCGGTGGTTGCCCGTTCGCTCCGGCCGCCACCGGTAACATTCCGACCGAAGACCTGGTCTACCTGCTCGACCGCAGCGGCTACGAGACCGGCGTGTCACTCGACTCGGTCATCGAGACGGCGCGCTGGCTGGCCACGCAGCTCGGACGGCCCGTTCCGGGGATGCTCTCCAGGGCCGGGAAATTTCCGCGCGGCGAGCTGGCCCGTCCACTTGCCGCTACATCCTGACAGTGAGCAAACAACCCTATGTCATACCGATTGGGCGTCGATGTCGGGGGGACGTTTACCGACCTGCTGCTGGTTGACGAGAAGAGCGGTCGAAACTGGTCCGCCAAGGTGCCGAGCACGCCTGCGGACCAGTCGGTCGGCGTGTTGAACGGCATGGCGCGGGTGTGCGCGCAGGCGGGAATCGAGCCCAACGCCATCGACCACGTGCTGCATGGCACTACGGTTGCGACGAATACCGTCCTGACGGGCACCGGCGCCAAGTGCGGCCTGGTAACGACCCGCGGTTACCGCCAGGTGTTGCAGATCGCGCGCTCCTTTGTGCCGGGCGGGCTCGGCGGCTGGGTCATCTATAACAAGAGCCTGCCGCTCGCGCCCTTGAGCTGCACGATCGAAGCGCACGAGCGCATGAGCGCCCGCGGCGCGGTCATCGAGAAACTCGATGAGGAGAAGCTGCGCCAGAGCCTGCGCGAACTGAAGGCGAAGAAGATCGAGGCGCTCACGGTGTCGCTCATCAACTCGTTCGCTAACGATGCGCACGAGCGGCGCATCCGGGCGCTCGCGCAGGAGGAGCTGCCTGGCGTGCCGGTCTCGCTCTCCTCCGAGGTCGTGCCCGAGATGCAGGAGTACGAGCGCACCGTGACGACGGTCGCCAATTCCTACGTGCGCCCGCGCGTCGCGCGCTACGTCAAGAATCTCACGCAGAAACTGGAGAAGAAGACTGCGACGGTGCAGCTCCATATTCTGCGCTCGGACGGCGGGCTCGCTTCCGCGAGTTCCGCCGAGGAATTCCCGGTCAATCTGCTGATGTCGGGACCTGCTGGCGGCGTCACCGGCGCGCTCTGGGTCGCCCTGCAGGCGGGCTTCCCCAATCTCCTGACGGTCGATGTGGGGGGCACCTCGACCGACGTCGCGCTCATCCAGGGCGGGGAGCCGCGGTTGCGCCGCGAGACGACGGTGGGCGACGTCACGGTGCGTGCGTCGTCCGTCGACATTCGCACGGTGGGCGCCGGCGGCGGTTCCATCGCGCACGTACCCGAGTTGACCAAGGCGCTGCGCGTCGGCCCGCAGAGCGCGGGCGCGGAGCCGGGGCCCGCGGCCTACAACCGCGGCGGCACGGAACCGACGGTCACCGACGCCAACATCGTGCTCGGCTACCTGCCGGCCATGCAGAAGCTCGGCGGTGAGATGGCGCTCGACCGCGAGCTGGCGCACAAGGCGGTCGGCAAGATCGCGGCGGCATTGAAACTCTCGGTCGAGGACGCCGCGCTCGGCATCTACAACATCGTGAACGAAAACATGACCGGCGCGTTGCGCCTGGTCTCCGTCGAACAGGGCTACGACCCCCGCGACTACGCGCTCATCGCGTTCGGCGGCGCCGGTCCCCTGCACGCAAATGCGCTGGCGCGCCTGCTGGGTTCGTGGCCGGCGATCATCCCGCCGGGGCCGGGCGTGCTCTGCGCGCTGGGCGATGCCACCACCGCGATCCGCGATGAACGCGCACGCACCTTCGTGCGCAAGTTCAGCGAGATCAGTGCCAAGGAGGTCACCGGAATCCTCGGTGATCTTGCCGCACAGGCCTCGAAGGAACTCGAGAAAGAGAAAGTCCCCGCGGCCGACATGCGCACGAGCTGGCAGGTGGACGTGCGCTATCACGGCCAGGGGCTGCGGCTCACGGTCAACGTCAAGGCGAAGGACGTTGCCAAGCGCGGGCTCAAGGCCATCTCCGACGCCTTTGATGCCGAACACAAGCGCCTGTTCACCTTTGCGCTGCCGCTCGAGCACGAGATGGTCACGCTCCGTGCCGCCGTGCAGGGCAAGGGCACGAGCGTCAAGCGGCCGGTGATCGCCCGAGGCGCGCGCAGCCCCAAGGCCGCCGTGGTCGGCGAGCAGAAGGCCTACATGGACGGCAAGTTCCTGAAGGCGACGGTGTTCGAGCGCAGCAAATTGCGCGCGGGCAACCGCATCGCCGGTCCGGCCATCATCCTCGAGATGGATTCGACGACGGTGATCCTGCCGCGATACACCGGCACCGTGGACCGGTTCGGCAACCTCCTCATCTATCCGGACGGCTATCGGGCGAACAAGCGCTGAAGGAATGATCACATGCCAGCAAGAATCATCCAACGCAACAGGAAGCCGTTCAGGAAGCGGGCCGTCGACACGGTCACCATCGACATCATCGAAAGCGCGCTGCGCAACGCGCGCTTCGAGATGGACACGGTGCTGTTCCGCACCGCCATGTCACCAGGGATTCGCGAGCAGCACGACGAGTTCCCGCTGATCGCGAACACCGACGGCAAGATGGTGGTCGGACAGTTCGGCTCCTTTATCTACGGCTTCCTGCAGGGCTACGACGGCACGGTCGAGGAAGGCGATGTCTTCCTCACGACCGACCCGTATTCGGTGAACGGCGCGATCAGCCACGCGAACGACTGGCTGCTCCTGACGCCGGTGTTCAAGGATGGCCGCGTGATCGCGTGGGCCGCGATGTTCGGTCACATGACGGACGTCGGCGGCAAGGTGCCGGGGAGCCTGCCAACCGATGCGCGGCAGATCTTCGAGGAAGGCATCGTCATCCCGCCGATCAAGATCTACAAGGGCGGGCCGAAGGGCGCGAGCGTGCTGCAGGAGGACGTGCTCAAGATCATCCTGCACAACTGCCGGCTGCCGCACTGGAACCTCTCGGACTTCAACGCGATCGTCGCGGCGCTGCGCAGCGCGAGCATTCGCTGCGTCGAGTTGTCGGGGCGCTTTGGCGACGACGTGTTCTATTCGGCGATGGAAGCGATGCTCGAGCGGAACAAGCGCGCGATGCGCGAACTCATCCGCCGCACGGTGCCGGAGAAAAAACAGTATTTCGAGGACTACCTGTGCGACGACGGGCTCGGCATGGGCCCGTACAAGATCGCCTGCAGCATGTGGCGCGAGGGCGATAAGTGCATCTTCGATTTCGCCGGCACGGATCCCCAGTCGATTGGCTCGATCAATTTCCTCCTGAACGAGGAGATGTTCAAGATGTTCGCCGGGGTCTACATGATCATGGTGTTCGATCCGCAGATCCTCTTCAACGACGGTTTCTATGACCTGATGGAAGTGCGCATCCCGCCGGGGACGCTCCTGAAGCCCCTCAAGCCCGCGGCGCTGTCCTGCCGCACGCATGCGCTCGGACGCATCTTCGACATCCTCGGCGGGCTCCTCGGCCAGGGCAATCCCGACTTCATGTGCGCCGCCGGTTTCTCCGACAGCCCGCACTTCATGTATTCGGGCTACGACCAGCACGGCGAGTGGTTCCAGCTCTACCAGATCGGCTTTGGCGGCATCCCGGGCAAACCCTTCGGTGACGGCCCGGACGGGCACTCCCTGTGGCCCTCGTTCACCAACGTGCCGAACGAGTTCCTCGAGAGCTACTTCCCGCTGCGCATCGAGACCTACGCGACGCTCGCCGACAGCGGCGGGCCGGGGAAGAATCGCGGCGGCAACGCGCTGCGGATCAGCTATCGTCTGCTCGAGCCGGGAGAGGTTTCCATCCACGACGATCGCTGGCTCACTTATCCATGGGGAGCGAACGGCGGGCTACCCGGCGCGCGCGGCCGCAAGATCCTCGAGCGCGCCGACGGCACGCGAGCGCTCCTGCCCTCGAAGGGGGATCGCATCCGCGTCGAAGCCGGTGACCTGTTGCATTTCGATACCTGGGGCGGCGGCGGCTGGGGCGATCCGCTCGAGCGCGACGTCGCGAAAGTCGTCTTCGACGTCGAGGCGGGTCTCGTGACACGCGAAGGCGCCCGCCGTTACGGCGTCGTGATGAAGTCGGATTCCGCCGCCGACACCGCCGCGACCCAGGAGTTGCGCAGGAAGATAGCGGCCGAGCGCGGCCCGAAGAAACTCTTCGATCGCGGCTTCGATACGCTCGAGGAACTGAAGCAGCGCTGCAAGGCGGAGACCGGGCTCGATGCTCCCGTGCAGCCCGAGTTCACGCAGCGGGCGCGGGAGAGACGCGCGGGAGCCGCCGCGGGATGAGCGCAGCCGCGTTCCGGAGCGGTCCACTCACTGGCCTGAGGGTGATCGAACTCGGGACGCTCCTCGCCGGGCCATTCTGCGGTCAGTTGTTAGGTGACCTCGGTGCCGAAATCATCAAGGTCGAGCCGCCAGGCCAGGGCGACCCGCTGCGCGTGTGGGGCCGCGAGAAGGCGCACGGCAAGTCCTTGTGGTGGCCCGTCGTCGGCCGTAATAAGCGCTCGATCACCCTGGATCTGCGGCAGGCGGAAGGCCAGGAGTTGCTTAAGGCACTCGCCGCGAAAGCGGATTTCCTCCTCGAGAACTTCCGGCCCGGGACGATGGAGAAATGGGGTTGCGGCTACGAGCAGCTCGCGAAGGCGAACCCGCGGCTCATCATGATCCGCGTGTCGGGCTTCGGACAAACGGGACCGTATGCGGGGCGAGCTGGGTTCGGCGCGATCGGTGAAGCCATGGGCGGACTGCGTTACGTCGTCGGCGATCCCGGGAGCCCCCCTGCGCGCGTCGGCATCAGCATCGGGGACTCCCTCGCCGCGACTTTCGCCTGCGTCGGTGCGCTTGCCGCCCTGCATTACCGGGACGTGACCGGCCGCGGCCAAGTGATCGATGCGGCAATCTACGAATCCGTGCTCGCGATGATGGAATCGCTCATCACCGAGTACGACAAGGCCGGCTTCGTGCGCGAGCGCAGCGGCTCGATCCTGCCGCACATCGCGCCGTCCAACGTGTATCCGACGCGAGATGGCGAGATGCTGCTGATCGCTGCCAACCAGGACACCGTTTTCGCGCGACTGGCCGAGGCGATGAACCGCCCCGAGCTCGCAAAGAACCCGCGCTACGCGACGCATGTCGCGCGTGGCATCCACCAGGCCGAACTAGACACCTTGTTGGCCGAGTGGACGGCGACCCTCGCGGCCGCGGAGTTGCTGCAGCGGCTCGCCGAGCATGGGGTGCCGAGCGGACGCATTTATCGGGC
The DNA here is from genome assembly GCA_049691655.1 of Steroidobacteraceae bacterium. Lineage (GTDB taxonomy): Bacteria > Pseudomonadota > Gammaproteobacteria > Steroidobacterales > Steroidobacteraceae > JBAVOB01. Next base: position 6,920 of record JBAVOB010000149.1, on the reverse strand, counting down.
GCCCGAGATGTTGCGCGATCCGCACTTCAAGGCGCGCGCGGCGATCGTTTCGGTACCGCACCCGGACTTCGGCGAACTCAGGATGCAGAACGTGGTGCCGAAACTGTCGGAGACTCCGGGCGGCATTCGCTCGCCGAGCCCGCAGCTCGGTGAGCACAACGAGGCGACCTATCTTGGCCTGCTCGGCCTCACGGCCGAACGCTACGAGAAACTGAAGCAGAGCAAGGTCATCTGAGGAGCAGGGGCCTGGACAAGCGCGAGCCCGAAGCGGGTTTCCACGGAGTGCTCGAGTTCGGCGCGCGGCCCGCGTTGATCGTGATCGATTTCGTGCGGGCGTACGTGACGCCCGGGTCACCGCTGTGCGCCGATTTCGAAGCAGCGCGCCAGGCGTCCAGACAACTACTCGCCGCCAGCCGAAAGGCGGGCATCCTGGTCGTTCATACCAATCTCGCGTATCAGGCCGGCGGTGCCGACGGCGGCGTCTTCTTCCGCAAGCTCCCGGCGCTGCGCTGCTTTGCGCCGGGAGCCGATCCAAAGCTCTCGGAGTTTGTGACGGACCTCGAACCGCTGCCGGACGAGCTCGTGATCACGAAACAGTATGCGAGCGCGTTCTTCGGCACTTCGCTCGCCTCGACACTGACCGCGCGCCGCATCGACACGCTGCTGATTTCCGGCGTCACGACGAGCGGCTGCATCCGCGCTACCGCGGTCGACTGCTGCCAGCATGGATTCATACCGGTCGTGGTCCGCGACGCGGTTGGCGATCGCGCGGCAGCACAACACGAAGCGAACCTGTTCGATCTGCAGGCGAAATACGCAGAGGTGATCTCGCTGGCGCGGGCGCAGGCTTACCTCGCCTCGCTTGACAAGGCGCCCTGACGCCACGGCGTGGCTTACTGCTGCGGCACCTTCTTCACGGCTTCCTTCACCGCATCCAGCGGATTCCACCGTTTCTTCTTCTTCGGCTCCGCAGGAGTGGCCGGCGTACCTTCTGTCGGCGCCGGCGCGTTTTGCATGCCCTCCCCGCCTTCGCTGCTCCCATCCTCCGCCCCAGGCATCCCTACGCCTTCGGGCATGCCCAGCATGGTCGTGGTCATCGACTTCACGCGCAGTTTGAGATTCCAGTCCGGCTCCCACGCGATCTTCGGGTCGGTGGGCCGGGGCGGATAGGCCATGTTGAGGTCAGTGCCGTAGGCGATGGCCCGCAGCATGCCCTGGCCCGCCGCTTCCTTCGGAATCGCACACTTTGTGGTCGTGGGCGGCAGCAGCACCTTGTCCTTGAGCCACCCGTCCACCGCGGCATTGGTCTGGTAGTCGAACAGCCCGAACCCGCTGTCCGGCAGCTCGCTCGACGTCCAGATCACCATTCCCGCGCTGTCGCCGTTCGGCAGCCCGCCCATCGTGCCAAGGAAGTAGGCACGGGCATTGGGGATGGCATTCCACTCGAGCTGAACGTAGCCCGGTTGCGCGGACTGATGGATCCGGATCTCCGGCATGATGTCCTGCGCGGGCGGAATCGTGAACTTGAAACCCGCGGGAACGCCATCGCCGGTGAAGACGTGCTCACCGACGATCGATGCACCGGAGGGCAGCGCACGCTTGTCGTCCTTGCTCGGCCAGATCGGCCTGCCGGCAGCCGCGTGCGCGCCGCGCCGTGTCGCGCGCCGCGACTGGAAGAACTTGGCAAGTTCCCCGATGGTTGCGGTCTCGAGGTTCACGACCTTCGGCTGGCCTGGCCGGACACTCGTGGAGCAGCCCCAATACATGATGAGCTTGCCCTTCGGCGGTTCATGCTCGATCGGTGACACCTCGTCCCTCTCGGGGGGCAAGGGTTTGGCTCGCGGCGGTTGCTGAAGCTTGAGCGTCGGCGCGAGCTGCGTCGCGGCCGGCACGGCCTGCAGCGCTTCCTGCAGGTTCGGATTGCGGCTCGCGTAAAGCGTCACGTCCATCCAGCGGCCGGCAACGCCGGTCTGGGTATTGCCAAACTCGGCCTTGGTATTGTTGCGGCCGCCCATCAGCGAGCCGAGGGTGGCATTCATCATGCCCTGCCCCATGCCGCCGCCCATGCCGAATCCCGAGAACGTCGCGACGTCGATCCACGCCTGCGAGATCGGTGGCTTGACGACCTGTTTTGGCTCCGTCTGCGCACCGGCGCCGGCGCAGACGATCATGGCGAAGGTGGCTACCGCGGTGATCGCCCGACTCATTCGCTTCGGCATTTGAGTTCTCCTGGGTGAAGCGCACCTGAATCGTCGCGCAGGCAGGCCGCGAGTTCAAGCGAGTTTGTGCCTATTCACAACGAAGAAGGCCCGGCGTTGCCGCCGGGCCTCCTTTTGTCTTGCGACGCACGCGTCGTGTGACGCGCTGAACGGGTAACGCTCGCGCGTTACATGTCCATGCCGCCCATGCCGCCGCCCGGCATCGGATGGCTGTGCTCTTCGTCCTTCGGCGCCTCGGCGACCATCACCTCGGTCGTCAGCAGGAGCCCGGCCACCGAAGCGGCGTTCTGCAACGCGAGACGGGTGACCTTGGTCGGGTCGAGAATGCCGAGCTCGATCATGTCGCCGAACTCGCCGGTCGAGGCGTCGTAGCCGTAGGCGCCCTTGCCCGCCTTGACGGCGTTCAGGATCACCGCGGCATCTTCGCCCGCGTTCTCGACGATCTGCCGCAGCGGCTCCTCGATCGAGCGGGCGAGAATGCGCACGCCGACCGTCTGGTCTTCGTTCGCACCTTCGAGCTTCTCGATCGCCTTGAGCGCGCGGACGAACGCCACGCCGCCCCCGGGCACCACGCCCTCTTCCACCGCCGCACGGGTCGCGTGCAGCGCGTCTTCGACGCGCGCCTTCTTCTCCTTCATCTCGATTTCGGTCGCGGCACCGACCTTGATCACGGCGACACCGCCGGAGAGCTTCGCCACGCGCTCCTGCAGTTTCTCCTTGTCGTAGTCGCTGGTCGCTTCCTCGATCTGCTGACGGATCGACTCGATGCGGGCCTTGATGTCCGTCGTCTTGCCGGCGCCGTCGATGATCGTGGTGTTCTCCTTCTCGACGACGATCTTCTTCGCTTCGCCCAGATCGGAGGTCGTGGCCTTCTCGAGCGAGAGGCCGACCTCATCAGAGATCACCGTGCCGCCCGTGAGTGTCGCGATGTCCTGCAGCATCGCCTTGCGGCGATCGCCGAACCCCGGCGCCTTGACGGCCGCGACCTTGAGAATGCCGCGAATGTTGTTGACGACGAGCGTCGCGAGCGCTTCGCCCTCGACGTCCTCGGCGATCACGAGCAGCGGCCGGCCGGACTTGGCGACCGACTCGAGCAGCGGCAGCATCTCGCGGATGTTCGAGATCTTCTTGTCGACCAGTACGATCAGTGGCTTCTCGAGCTCCGTCGTCTGGTTCGCCTGGCTGTTGATGAAATACGGCGAGAGGTAGCCGCGGTCGAACTGCATGCCCTCGACCACGTCGAGTTCATTGGCGAGACCCGAGCCTTCCTCGACCGTGATCACGCCTTCCTTGCCGACTTTTTCCATCGCATCGGCAATCGTCTTGCCGATCGACTCGTCGGAGTTGGCGGAAATCGTGCCGACCTGCGCGATCGCCTTCGAATCCTTGCAGGGCTTCGAGAGCTTCTTCAGCTCCTCGGTCGTCGCGGTGACGGCCTTGTCGATGCCGCGCTTGATGTCCATCGGGTTGCGGCCCGAGGCGACGGCCTTCAGGCCCTCGCGGATGATCGCCTGGGCGAGCAACGTGGCGGTCGTCGTGCCATCGCCGGCTTCGTCCGAGGTGTTGGAAGCGACTTCCTTCACCATCTGCGCGCCCATGTTCTCGAATTTGTCCTTGAGCTCGATTTCCTTGGCCACCGACACGCCGTCCTTGGTGATCGTGGGTGCGCCGTAGCTCTTGTCGAGGACTGCATTGCGGCCCTTCGGGCCGAGCGTTGCCTTCACCGCGTTTGCAAGGATGTTGACACCCTTGAACATCCGCTGGCGGGCGTCGTCACCGAATCGTACTTCCTTCGCTGCCATGTTCGTGTCCTTCGGGTTACTTGCCTTCGATGATGGCCATGACGTCTTCTTCACGCATGACCACGAGTTCTTCTCCGTCGACCTTCACTTCGGTGCCGGAGTACTTGCCAAAGAGAATCTTGTCGCCAGCCTTGACGTCGCAGGGGCGGACCTCGCCGTTCTCGAGGATCTTGCCCTTGCCGACTGCAATGACTTTGCCCTGGACGGGCTTTTCGGCCGCTGTGTCGGGAATCACGATGCCGCCCGGGGAGGTACGCTCCTCCTCGAGGCGCTTCACGATCACGCGGTCATGAAGAGGACGAATCTTCATGGATATCGCTCCTTTGAAGCTGTTGACTGGTAAAGAAAAAGTTCACGAGAAGAGACTGTTAGCACTCTCCCTCGTTGGCTGCTAATGGTAGTGGCGAGTGGCAGAATTGCAAGGGGGGTCACGGTCTTTCGCGCGCCAAATGGACGATCTTTGTGTCGGGTGACCCGGCGTCGGCACTCGGGCTATCCTGCCTGCTCGCCCTGCGGGCGATTTGTCATAACCTGATGAATTTCCAGCGCCCGCCGAGGCCGTGCTCGGGCCCCGGCGCAGCCGGGGGGGGCGGTTCGTCTCGCCCGACACGGTGCATCGGGCGAATCGACGGCAGGAAAGAATCGGATGATGGCATCGCGTTGCGCTCTCTCGTGCTGGCTGGCCGCCGTCGCGGCACTGGCGCCCGTGGCGTCTGCGCAGCAGGCCGATGAGTTTCCACCCGTCGAGAAGGTGTTTACCTACCGGGCGGAAAGCGACGGCAGTCGCGTGACAGTGCGCTGGAACGTCGAGCCGGGCTACTACCTTTACAAATCGCGGATGCACCTCGCCGTGACGACTCCGGGCTACGCGCTCGGCGCACCGGACTTTCCGCGGGCGGAGATTCACGAGGACGAGTTCTTCGGCAAGCAGGAGGTGTACCGCGGCACCTTCACCGTCAGCGCTGCGCTCGCGATGCGTCCGCCGGCGGCCGCAACGATCGCCCTGCAATTGAAGCTGCAGGGCTGTGCCGACGCGGGACTGTGCTATCCGCCACAGACGTGGGTGACCCGAGTGGCCGTACCGGCAGCAGCCGGGAATTCCGCTGCATCGCCCCTCGCGGCCGTCCTCGATCAACTGCCCCGGCGTGCCGCCGGCTCGGAAGAATTCCTGCCGGTGGACGAGGCGTTCCGCGCTGCGGCCGTGGCGGAGGGTCCCGACCGCGTGCGTCTGTACTGGGAGATCGCCCCGGGTTACTACCTTTATAGGTCGCGCTTCAAGGTTGCCGCACCATCCACCCAGGTGGAACTGGGCCGGCTCGATCTTCCCGCCGGTGAATCTCACGAGGATGAGTTCTTCGGCCGCCAGGTGATCTACCGCAATGAAGTGATTGCGACGCTCCCGGTCTCACGGCCGGCGGGCAGCGCAATGACGGTGCCGCTCGCCCTCACCTATCAGGGATGCGCGGATGCCGGCCTCTGCTACCCGCCCACGACCCGTACGCTGAACGTGGAGTTGCCCGCCGGCGTCCTGGGCGCCGCGACGCCCGCGGGTACGGCGGCCTCGGGTTTTCTCTCGGAGCAGGACCGGTTGTCGCAGCTGCTGCGCGGCGGCAACCTCTTCTACGTCCTCGCGCTGTTCTTCGCGGGCGGACTTGCGCTCGCATTTACGCCCTGCGTCCTGCCCATGGTCGCAATTCTCTCGAGCATCATCGTCGGGCAGCGGGAACGTCCGCCGGTGCGGCGGGCGTTCGCGCTGTCGCTGGCGTACGTGCTCGGCATGTCCGTCGTCTACACGGCTGCAGGCGTTCTCGCCGCGCTGGCCGGCAAACAGGTACAGGCGCTGTTTCAGCAGCCCTGGGTGATCGGCGGGTTCGCGGCCCTGTTTGCGGCACTAGCGTTGTCGATGTTCGGCCTGTTCACGATCCAGATGCCGGCGGCGATCCAGTCCCGCGTCAGCACGGCAAGCAACCGGCTGCAGGGCGGCACGTATCTCGGCGTCGCGGTCATGGGCGCCCTCTCTTCGCTCATCGTCACTGCGTGCGTTGCTCCCGTGCTCGTCGCGAGTCTCGCCGTGATCGGCCAGGCAGGAGACGTGCTGCGTGGCGCAACCGCGCTGTTCGCGACGAGCCTCGGGATGGGGGTGCCGCTGCTCATCGTCGGTGCATCCGCGGGCAAACTCCTGCCGCAGGCCGGCCCGTGGATGGACGCGGTGAAGCAGGGTTTCGGCGTGCTGCTCCTCGCCGTCGCCGCCTGGATTCTCGCCCGCATCGTCCCCGATCGCGTTGCCCTGCTCCTGTGGATCATCCCCGCATTCAGCGCCGGATGGGTCTTCTGGATCGCCGCGAAGCGCGTGCGTTCCAGCAGGTGGCTGCTGCGCGCGATCAGCGTCGCCGTGAGCAGTTACGCAGCGGTACTCATCGTCGGCGCAACCCTCGGCGGCACCGATCCGCTCGCGCCGATCCCGCAGCTGAGCGGGCGGCACGCGCCGCTCGCATTCCATCGTATCAAGACAGTCGCAGATCTCGAGTCCGAGCTGGCCGCCGCGTCGCGAGCCGGAAAACCAGTGCTTCTCGACTTCTATGCGGACTGGTGCGTCTCCTGCAAGGAACTCGAGAAATACACGTTCACCGATGGCGCGGTGCAGGCCGCGCTCGCCCCGTTCGTCCTGCTGCGTGCGGACGTGACGGTGAACGACGGCGATGACGCGGCACTCCTGCAGCGCCTCGGGGTATTCGGGCCGCCGACCGTCGCCTTCTTCGGCACCGACGGCCGCGAGCGGCGTAACTACCGGATCGTCGGTTTCATGAAGGCGCGCGAGTTTGCGGCCGTGGCGAACCAGCTCCGGCGAAGCGCGCCGTCCGCGGTCGAGGCGCCGCCGGCGCCCTCGGCGCCAGCGGCC
>JBAVOB010000148.1:0-6171 GCA_049691655.1 Steroidobacteraceae bacterium | reverse complement strand
TCGCCGGGCAGCGCGTCCAAACGAAAACTGGCGCTTGTGAATGCGGTGCGCGAGTTCCACGCCGGCGAGCGTAACCGCCGCGGTCCGGAAGGACTTGAAGCCCAGCATCGAGGCGCAGCGCCGCTTGATGGCGCGATGGTCCTGCTCGACGATGTTGTTGAGGTAGCGGCGGTCTCGGACGACGACGGCTCTCCACCTGGGATCTTCCTGGCTCAGGAGCCGCAATGCACGGTGGCTGGCAGAATTGCCGTCGAGGTTGACCTTGCTCGGCCATCCGGGCGACCACTGCGACGCCACGGCGTTGCGTAAAAACGCCTGTGCGGCATCCATGCTCCGATCGTCACGCAGCACCGAGTCCACGGACTTTCCGTGGCGATCGACGGCCCGGTACAGGTAGTGCTTGCCGCCCCGGACGGACACGGCTGTCTCGTCCATTCGCCACGAAGGATCCACAGGCCGGGAGTACCGGGCCCACCGCCGTTCGTACTCAGGGACATACCGCTGCACCCAGCGCAGAATGGTCGTGTGCGACACGACAACGCCCCGCTCCGCCATCATGGCGACTAAGTCGCGGTAGCTCAGCCGGTACGTGATGTACCAGCGGACGCACAGTTCAATAGTTTCTACGCAGAAGCGGCGACCCCGATAAATCGGATCGCGAGGGGCGGCTCGGGCCATTGGGCACCTCCTGGGAAGGAGGGCCGGATTCCAGGGTTTGGCTCTCGATGCACCAGAGCCCGGAGAGAGAGGGATTCGAACCCTCGAAGGGCTTTTGACCCTTACACCCTTAGCAGGGGTGCGCCTTCGACCACTCGGCCATCTCTCCACGGGAAAATCATGGGTTTGAGCCGGCCGCGGCGCGCAGCCCGGCAGGCGCGAGATGATACTGACGGGGTCGGGTAAGGTAAAGGCGCGAGGCCGGCCGGCTCAGCGATCGCGCGGCGGTCGCGGCACGCCCGGGTCTGCGCCCTCGGCGGGCGCGTCGCCAGCGGACGCATCCCGCTCGGTGTTCTCACGCTGCTCCTGCTTGATGCGCTCGAAGATCTCTTCGCGGTGCACGGTGACGCTCTTCGGCGCGCTGATGCCGATGCGCACCTGATTACCCTTGACGCCGAGCACGGTGACCGTGACCTCGTTGCCGATCACGACGGTTTCGCCGACTCGCCGTGTGAGAATCAACATGTACCGCCGCCTCCATGGCAACCGAGCTGGCCGCGAACCGGCCACGAGTCTGCGAACGCAACCCCAAAGCCTAGATGAGACAAGGTCCGATGTGTGCGCCGGCCGGCGCCACGACGTCGCTTTCGTGACGCGCGTCGCGCAGCGCGGGCCGGGGGCCGGAACCGGATCTGCATGCCGCGAGCCGCGTGCCGCAGCATAGCGCCCTTGGCCCACCCGCCGCGCAAGCGTTTCGCCGTCGTCCCTGCCAGGCTTCAGCGCCCGAGTTTTGCCCGCACGAACGGCTCGACGCTCGCCAGGGCGCCCGCCAACAAGTGCGGCTCGCTCCCTCCGGCCTGCGCGAAGTCTGCGCGCCCGCCGCCCCGCCCGCCGACCAACGTGGCAATCTGCCCGATGAGTTCGCCCGCCTTGACGCGTCCGACCTGGTCTGCCGTCACCCCTGCGACCAGCAGGATCTTGCTGTCACTCTCCACCGACGCGAGGACAATTACGGCGGATTTCAACCGATCCTTCAGCTGATCGACCGCGTGCCGCAGCGCGCCGGCGTCGGCCCCGTCGACGCGGGTGGCCACGACCTTCACGCCACCGACGTCGACGGCACCCGCGCCGAGATCAGCGCCCTGCCCGCTCGCGAGTTTGTCCTTGAGCGCGCGGATCTCCTTCTCGAGCTGGCGGATGCGTTCGAGCGCCTCGCGCACTTTGGCGGTGACATCGTCGCGCGTGCCGCGCACCACGCCGGCCACATCCTTGAGGAGCGTGTCATTCCGGTCGACCCACTCGAGCGCGCCCTCGCCCGTCACTGCCTCGACGCGCCGCACGCCGGCGGCGACGCCCCCCTCGCTCACGACCTTGAACAAACCGATGTCGCCGGTGCGCGCGACGTGGGTGCCGCCGCAGAGCTCCATGGAGAAATCGCCGAAGCGCAGCACGCGCACGTTTGCGTCGTATTTCTCGCCAAAGAGCGCCACCGCGCCGGCGGCGACCGCCGCATCGTAATCCATCACTTTCGTTTCACCGGCGACATTGCGGCGCACCTCGGCGTTGACGAGCCGCTCGACGCTGCGCAGCTCCTCCGGCGCGACGGGCTGGAAGTGCGAGAAGTCGAAGCGCAGCCGATCGGGCGCGACCAGCGAGCCCTTCTGCTGCACATGCGGGCCGAGCACCGTGCGCAGCGCCGCGTGCAGCAGGTGCGTGGCGGAGTGATTGAGCATGATCGCCTGCCGTCGCGCCTTGTTGACGCGCGCCGCGCACCGGGCGCCCGTCAGGATCTCGCCCTCGGCCAGCCGCCCGACGTGCGCATGCGCGCGGTTGCGCTTGACGGTATCGGTCACGACAAAACGCACGCCCGGCGCCGAGAGCTCGCCCGCATCGCCGACCTGACCGCCGGCTTCGGCGTAGAACGGCGTCGAATCGAGGACTACCTCGCCCGCTTCGCCGGCACGCAGGGCATCGACCAGCGCCCCATCCTTAAGAAGTGCCACGACCTGGCCCGCGCCGTCGACGCCTTCGTAGCCGAGAAACGCGGTCTGCGCTTCCACCTGCGCCCCGCCGCGCAGGTCGACGCCGAACTTGCTCGCCGCGCGCGCCCGCTCGCGCTGCGCCTCCATCGCCGCGTCGAAGCCGGCCTGATCGAGCGTCAGGCCGCGCTCGCGGGCCACGTCGGCCGTCAGGTCCACCGGGAATCCGAAGGTGTCGTAGAGACGGAACACCGTCTCGCCGTCGATCGTCTTCCCCGACATTCCCTTGATCGCGCTCTCGAGCAGCGCCATGCCGTTGGTGAGTGTCTCGGCAAAACGCTCGCCCTCGACGCGCAACACGTTCTCGATCATCGGCTGTCTCGCCGCAAGATCGGGAAAGGCATCGCCCATGGCCTTCGCAAGCGGCGCCACCATGCGGTGGAAGAACTCGGGCGAGGTACCGAACTTGTGCCCATGGCGCATCGCGCGGCGCATGATCCGCCGCAGCACGTACCCCCGGCCTTCGTTCGATGGCGTGACGCCGTCGAGCACCAGGAATCCGGCGGCGCGGATGTGATCGGCGATCACGCGCAGCGACGGGCTCGCCAGGTCCTGCGTGCCGAGGAGCTCCGCAGCGCGGCGGATCAGTTCCTGAAACAGATCGATGTCGTAGTTCGAGTGCACGCCCTGCATCACCGCGGAGAGCCGCTCGAGGCCCGCGCCGGTGTCGACCGAGGGTTTCGGGAGCGGCGTCAGAGTGCCATCCGCCGCGCGGTCGTACTGCATGAACACCAGATTCCAGATCTCGACATAGCGGTCGCCTTCTTCCTCGGGCGAGCCGGGCGGCCCGCCGGCGATTCCCGGGCCGTGGTCGTAGAAAATCTCGGTGCAGGGCCCGCATGGGCCCGTCTCGCCCATCGCCCAGAAGTTCGACTGCTCCCCGAGCCGCGCCACCCGCTCGGGGCGCACGCCGGCTTCCTGCACCCAGAGGTTAGCCGCCTCATCGTCGTCCTTGAACACCGTGACCCACAGTCGCGCGGGATCGAGCCTGAGCGTGCCGGTGACGAAATCCCACGCGTAGCGGATCGCCTCGCGCTTGAAGTAGTCGCCAAAGGAGAAATTGCCGAGCATCTCGAAGAACGTGTGGTGGCGCGCCGTGTAGCCCACGTTCTCGAGGTCGTTGTGCTTGCCACCGGCGCGTACGCAGCGCTGACTGGACACGGCGCGCACGTAGGGGCGCCGGTCCTTGCCGAGGAAGACGTCCTTGAACTGCACCATTCCGGCATTGGTAAAGAGCAGCGTCGGGTCGTTGCCGGGAACGAGCGAACTCGAGGGGACGACGGTGTGCCCGCGCTCGCGGAAGAACTCGAGAAACGCGCGGCGGACCTCCGCCGCGCTCATGTAAGGCGGTTTACTGGCAACCATGGTTCGCAGGGTAAACGATCAGGGGTCGAAATCACGGCCGAGGGCCGCAAGGATATGATCCGTTGAAAAGCCCCGAAATTGCAAAAATCGCGCTTGGCGGGCCTTCAATCCCCAGTCCGTGGGCACCGCCAGGCCGAATTTCCGGATTCGCACTTCCCGGGCGAGTGCCGGCCAGTCGGGACCAGCCTCGAGAGCGGCGTGCACAGCGTCGTCGGGCAGGCCGAGGTTGCGCAACTCCCGCTGGATGCGCAACGGCCCCTGACCGCGCTGGGCATGGTAGCTGACGAAGTGCTCGGCGTAGCGGGCGTCGTTCAGCACTCCGCCGGCCAGGAGCTCGGCCACGGCGGCCTGGACGCCGCCGGGCTCATAGCCCTGGTCGAGGAGCTTCTGCGCCAGGTCGGCGCTCGCGAAGTCCCGGCGGGCGAGATGCGCCACCGCCGCGGCGCGGATGGCGCGGCCGTCCGCGGCCTTCTCGGGGTCGAGCGCGCGGCGCCGGTCAGGCCGTGTTCGCTTGGTCCCCACGCTGCGGCTTGACGGGCATCAGCTTGACGCGGATCTGGTCCTCGATCTCCCGGGTCATCTCGGGATGCTGTTGCAGGAACGTGCGCGTGTTGTCCTTGCCCTGCCCGATGCGCTCGCCTTTGTAGCTATACCAGGAGCCGGACTTTTCGATGATGTTCTGCGCCGAGCCCATCTCGATGATCTCGCCTTCGCGGGATATCCCTGAGCCGTACATGATCTCGAATTCGGCCTCGCGGAACGGCGGTGCGACCTTGTTCTTGACCACCTTTACACGAGTCTGGTTGCCGACCACTTCCTCGCCGTTCTTGATGGCGCCGATGCGGCGGATATCGAGCCGCACGGAAGCGTAGAACTTGAGCGCGTTGCCGCCGGTCGTCGTTTCGGGGTTGCCGAACATCACGCCGATCTTCATGCGGATCTGGTTGATGAAGATGACGATGGTGTTCGAGCGCTTGATGTTGGCGGTGAGCTTGCGCAGCGCCTGGGACATGAGGCGCGCCTGCAGGCCCATGTGCGCATCGCCCATCTCGCCTTCGATTTCCGCCTTCGGCGTGAGCGCCGCGACGGAATCGATCACGACAATGTCGACGGCGTTCGAGCGCACCAGCATGTCCGTGATCTCGAGCGCCTGCTCGCCGGTGTCGGGCTGCGAGACCAGCAGGTCGGTGACATTGACGCCGAGTTTCTCGGCATAGGACGGATCGAGCGCATGCTCGGCGTCGACAAAAGCCGCCGTGCCGCCGCTGCGTTGCACCTCGGCCACGACCTGCAGCGTAAGCGTGGTCTTGCCGGAGGATTCCGGACCATAGATCTCGACCACCCGCCCTTTCGGCAGGCCGCCGATGCCGAGCGCGATATCGAGCCCCAGGGAACCGGTGGAAACGGCCTCGACGTCGTAGCTGGCGGCCGCGTCTCCGAGACGCATCACCGAGCCCTTGCCGAACTGCTTCTCAATCTGGCTAAGCGCGGCGGCAAGCGCCTTCTTGCGGGTCTCTTCCATCAGCGGTTCCTCTCGGGTTTTCATGGTTGGATTATCTCACGCGGGGGATCGGCACCAGCGCGTAAATTGAGCGCGAACGATGTTTTTTTCAAGCGTCCCGTTGCTTATACAGTGGCCACTTTCCGAGCACACTGTATGAGGCGCCCGCGCTCTCGGTGCGGCTCTCGACGAGCGCGAAGTCATCGAATGCCATGCGCACCGGAGGAATCGCCAGCGGCGCGACCGCGCGGCCCGCCTTGCGAACGAGCGTGAGGTGGACGCGAAAGGGTTTGGAATCCGGTGAGAATTGCTGCTCGACGAGAGCCCGGAAGAGGGAGGTCGCAAGCGCCGCGGCATCCGGCGCGGGCGCGCTGGCGGTGGCGCAGAGCATTTGGGGCTTGCGCCAGTACTGGATCTGGTCGAGCGTCAGGGCGATCGGTGGAACACGGACTGCTGCGGCTACCGCCCTCACGTCCGCCAGCTGCTCCTCCGGCACGCTGCCGAGGAACACGAGCGTCAGGTGGAGGTTCTCCGTGGGCACCGGGATGCCCCCGCTCCCTTCGATCACCGGCGCGACGGACGCCAGCAGGCGGTCGCGTGCCTCTGGAC
>JBAVOB010000147.1:0-2019 GCA_049691655.1 Steroidobacteraceae bacterium | reverse complement strand
GTGCAGGTGATAGACCTCCTGCCCGCCGTGACTGTTGCAGTTCACGATCAGGCGGAAACCGTCCGCCGCGATCCCTTCTTTTTTCGCCAGGTCGCGAGCGACCACGAACAGGTGGCCGAGCAGCGCTTCGTCCGTGTCCGCCACGTCGTTCGCCGTCGGAATCAGTCTGTTCGGGACGATCAGGATGTGCGTCGGCGCACGCGGGTGAATGTCGCGGAACGCCGTGACGCGATCATCCTGGTAGACGATGGTCGCCGGAATTTCGCGGGCAATGATGCGTTCGAAGAGCGTGGTCACGGAGAATCCCTCTCGCAGCGGGACCGGGTAACTATAGCGCAGCCGCGCCCGGGTGCCGCCACCTTCAGTACTGATAGACTTCGATTGTGTCGGCGACCATCGCGTACGCAGCCGCGCCGAGCCGCGTCTGCTGGTTCTCGACCGTCATGCGGCCGCTGATCCAGTAAGCCTCGTAGATGGAATCGAGCGCGATGCCCTGCGGCGCACGCACGTGAACGATCTGATTGGGCGGGGGCGGGGGCGGGGGCACGTGGATGCAGGCCCCGAAGTACGGCACGAGAAAGAACTCGTTGACCAGCCCGTTCTGACCGACGTCGAGCGGCACGATGAAGCCGGGGATCCTGACGTTCAATCCCTTCAGTTCGGGGTTAACCTCGAAGTCGAGCGGCTGTCGGGCGGCCAGGCCGCCTTCGCCGAGGTAATCGTGAATCGGAGGCGGAGGGCCGCTCTTGAAATTGGCGCGACTCGCAGGCGGGATCAGATCTTCCCACTCGAGCTGGCGCGGTCTGGCCGGCACTGCGGCGACCGCTACCGCCACCGGCGCCGCGGCAGCTGTCGGGCCTGTCGCCTGCGCCGCGCTCCATGCGCGCTCGCCCGTGCCCATTGCGCAGGCCGCGAGACCGGCGGCCGCAAGGGCCCGGAGGAGGACGCGCCTGGAGGTTTCGTGCATAGGCGCTGGGTCAATCCATCGCTCAAGGTGTTGCGGTATGCCCGCCAGGCGGGTACCAGGCCCAGCAGAATCGCCGCCGCGATCACCGCGGCGAGGACGGCAACATCGTAGCGGCTGAGGCCGCCGAGTCGCAGGAAAATTCCGAAGCGCCGCTCGAGCAACGGCTCGCCGGCAAGCAGCGCGAGATAGGTGAGCAGCAGTCCGAGGGCCGCACCGGCTGTGGCGAGCAGTCCGGCTTCGGCGATCAGCAGCAGCGCGACCTGGTGCGGCCGCGCGCCGACCGAGCGCAGGATCGCCATCTCGCGGCGCCGCTCGTTGAGGGTCGCCAGGATCGCGGCCAGCATCCCGAGCAGACCCGCCAACACGACGCAAGCGGCGACGATCAGATCGACGCCGGAAACGGTGTTGGCAAAGCCGTCGCGCGCCGCGCTGCGCAGTTTCTGCACGCCGAGCACCATAGCCACGCTCACGCCGATGGCGAATACGGTGAGCAGCGCCGTGGCGCGCCGGTTCCAGAGACTGCGCAGGGCGAGCTGCAGGGCCGCGGCAGCCTTCATGCGGCGATCTGGCGCGTACGATTCAGCTCCGCAATCGCGATGCTGCGATCGAAACGCGAGCCGAGAGCGCTGTCGTGGCTCACGAACAGGAGCGTCGACCCCTGGGCGCGGCACTCGCTCATCAGGAGGGAGAGGAAATCCTCGCGCGTCTCCGCATCGAGCGCCGAGGTCGGTTCGTCGGCCAAAATCAGTTCCGGGCGCCCGAACAGCGCGCGCGCCGCGCCGACGCGCTGCTGCTGGCCGACCGACAACTCGGTGACCGGGCGATCCAGCAAACCGCCGGTGCCGAGGCCGAGCGCATCGAGGAGCCGGGTGGCTTCAGCACGCGCGTCATGGCCGCCGAGGCGCGCCGGTGTGAAGCGCGCCGGCAGCAGCACATTCTCGAGCAACGACAGGTACGGAATCAGGTTGAACATCTGAAAGATGAAACCGATGTGATCGCCGCGGAAGCGGTCACGGGCGCCGGGCCGCAGGCTGGCAAGCTCGGTGCCGAGC
>JBAVOB010000146.1:0-3461 GCA_049691655.1 Steroidobacteraceae bacterium | reverse complement strand
GCCCGCGCGTGCCGCGCTCCGGCGCGACGGCCAGCATGGCGCGGCATTCCTCGAGCGTGATGCTCTTCGGGTCGCGGTCCTTCGGGATCTTGGCATTGCGCTTGCGGTCGGTGATGTAGGGGCCGTAGCGGCCGTTCAGCACCTGGATGTCGTCGACGCCGAAATCGGTGATCAGCCGCGCGGCATCCGCCTCCTGCTTCAGCCGGATCACTTCCAGTGCCCGTTCGTGCGTGACCGTGTAGGGATCGTCTTCCTTCAATGATGCGTACTTGGCGCCGTATTTCACATACGGGCCGAAGCGACCGACGCTCGTCGTGACGGTTTCGCCGTCGGGCGTCTGGCCGAGCGTGCGCGGCAGCTGAAACAGGTACAGCGCATCGTCGAGCGTGACCGAGTCCATCTTCTGTCCGGCGCGCAGCCCCGCGAAACGCGGCTTTTCCTCGTCGTCCTTGGTCCCGATCTGCACGAACGGCCCGAAACGGCCCATGCGCACCGAGACCGGCTTGCCCGACTCCGGATGCATGCCGAGCTCGCGCGACTGCGCTACTTCCTCGCGCGAGACATTCTTCTCGGTGTTGTCGACGAGCTGCACGAACGGCTTCCAGAACTTGCGCAGCGGCTGCGTCCACTCCTCCTCGCCGCGCGAGACTGCGTCGAGCTCATCTTCCATCGCGGCGGTGAACCCGTATTCGACATAGCGGTGGAAATACCGTGTCAGGAACCGGTTGACGATCTTGCCGATGTCCGTCGGCACGAACCGCCGGTTGTCCATCTCGACATACTTGCGGTCCTGGAGCGTCGAGATGATCGAGGCGTAGGTCGACGGGCGGCCGATACCGTGTTCCTCGAGCGATTTCACGAGAGAGGCTTCCGAGTAGCGCGGCGGCGGCTCGGTGAAGTGCTGCGCCGGGCTCAGAGCGACCAGCCGCACGCTGTCGCCCTCGTTCATCGGCGGCAGCACGTGATCGGTGTCCTCGTCCGTCGGCTCATCGCGCCCTTCCTGGTAGACGGCGATGTAACCGGGCTTGAGCAGAGTCGAGCCGTTCGCCCGCAGCACGTGGCGCTCGGCCGCGGGCAGCTCCGCCGCGCCCGCCACAGCGCGATCGCCGGGGATCACGTCGACGGCCACGGTATCAAATACCGCGTGCGCCATCTGGCAGGCGACCGCGCGCTTCCACACGAGCGAGTAGAGCTTGAACTGGTCGACGTCAAGAAAGCGCTCGATGTCGGCGGGCAGGATCGCCGCCGACGTCGGGCGGATCGCCTCGTGCGCTTCCTGCGCGTTCTTCGACTTGGTCTTGTAGACGCGCGGCTCTTTCTCGACCGACTCCGGCCCGTAGAGGCGCGCCGCGACGAGGCGGATCTCCGCGACCGCCTCGCCCGCGAGCGAAACGGAATCGGTGCGCATGTAGGTGATGAGGCCGACCGCGCCCTCGCCAATGTCCACGCCTTCGTAGAGCTGCTGCGCGAGGCGCATGGTGCGCCGCGCGTTGAAACCGAGCTTGCGCGAGGCCTCCTGCTGCAGCGTCGAGGTGGTGAAGGGTGGAGCGGGATTGCGCCGGCGCTGCTTGCGCTCGATTGCGATGACGCGCAGCTTGCCGTGCGCGGCGCCGTGGATCGTGTGCTCGACGTCGCGCGCAGCCGCTGCGTTGGTGAAGCTGAACTGCTCGACCTTCGCGCCGCGGAACTCGATGATCTTGAGCGGGAACTGCTGCGCGGAGTGCTCGCCCGTCCCGTCGATGGTCCAGTATTCCTGCGGCTGGAACGCCCGGATCTCGTCTTCGCGCTCGCAGATCATGCGCAGCGCCGGGCTCTGCACGCGTCCCGCGGACAACCCGGGCTGCACCTTCTTCCAGAGGAGCGGCGAGAGATTGAAGCCCACCAGGTAGTCGAGCGCGCGGCGCGCCTGCTGCGCGTTGATCAGGTCCGTCGACAGCGCGCGCGGCGCCTCGATCGCGGCGCGGATCGCATTCTTGGTGATCTCGTAGAACACCACGCGGTGCACGTCCTTGCCCTTGAGCTCGCCGCGTTCCCTGAGGATCTCGTGCAGGTGCCATGCGATCGCCTCGCCTTCGCGGTCGGGGTCGGTTGCGAGGAACAGGGCGCCGGCCTTGCGCAGGGCGCGCGCGATCGCTTCCACGTGCTTCAGGTTCTTCTCGAGCACCTGGTACTGCATCGCGAACGACTTGTCCGGATCGACGGCGCCTTCCTTCGGCACCAGGTCGCGCACGTGTCCGTAGGAGGCGAGCACCTCGAAATCCTTGCCGAGGTACTTCTTGATGGTCTTCGCCTTGGCGGGCGATTCAACGATCACGAGGTTGGCTGGCATCTCTAGAAAGTCCCGTCCCTAAAAACGACAAACCGCGGACGAGCCGCGGCGATCGTGAAATTCCACCGCGCGCATCAATGCACGGTGCCCGAGGAGGTCTCGAATACGAGGTTCTCCATGCGCTCGTAAGCCTGTTCCTGGCCTGGCTGGCTCGACAGCACCATCAGCACGACCCACTTGACCTGTTCCGCATCCAGCTCATCGCTGTCCAGGGCGAGCAGGCGGTCGATCACGATCTCGCGCTGCTGTGCCGAGAGGATGCCGGCGTCCTCGAGCGCGAGCAGGAGTCCCCGGCATTCGGTCGAGAGTTTTGCGAGCTCGCCGCCGGCGTAAACGCGCACGGCGCGGCAATTCCCGCCGCCGGCAATGTCCGGGCGCTCGCGCTCGCCCGCCAGGTCCGCGAGCCAGTCGAGAGCGCGTTCGACGTTCGCTTCCGCGAAACCGGCCCGTTCGAGGTCCCGGGCGAGCGCATCGCGCTCGGGCACGTCGGGCGTCTCCGTGAGCATGTAGCGGTCGAAAACGTAGATCAGAATGTCGAGAACGCTGCCAGTCATCCTCAGGCCTGCAGGGCGCGGCTGTAACGGCCGCCGGGGTGGGGCTCGACGTACCCGTCGCGCTCGAGAATGAGGAGCGTCGAGGCGACCAACTCGGCCGAAAAACCCGTGCGCTCCACCAGAACGTCGATGCTCGTCGGATCGAAGCCGACGGCATCTAACAGGATTTCGCACTCGTTGTCCAATTCGGCGGTTTTTCCCGCGCGGATTTTTGCGGGCGCAACCACCTGTTCCATATCGGAAATATTCAGTTCGGCCAGAACGTCGGCGGCTGTCTCGACGAGCTTCGCGCCTTCGCGGATCAGCTGGTGACAACCGCGGGTCAGAGGATTGTGAATCGATCCGGGGATCGCGAGCACGGCACGACCCTGCTCGCCCGCGTGCCGCGCGGTGCTGAGCGAGCCGCTGTCGCGCGCGGCTTCGACTACCAGCACCCCGGCGGCGAGCCCGCTGATCAGGCGATTGCGCCGCGGGAAGTTGTGCTTGAGCGGCGGCGTGCCCGGCGGGAACTCCGTCACCAGCGCACCGCCGCCGGCGACGATCGCGTCCGCGAGCTGCGCGTGCTCGCGGGGATAGAC
>JBAVOB010000145.1:0-8261 GCA_049691655.1 Steroidobacteraceae bacterium | reverse complement strand
CGACGATGCGCGCGTCGCCTGCCAGACTGCTGGCCGGGCCCGTGCAGAAACCGCGGCCGATCACACGCCACCGGCGTATGGCGCCGCCGAGCGCGCCCACGCGCTCCTGCGTGAGGTCATCGATCGTGCACTTGTCGGCGCCCTGTGTCGTGAACAGCCGCGACTCGTTCTCGAGGATGAGGGTCAGGTTGGCGGGCAGTCCGCGCCCGCCCTGGCCTTCGCCGATGCCCGCGATGCCGAGCACGAAGCGCATACGCCTGCCATCGCTCTGCCTAGGCCCCGCGATACTCACTCTGATGCCGCGGCCGTCCGGGCGCAGACCCCCTTCGCACTCGATCTCCGCGCTGTCCCAGGCAAGGTCCAGATCGAGCGCTCCGCGCAGACGCGCACGCAGATAACCATTACCGGTCGGCAGGCATCCTGCCGGCCGGACGCCGTGCGCAGCGGGCGCCCGGTTCGCTGTCTCCGCCGCTCGCAGCACCGCAGTCGCGGCGCAGGCGGACAGGATCGCGAGCGCGAGCAGTGCCAGTGCGCGCCGCGCGGGGAGTGTCATCCCTCTACCAGCATCTTCTTGGCGAACATGGCGTGTAAACGTGCCAGGCCGCGGGCGAGGTGCATGAGGGTAGTCAGGATTATCACGCCCAGTACGACCATCAGTATCAGCGCGACGGGCGAGGTAAGCCACTGGGGATGCATCCCGCTCGTATCCCACTGGATGCCGCCGGCACCCCACCCGAGTTCCTGCGCCGTCTGTGCGACGGGGGCGACGATTAGACTCACGCCCAAGGCGAGACCCACGACCGCGATGACGAAATACACGATGCCGAGGGGCAGCATGAGCAGCATGTAGGCGAGCGTCGTCCACGTGCGCGCATCGCGCAGCATATCGCCGATGCGTTGCCAGAAACTGCGTCCCGCTCCGGGATGCTGCGGACGGCGCGGCATGCGCTCGCCGGTCATCGCCTCGAGCAGCCGGCCCTCGCCGAGCGCGATGATGCGCGTCATGCCGATGAAAGCGAGGAAGAACGGCACTCCCACGATCAGGACCGCGAGACCCGCCGAGAGCGACAGCCCCGTCACCGCAAACGTGAAGTAGATAATGCCCGTCGCGAGTGCAAGCAGCATGTAGAAGAGCGACGTGTAGCTGCGCGCGTCGGCGAACACTCCAAAGAAACGGCGCAGGCCGGATGCATTCGCCGCAGCCGCCGATCGCGGGGTCGCGAGGGCGGCCTTGACCTTTGCCTCGGTGTCGAGATAAGCCGCGGCGACTTCATCCGGAGCGCCATAGGTGGATGCGATGAGTTCCAGTGCATCCGCCTCGGATTTCGCGGGGTGCGCGGCGATCTCGGCGCGCAGATACTCCTCGGCGTCGTACAATGCGTCCTGGATGAGCGCCGGGTCCTGGCCGTCGAGAGCGGCACGGAGCTGGCGCAGGTATTCGTCGATGGAACGCGGGGCCGGGCGGCTCATGAAGGGTCTCCTTGTTCGATGCAGCGATCGACAAACGTGCGTGTAGCGCGCCAGATCGCGCGCCACTCGTTCAACACGGCGCGCCCGTCATCGGTGATCCGGTAATAGCGGCGGGGCGGTCCGGAATAGGAAGGCACAACGCGGCTCGTCAGCAATCCGCTAGCGCTCAGGGCGCGCAGCACCGGGTAGATGGTGCCTTCCTTGAATATCAGGGGACCGTCGGGCGTGCGTTGCAGCCGCTTGGCGATCTCGTAGCCATAGAGGTCTTCGGTCGAGGTGTTTAGCACGGCAAGCAGGACCAGCCCCACGAGGCCGCCATTGAGCTCTTTCTGAAACTTCTTGGCATAGCTATCGTCCATTTGCCTGTATTATTAATCAACCAATAGTACTAATCAACCAGTATCATGAAATCCGACATAGAGACGGGCAGTCTCACCGGGACCGCCAAGTTGCGAGCTCTCGCGGGCGCCATTCCCCTGCCCACGCCGGCATCCTCGTTCCTGGAGGTACTTCCGTCCATTCCCGATCGGCTGCGGCGGCTGCAGGAGCTGGCCGGGAACCTGTTTTTCGGCTGGCACCGACCGACTCGTGCCCTGTTCGAAGACCTGCACCCGGAGCTGTGGAACCAGACAGGGGGCAACCCGCGCCTGCTGCTGCGCTGCGTGCCGCAGGACGTGCTCGAGCGGGCGGCGGCGGACCGTGCCTATACCGCGCGGTACGACGAAGTGCTGGCGGCGTTCGATGCGTACCTCGCCGCCTCGTTGGAGGCGACCAGTGCACCGCAGGTGGCGTATTTCTGCGCCGAGTACGGCTTTCACGAGAGCTTCCCGATCTACTCCGGCGGCCTCGGGATCCTCGCGGGCGACTACTGCAAGGCCGCAAGCGACGAGCGCATGAACTTCGTGGCCGTGGGCCTGATGTACCAGCAGGGCTATTTCACCCAGACCGTCGACAGCGACGGCGTGCAAGGCGCTACCTACAAGGAGCATGACCCGCGCGACCTGCCGGTCGAGCTCGTGCGGAATGCGAAGCGCGAGCCACTCACCATCAGCGTGCGCGTGGCGACGCGTGACGTCCTGGCGCGGATCTGGCGGGCCCGCGTCGGACGCGTGGCAGTGTACCTGCTCGACACCAACTGCCCGGAGAACGCGCCGACGGATCGCGATATCACGCATCGGCTCTACGGTGGCGACGAATCGATGCGTATCCGCCAGGAGATGATCCTCGGGATCGGCGGCGTGCGCGCGTTGCGTGCGCTCGGCATCGCCCCGGAGATCTGGCACATCAACGAGGGGCATGCGGCGTTCCTGATTCTCGAACTGCTGCACGAGTATGTGAAGAGCGGACTGGATAACGCCACCGCGCTGGAACTGGCGGCCGCGCAATGCGTGTTCACCACGCATACGCCCGTGGCCGCGGGCCACGACCGGTTCGGGCACGAGCTGCTGATCGCGCATTTCGAGGACTTCATCCGCGAGCTCGGGCTGCCGCTCGACAAGTTCCTCGATCTCGGCCGGCCACCATCGGCGCCCTTCGAGTTCAACATGACGCGGCTCGCGCTCAACGGAGCGCGGCGCGTGAACGGCGTGAGCCGGATCCATGGGAGCGTTTCCGCCCAGCTGTGCGCCGATCAGTGGCCGGAATTGCCGCCGGCGCAGAACCCCATGGCCTACGTGACCAACGGCGTGCACGTCCCCACGTTTCTCGCGCAGCCGTGGCAACGGTTTTTCGACAAGAGCCTGGGCGCCGCGTGGCGCGAGCGGATCTCCGACGAGGGTTTCTGGCGTGCGCTCGAGCGCGTTCCGGACGAGCGATTCTGGCGCGTGTCGCAGGAGGTCAAGGCGCGCATGCTCGCCGGGGTGCGTGAACGCCTGCATCGCGAGTACGCCCGCAAGGGTCTCTCGCCCGCGCAATTGCGGCACGTCGTGCGCTACATCGATCCGACCAAACCCGATGTGCTCACGGTCGGGTTCGCCCGGCGTTTCGCGACCTACAAGCGCGCATCGCTCCTGATGCGCGATCGCGCGCGGCTCGCGGCACTGCTGGCCGACGCGCAGCGGCCGATCCTGTTCCTGTTCGCGGGCAAGGCGCACCCGGCGGATGAGCCTGGCAAGGCCGTGCTGCGCGAGATCAAGCAGCTCATGCTGACGCCCGAGTTGATCGGGCGCATCGTGTTTCTCGAGGACTACGACATCCAGCTCGCGCGCTGGCTCGTCGCGGGGTGCGACGTGTGGCTGAACAATCCGATCGCGCCGCTCGAGGCGAGCGGCACGTCGGGAATCAAGGCCGCCGTGAACGGCTCGCTCAACCTCTCGGTGCTCGACGGCTGGTGGGCCGAGGGATTCGACCGCGACAACGGCTGGGGCATCGCGCCGGCCTTCGTGCAGGACCAGGCGCGGCGCGATGCACTCGAAGTCGACCAGATCTACGACACGCTGGAAGACGAGGCGCTGCCCCTTTACTACGCACGCAACGGCGAGGGGTATTCGGCCGAATGGGTGCGCCGCTCGAAGCGGGCCATGCTGACCGCGATTCCGCGCTTCAACATGCGTCGCGTGGTCTGCGACTATGCCGCCGGCATGTATCAACCGGCTGCACGCCAGCACGCGCTGTTGCGTGCGCACGAGTTTGCCGGAGCCCGCACGCTCGCGCAGTGGAAGGCGAAGGTCCGGGCTGCCTGGCCGCAGGTGCAGATTCGCGAGCTGGCGGCCCCGGCGCGCGAGCTGCCGCGCTCGGAGTCGCTCCGCCTGCGGGTAGCGGTGGCGCTCAACGGTCTGCAACCGGCGGATGTCGCGGTGGAATTCGTCGCGCGGCGCGAACTGCCTGCGCGCAACATGGAATTGCCCGCGCTCGCGTCGTTTCGCGGCGGCGTGCCCGATGGCATCTGGAGCGTGCGGCTCGACGCGACCGGCGAAACCGAGGCCGATGGCGCTGCGGTGTTCGCCTTCGACGCCAACGCGCTCGAGTGCGGCCAGTTCGGCACCGAAATCCGCGTTTACCCGACGCACGAGCTGCTCGCGCACCCGCTCGAGCTGGGACTCCTGAAATCGCTGTGATCGTGGCCGGCTAGCGGTCGGGCGCGAGCATGACTCCTGCGAGCGGCGGCAACGTCACGCTGATCGACCACGGGTACCCCAGTGCCGGCTCGGCGTTGGCTTCCACG
Organism: Steroidobacteraceae bacterium; assembly: GCA_049691655.1. Taxonomy (GTDB): domain Bacteria; phylum Pseudomonadota; class Gammaproteobacteria; order Steroidobacterales; family Steroidobacteraceae; genus JBAVOB01. The sequence continues at coordinate 3,628 of JBAVOB010000145.1, read as the reverse complement.
AAGGCGATATTCCCCACGTTGCTCCCGCCGTAGTACTCGGAGTCCGAATTCAGCAACTCGCGGTAGCGGCCCGGGCGTGGCACGCCGAGCCGATAACCGTGGCGCGGCACGGGGGTGAAGTTCAGGGCGACGACCAGTGAGTCTTCGCCGTCCTGCCGCAGGTAACTCAGCACGGAATGGTCGCGGTCGTCGGCGTTGATCCAGCGGAATCCCTGCGGTTCGAACTCGAATCGATGCAGCCGTGGATCGCTGGCGTACAGCCGGTTGAGATCGGCCACGAGCCGCTGCACTCCGGCGTGCGCCGGCTCCCGGTCGAGATGCCACGGGAGCGGCATGCGGAAGTCCCACTCGGTGGGCTGAGCGAACTCGCTTCCCATGAACAGCAGTTTCTTGCCGGGAAACGTCCACTGGTAGGTATACAGCAGGCGCAGGTTCGCGAACCGCTGCCAGGTGTCGCCCGGCATTTTTCCGAGCAGCGAACGCTTGAGGTGCACCACCTCGTCGTGGGACAGGGGCAGCACGAAGTTCTCGCTGTAGGCGTACATCATGCCGAAGGTCAGCCGGTTGTGATGATGCGAGCGATGCACGGGATCCTCGCGCACGTAGGCCAGCGTGTCGTGCATCCACCCCATGTTCCACTTCATGCTGAAACCGAGTCCGCCGCTGCTCGTGGGGCGCGAAACGAGCGGCCAGTCCGTCGATTCCTCGGCGATCACCACCGTGCCCGGATAGCGTGCGTGCGTCGTCGCGTTCAGCTCGCGCAGGAAGCTGATCGCCTCGAGGTTGTGGTTGCCGCCGTAGCGGTTCGCCGCGAATTCGCCGCCCCGGCGCCCGAAGTCCAGGTAGAGCATCGAGGCGACCGCGTCGACGCGCAGGCCATCGAAGTGGAATTCCTCCAGCCAGTAACAGGCGCTTGAGAGCAGGAAGGCGCGCACTTCGTGCCGCTCGTAGTTGAATATCAACGTGCCCCAGTCGCGGTGCTCGGCGCGCAACGCGTCCGGGTATTCGTACAGGGCAGTGCCGTCGAAGTTCGCGAGCGCGTGCGCGTCGCGCGGGAAATGCCCCGGCACCCAGTCGAGCAGCACGCCGATCCCGTTGCGATGGCAGAGGTCGACCAGGTAGCGCAGGTCGTCCGGGGATCCGTGGCGGCTCGTGGGCGCGAAGTAGCCAGTCGTCTGGTAGCCCCACGAGTCATCCAGCGGGTGCTCGGTGATCGGCAGCAGCTCGATGTGCGTGAAACCCATGCGCCGCACGTAGGGGACGAGGCGGTCGGCGATTTCGCGATAGCCGAGAAACGCACCGCCGGGGCCCAGCTGCCACGAACCGAGGTGCACCTCGTAGATGCTCATCGGCGTATGCAGCCAGTCGCGCTGCGCGCGCGTTGCTAGCCACCCCTGGTCGCCCCACGGAAACCGCGACGGGGCGGTCACGATCGAGGCGTTCGCCGGGCGCCGTTCCGCGGCGCGCATGTAAGGATCGCTCTTCAGGAAGATCGCGCCGGTTGAGCGGTTGCGGATCTCGAACTTGTACAGTTCCCCGTTCGCGAGCCCGGGGATGAAAATTTCCCAGACGCCGAAGCTGCCGAGCGAGCGCAGGGCGTAACGGCGGCCATCCCAGCGGTTGAACGGGCCGACGACGCTGACACGTTCCGCATCGGGAGCCCAGACGGCGAAGCGCACGCCCGCGATTCCGTCGGCGGTCAGCGCGTGCGCCCCGAGGAATCGCCACGCTTCGCAGTGGTGGCCGGCGGCGAAACGCCGCAGATCGTCCTCGGATATCTGCGGGGGGAACGCATACGGATCGTGCTGCTCGTGCCATGCCCCGCCTTCGCCCTGCCAGGAAAGCCGGTATCGCCCGGGCACGTCGGCTCGGGCGCCCGCCCAGGCGAACAGGTCGGAGCCCGCTACGCGGGTCATGTCGAGGCGCCCCTCGAGCCGCGCGCGGGAGGCTCCGGGCACATTGGCGAGGACGAGGAGCGTCGCGCCGTGCAGGTGGGGGCCGAGCACGCCGTGCGGGTCGTGATGCCGCGCCTCGGCGATGCGCCGCAGGTCGTTCTGCAGGGGAGCCAGCAGCTCCGCGAATGGCATTCCTTCGGTCCGGGTGAGCATCGATGGTTGTCGCAGTTTCCGCGGGCCAGGGCAGCGGCCAGCCGGTACTATACTCGCCCGATCCGTGCACGAGAGTCGGCATGCCGAAGCAACCAGCCCGCGCGTCCTCCGGTCGCTACGTGAGCCGGCTCACGAGCGGCACGCTCGCGGTAGTCATGGCGGGCGGCCGCGGTGAGCGCCTCAAGGCGCTGACTGCGCAGCGCGCGAAACCCGCGGCGCCGTTCGGCGGCAAGTTCCGCATCATCGACTTCGTGCTCTCGAACTGCGTGAACTCCGGCATACGCCAGATCAGCGTGCTCACGCAGTACAAGGCGCAGTCCCTCATCCAGCACGTGCAGCGTGGCTGGGGGTTCCTGCGCGGTGAATTCGGGGAATTCGTCGAAGTGATTCCCGCGCAGCAGCAGATCGGCGAGATCTGGTACCGCGGCACGGCCGATGCCGTATACCAGAACATGGAGCTGTTCGCTTCGCACCGCCCGAAGCACGTGCTGGTGCTGGCGGGGGACCACATCTACAAGATGGATTACGGTCCGATGATCGCCTACCACGTCGAGAAGGGTGCGGACATCACCGTGGGCGTGGTCGAAGTATCGCTGGCACAGGCGCGCGAGTTTGGCGTGCTGACGGCCACCGAATGGAACCGCATCACCAATTTCGCCGAGAAGCCGCAGAATCCCGACCCAATGCCGGGCCGGACGGACGTCGCGCTCGCGTCGATGGGCATCTACGTCTTCAACGCAAAGCTCCTCGAGAAGCTCCTGCGCGAGGACGCGCAGGACGCCGCGTCGGCGCACGACTTCGGCAGGAACATCATCCCGAAGTCGATCGAGGGCCTGCAGGTGTTTGCCTACCCGTTTCAGGACGTGAAAACGCGCGCGCAGAACTACTGGCGCGATGTCGGTACCATCGACGCGTACTACGAGGCGAACCTCGAGCTGGTGCACGTCAACCCGGAGCTCAACATCTACGACGAGGAGTGGCCGATCTGGACCTACCAGTCACAGTCTCCACCCGCCAAGTTCGTGCTGGATGACGTCGATCGTCAGGGCGTTGCCATCAACTCGATGGTCTCGGGCGGCTGCATCATCTCGGGGGCTAGCGTCCGCTCGTCGCTCCTGTTCTCGAATGTGCGCATCGACGAGCGGACGCGCATCGAAAGCGCCGTGGTGCTGCCCGACGCGCACGTAGGACCGGGGTGTCACATCCGGCGCGCCATCCTGGACGAAGGCTGCGAGATTCCCGAGGGCACGCGCATCGGGCTGGATGCCGGCGAGGATGCGCGGCGCTTCTACCTGACCGAGAAAGACGTCGTGCTCGTGACACCTGACATGCTGCGCCCGGGAAAGGCGTGATGCCGGCGGTTGGCGGGGGATGACGGCCGAGTCGCGCCTGCCCGTGGTGGTGATGTGGCACATGCATCAGCCGCATTACCGCGACGCGCTCACCGGGACGTACGTGTTCCCGTGGACCTACTTGCACGCGATCAAGGACTACGCGGACATGGCCGCGCACCTCGAGGC
>JBAVOB010000144.1:0-6935 GCA_049691655.1 Steroidobacteraceae bacterium | reverse complement strand
CGCTCATGCAGCGCCTCGCGCGGCGGTGTCAACGCCCACACGCAGAACGTGCCCGCGGCCGCGGCGCGCGTCGACTCGGTTTGCAGCGCCGAAATCGGCAGCCCGGTCGCGCGCTGGACCTCGAGCGCGCGCTGGATGCGTTGCGCGTCGTTTGGATGGATGCGCGCCGCGGCCTGCGGATCGACGCGCGCGAGTTCCGCGTGCAACGCCGGCCAGCCTTCGGAGGCGGCCCGAGCGTCGAGTTCGCGGCGCAGCGCAGGGCACGCCAGCGGCAGAGTGGCCAGACCCTCGCGCAGCAGGCGCAGGTACAGCATGGTGCCGCCCACCAGCAGCGGGACACGACCGCGCGCGCGGATCTCGCCGATCAGCCGTTGCGCATCGGCGACGAACTCGCCTGCCGAGTACGGCTGCGACGCCTCGCGGATGTCGATCAGGTGATGGGCGATCGTGGCCCGCACGTCCGCGCCCGGCTTCGCCGTGCCGATATCGAGGCCGCGGTACACCAGTGCCGAATCGACGCTGACGATCTCGAGCGGCAATTCGCGCGCGGCACGGATTGCCCAGTCGCTCTTGCCCGAGCCCGTGGGCCCGGTAAGGATCGGGATCGGCGCCACGGCGCCCGTCATCATCGGCCTCGCAGGAACAACCGGTCGAGTTCTCCGAGACCGATCCGCGTCCAGGTCGGCCGGCCATGATTGCATTGATCGGCGCGATCGGTTTCTTCCATCTGCCTGAGGAGCGCGTCCATTTCCGGCATGCTGAGCCGTCGATTGGCTCGAACGGCCGCACGGCACGCGAGCGTTCCGAGCAGGCGGTCCACGGCGCCATCGAGGTGATGACCCGCTGCGTCGTTCTCCAGGTCGCGCACGACGTCGCGGACGAGCTCGGCGAGGTCTTCCCGCGCGAGCGCCGCGGGCACGCGCCGCATGACCAGCTCGCCCGGCGACAACCGGTCGAGCTCGAACCCGGCGAGTTCCCACTGCGCCCGATTCTGCAGCACGTGATCGACTTCGAAGGGACGCAATGCGATGGCGAGCGGCGCGAGGAGCATTTGCGATGGTGCCGCGCCCGCACCCTGCGCGGCCTTGAGTCGCTCGTACAGCACGCGCTCGTGCGCCGCGTGCATGTCGACGAGCACCAGGCCTTCATTGTTCTCGGCGAGGAGGTAGAGCCCGTGCAGCTGCGCCAGTGCCCGCCCGAGGGGCCGGGCAAGCGCTTCGACGCCCGCTTGCGGCACGATATCGCGTTGCGGCGCGAGCGTTTCGGCCACGGCCCAGATGCCCTGCGGCACGGGCCGCAGATTCACGACGGCCCCAGCCGGGCCGCGCCATCCGAGCGGCGCGCGGCCTGGCGATGGGGACGGGTCCGGGACGTTCGGTCTCGTGCCAGCGAGGGCGCGCTCGATGGCACGGAACAGGAACTCGTGCACCTGGCGCGCATCGCGAAACCGCACCTCGAGTTTCTGCGGATGCGCGTTGACGTCCACCAGGCCCGGTTCGATGGCGAGATCCAGCACGTATGCGGGGTGGCGCCCGTGATACAGGACGTCGCGGTAACCGAGCCGGATCGCACTCATGAGCAGGCGGTCGCGGACCGGCCGGCCATTGACGAAGCAGAACTGCAGGTCTGGTTGCGCGCGCGACGCGGTCGGTGCGCTGATCCAGCCCGAGACGGCGACCGCACCCGCCGAATGCTTGAGCTCCAGGGCGTGCGCGCGGAACTCAGGCCCGAGGACGGCGTCGATGCGCGCGCCACGCGCCGCATCCGCGATTGACGCGCGCGTGGCCTCGGACTGGCCCGGCGCCGGCCCGCTCGCCTCGAACAGCGTGCGCTCGCCCTGCCGCAGTCGAAATGCAACCTCGGGGCGCGCAAGCGCCAGCCTTTCCACGAGCCTGACGATGTGGCCAACTTCCGTCGCTTCCGTGCGCACGAACTTGCGGCGAGCGGGTACGTTGAAGAACAGGTCGCGCACCTCGACAGTGGTGCCGACCGGGTGCGCGGCCGGCCGGACTTGCTCGAGCGTCCCGCCGGATGCCGTGATCTGCGCTGCCGTTGCCGCGCCGGCGGCGCAGGACACCACGCGCAGACGCGACACTGATGCCAGCGACGGCAGGGCCTCGCCGCGAAACCCGAGTGTCACCACGGACTCGAGATCGTCCTGGGAAGCGATCTTGCTCGTGGCGTGCCGCGCAAGTGCGACCGCGATTTCATTGGCTGGAATTCCGCCGCCGTCGTCGCGCACGCGGATGAGGCCGACCCCGCCGCGTTCGACGTCGATCTGGACGTGGCGCGCGCCGGCATCGAGGCTGTTCTCGAGGAGTTCCTTGACGACCGAAGCCGGGCGCTCGATGACCTCGCCCGCCGCAATCTGGTCGATGAGCTCATCGGAAAGGATGCGAATCGGCATGCCGGCGCCTGCTGAAGTTGCAGGCGGGCAGTGTACTGGATCGGGAGTCGGCTCAGGGACTCGCGCTGCCGACCAGCACGACACTGGCGTCGGCGCGGCGCTGCTGCGCGAGGCGCGTGCCGTCCGGCGGATTCGCCGCGAAATACGCGCGCACACCCTTGAAGATCGCAGCAGCGAACTGCCCCTGCTGCGGCGCGCTGCGCAGCCTGCGTTCGTCGGCCGGATTCGAGATATAGGCCGTCTCGATCAGCATCGAAGGAGTGTCCCGGGACTTGAGCACGACAAAGCCCGCCTGCTGGACGCGAGGCTTGCGGACGACCCCGATGCGGTCGATGGAGGCGAGCACGCGTTCGGCCGCCTCCATGCTTGCGCTGATGCTCTCGGTTTGCGACAGATCCACCAGCACGGAAGCGAGGGTGCTGTCCTTGTCGTCGAGCTTCACGCCGCCCTTGAGATCCGCAGCGTTTTCGCGCTCCGCGAGCCAGCGGGCCGCCTCGCTCGTCGCGCCCTTTTCGGACAGCACGTACACGGAGGCGCCGGAGACCGCGCGGTCGCGGATCGAATCGGCATGGATCGACACGAAGAGGTCGGCCTTTGCGGCACGCGCCCTGTCAATGCGATCGCGCAGCATGATGAAATAGTCCCCGTCGCGCGTGAGTACCGCGCGCATGCCGGGCTCGCGATCGATGCGCGCGGCGAGCGACCGAGCGATGGCAAGGACCACGTCTTTCTCACGCGTTCCGCCGCGACCGATCGCGCCCGGGTCGTCGCCGCCGTGGCCCGCGTCAATCGCGACCACGATGTCACGCCCGGACTCGGCGGGCGCGTGCTCCGCGCGGACCGGGTTCAACGCCGGCGGCGGGGCCGCAGCGTCGTCGACACGCGTCGCTCCCAGGCCGGCACCACCACGCAGGTCGAGCGTGAGCCGATACCCCCGGTTCGCCTCCCCTGCCGCCCAGCCGACCCGCGCGGCAATCGGCGCCGTGACTTCGAACACGAGGCGCAATGTGTGCCGCGGCTGGGATCCGATCCGGATGGCGCTGACGATGCCGTCCGCGGCCGGAGGGCGCAGGTTCGCACTGGCGGCCGTGTCGCGCAGGTCCAGCACGATGCGCTCGGGGTTGCCGAGCCTGAACATCCTGTGCGCCGTCCTGTTGGAGAGGTCCACGACGACCTGTGTGCTGTCGGGTGTGGCGGAGAGCTGGATGCCGCGGATTTCGGCGGCCGCGACAGCGTTCGCGGCCAGCGCCAGGGCCAGCACCAGCCAGGCGCCCGTAAGCCAAGCGATTGTCGACCGTCGCGTCATTCGCCGAGCGTCCCCCAGGGTCGTCGGGGCATAATCTACTTCGGATGTGCGTCTATATCAATAGAATGAATGGGATAGAGAGGAAAGCTTAATCAGCTTGTGAAGGGGTGTCCGCGACCGCGGCGAGCCACCGCAACCCAAGCGCCGTCCTTCCCTCGGCCACGATCCGGCGACCAGCCGGGTGTAGCTCGAAGCTGACTTCGAGGTCGGCGGCCGGCAGCGCTCCGGCGCCGCGTTGTGGCCACTCGATCAGCCAGAGATGCCCCGGCGCATGCAGCTCGCGCGCACCGAGCGCCTCGATCTCGACCGCGCCCGCCACTCGATACAGATCCAGGTGAACGACGGTGAGGCCCGGCAGAGCATAAACCTCGAGGATCGGGTAGGTAGGGCTGCGGACGCGACCCTGACCTCTGGCCGCGAGCAGTCCCCGGGCCCAGGTCGTCTTGCCGGCACCGAGCTCACCGAGAAGGTAGACGACCGCCGGCCACCGCGACAGATCGGGCAACGCCGCGGAGAACTGTCGCGCGAGCGCCTCGGTCTCTTGCGCCGTGCGGGATTGCCAGGCCCGCGGCTCGGGGTTGCTCACGGCCAGTTGACCTGATTGCGCAACTCCTTCGCCACATCACTTGCGAGCAGCCCGCGTTCCCCGCCACGCGCAGCCGCATCGCCCGCGAGCGCATGCGCGAGCACGCCGACGCGCGCCGCAACCCGCTGGTCAGCACACTGCGCGAGCACGCCGACGATCGCGCCCGTCAACACGTCCCCCATCCCGGCGCTCGCCATGCCGGGGTTGCCGCGCTCGCAGAACCCAGGGGTTTCGCCGGCCCGGCCCACCAGCGTCCCGGCCCCCTTCAGCACCGTGACACCGCCATAGCGGCCGCAGAGCGCCTGCAACGCCGCGAGCCGGTCGGCCTGGACCGCGCCGACGGTCAGACCGAGGAGCCGCGCGGCTTCCCCGGGGTGCGGAGTCAGGATCCAGTCGTCACGCCGCAGCGGATGCGCGGCGAGCAGATTGAGCGCATCGGCATCCAGGACGATTGGCTTCGCCGCGGCGAGGATTAGCGCGAGCATCGATCGCGCCCAGTCCGAGCGGCCAAGTCCGGGACCCACCGCAATCACGTCGCTGTCGGCGATCAGCGCCTCGAGCTGCCGCGCCTCCGTGACGGCGCGGCAGATGAGTTCCGGCCGCTGCGCCACGACTGCGGTCAGGTGCTCCGGCGCCGTGGCGATGACGACCAGCCCGGCGCCGACGCGCAGCGCCGCGTCACCGGCCAGCCGCACCGCACCCGGCATGCCCGGCCCGCCTCCTACGATCAGTACTCGTCCGAAAGTGCCCTTGTGCGCGGCACGGGCACGGCGCGGCAGCGCCATCGCGATCTCGGATTCGAGAATCCGCTCGAGCCGCGGCGCGAATTCGGGTCGCGCGGGCGCGGCAATCCCGAGTTCATCGCAGTAGATCGTGCCCGCGTACCGCGGGCCGTCGCCGAGAAACAATCCGCTCTTGAGTCCGACAAACGTCACTGTGGCGTCCGCTCGCACCGCCTCGGCGAGCGGCAGTCCCGAGTCTCCATCGAGACCCGAAGGCAGGTCGAGCGCGAGAATCGGCCTGCCGGCGCCGTTGATCGCTCGGATCGCGGCGAGCGCGTCGTCACGCAGCGGGGCCCGTGCGCCGGTGCCAAGCAACGCGTCGACGATCAGCTCCGCGTCGCCGAACGCGCCGGCGGCAAACGCCTCGAGCGCACCGTGACTCGCGACGAAATCGTCGCACGCGCGCTGCGCGTCGCCGTCAAGACTCCTGCGCGGCACCACCGCGAGGACGCGCGCCGCGAGACCCGCGGCTCGCGCGATCCGCGCCATTACGTAGCCATCGCCGCCGTTATTGCCGCCGCCGCAGACGACGGCGATGCGCGTCGCGGTCGGCCAGCGGCCACGCAGGATGCGGAAGGCCGCCTCCCCGGCTCGCGTCATCAGCGTGTAACCGGGAATGCCGAGCGTGCCGATGGCATGCGCATCAACCGCGCGGACCTGTGAACAGGAATAGATGGCGGCGGGCAGCGTCATTCGCTGATTATACTGGCCGGCAGCCACTCGCCCGCGTGCCGTAACGGCGGCCGGGCGGATCGTGCTGTCTGACCGCCGCGCACCATGCAATCACTCGATGCTTCCGCCCTCACCGCCTTGCGCTCGCAGCTCGACACGGACGCGGCGGCGCTGGGATTCGGTGCCATCGGCGTCACCGGCGTCGAACTCGGCGAGGACGCCGCTCGGCTCGAGCGCTGGCTGCAGGCCGGCTTTCACGGCGAGATGCATTACATGGCGCGCCACGGCACGCGCCGCACGCGCCCCGCCGAACTCGTTCCGGGCACGCTGCGGGTGATCAGCGCGCGCATGGACTACTGGCCGCGCGAGGCCGCGCCCGCGGACAGGGTGCTCGCGGACCCCGAGCGGGCCTACGTGTCGCGCTACGCTTTGGGACGCGACTATCACAAGGTACTGCGGGCAGCGCTGACTGCGCTGGCCGGGCGACTGGCGTCGCGCGCCGGCCCTTTCGGCCACCGCGTGTTCGTCGACAGCGGCCCGGTCCTCGAGAAGCCGCTCGCCCGCAACGCCGGTCTCGGCTGGATCGGCAAGCACACCAACCTGATCGCGCGCGAGGCGGGTTCCTACTTCTTTCTCGGCGAGATCCTCACCGACTTGCCGCTGCCGATGGATGCGGCGGCCAGCGCGCACTGCGGAACGTGTACGGCCTGCATCCCCGCGTGTCCCACCGGGGCGATTGTCGCCCCGGGACAACTCGATGCGCGACGCTGCATTTCCTATCTCACGATCGAGTTGCACGGCCCGATCCCGGTCGAGCTGCGCCCGTCGCTCGGCAACCGCATTTACGGCTGCGATGACTGCCAGCTGGTCTGCCCCTGGAACAAATTTGCGCGCGCGGCACAGCACCCCGATTTCAAGGTGCGCCATGGACTCGATGCGCCGCGCCTCACCGAACTGTTCGCGTGGACGGCGGCCGAGTTCGTAGGGCGGATGCGCGGCTCGGCCATCTACCGCCTCGGCTACGAGCGCTGGCTGCGCAACATCGCCGTCGCGCTCGGCAACGCGCCCGGCACACCCGAGGTAGCCGCCGCGCTCGTCGCCCGCCGGTACGCTGCATCGGACCTCGTGCGCGAGCACATCGAGTGGGCGCTCTCCCGGCACGCCGCCGCCGGGACGTCGGCC
>JBAVOB010000143.1:0-3649 GCA_049691655.1 Steroidobacteraceae bacterium | reverse complement strand
GGCCTTCAACGCGGTCGCTCCATCACCGCACCGCAGCGCGTGCAGGTGCGATGGCGGGTGTCGCTGTAGAAGCGCTCGAAGATCGGGGGAAATTGCCGCTCGATGTCGGTCAGCTGGAGCGATTCCTCGTAGAGCAGCGCCGCGCAGCGCTCGCAGTACCATTGAAACGCGTCGCGTTCGCCCGGCCTGCGCTCGCGCTCGACGACGAGCCCGACCGTGTCGGCGCCTCGTTGCGGGGAATGCGGCACGCCCGGTGGCAGCAGCAGGACCTCGCCTGCGCGGATCGGGACGTCGACGAGCTGGCCGTCCTGCACCGTTCGCAGCAGCATGTCGCCTTCGAGTTGATAGAAGAATTCCTCGGCCGGATCGACGTGGTAATCCTTGCGCGCGTTCGGTCCGCCCACGACCATGACGATGAACTCGCTGTCATGGAACACGCGCTTGTTGCCGACCGGCGGCCGCAATTGTTCGCGGTGTTCGTCGATCCAGCGGCGCAGGTTGAAGGCGTGCAGCGCGGCCATGATTTTCTATCCGGAGCCGATCTCGCGTATGTTACGCACAATGCGGTCGCCGCCCCAACCGGCACGCCGTTCGCCAAGGAGAGAATCGTGGTGAAAATCGCAGCCGCGGGCCGGACAGTGCGCGCAGCGGCCCTCCCGCTGGTGGCGCTGCTCGGCGCAGGCCTCGCCGGCTGTGGGCACACACCGCAGCTGCCGCACCTGAAGTGGCCGTTCAGTCATGCACCCGCTGCCGCGCCGCAGCCCGTGACAGAGCTGGTCGTGGAACCGGCGGCGGGCACAGTCGGCGGATTTCTTCAGTTCTGGGATCGCAACACACTTCTTATCGATCTGCGCTCGGCGAGCGGCTCGGGCGCCGCGACGCTCAGGCGGCGCGCGGGTGCGGCTTGGCCGGTACGGCTCGCGTTTCGGGTGTCGCCGGCGGGCATCGGGGAGCTGGAAGTGCGGGGCGATGTGCGGGTGCTGTTCCCGATCGCTGCGGCGGGCGGCGCGATCGTGCTCCAGTTGAGTCCGGACGTCTACAGCGAGAACACGAATGAGATTCGTCTCGCCTGGGCCCCGGCGCCGGCCGCGGCTCCGTAATCAGCGCTGCCGCATTCAGGCATCGGCGTCCGGCCGCTGGTAGCCGGCGCACGGCACGCGGATCGTCCGCGGCGGGTCGCTGTCGAGATCGACCGCCGTGAGCTGGCCGCCCCACACGCAGCCGGTGTCAAGCGCGATGACGCCGCGTGCGGCCAGGAAGCCGAGCGTCGACCAGTGGCCGACGATAATGCGGGCATCGCGGCTCGCGCGATCCGGCACCTCGAACCATGGCATGAACGGCCGTTGGACGTCGCGCGGTGAATCCTTGAGTTTCAGGTCGATGCGTCCGTCCGCGGTGCAGAAGCGCAGGCGCGTCAGGACGTTGATCGTGAAGCGCAGACGCTCCGCGGTGCCGAGCGAGTCGCTCCAGCGATCGGGCTTGTTGCCATACATGCCGCCGAAGAGGCGCTGCGGATCGTCGCGCAGCGCCGCTTCAACCTCGCGCGCCAGCGTGAGTGCCTGGGCAACGCTCCATTGCGGCACGAGTCCGGCATGCACCATGAGGTCGCCGCGTCGCGGATCCCAGTGAGCCAGCGGGCGGCTCTGCAGCCACTCGAGCAGCGCGCGTCGGTCGCGAGCCGCGAGCACGTCGTCCAGCGTGTCGCCAGCGCGCGGTTTCCGGTCGCTCCCGCAGGCAACCGCGAGCAGGTGCAGATCGTGATTGCCGAGCACGACGCTCGCGTTGTCGCCGAGTGCCCGCACGAACCGCAGCGTCTCGAGCGAACGCGGTCCGCGGTTGACGAGATCCCCGACGAACCACAGCCGGTCGCGGTCGGCCGAGAATCGCAGCTCGGCGAGCAGGGCGCGCAGCTCGTCATAACAACCCTGCACGTCGCCAACGGCCCAGCACGCCATCGTCGCGTCAGTGCAGCACGCCGGGCATCGCCAGGCGGAACGGCGAGATCGGGGCATCGAACGCCCGTCCGTCGTCCGCCATCATCTGATAACTACCGTGCATCACCCCGACCGGGGTCTCGATAATCGCGCCGCTCGAGTAGCGGAATCCCTGGCCGGGCTTGAGATAAGGCTGCTCGCCGACCACGCCGTCGCCGCGCACTTCCTGCACCTTGCCGTTCGCGTCCGTGATGATCCAGTGGCGCGTCAGCAGCCGGGCCGGGACCTGGCCTTCGTTGCGGATCGTGATCGTGTACGAGAACACGAAGCGGCCCTCGTTCGGGTCCGACTGCTCGTCGAGGAAGGTTGTTTCGACGTCCACCCGGATCTTGTGTGGTGCGGTTTCCAAAGGCGTTCTGGGTCGGCCCGGCGCTGCGGGCGTTCAGCGGGGCCCGACGCGCACGGCCAGCACGTCGCAAGGCGCGCCGTGCAGCACCGTATCTTCGGTGAGGTTGACGAGAATCGACAGGCCGTGGCGCTCGCGGCTGCCGAGCACGATCAGGTCGGCGCCCCGCTCCCGGGCGACGCGCAGGATCTCGGCCTTGGCATTGCCTGATTCCACATGCTGCGCCGCGCCGGGGGCGCCGATCGCCGCGGCTAGGCTGCGCAGCCGCGCTCTCGCCCGCTCGACCAGCTGGTCCTCGATTTCGACCGCCGGCATGAGCGTTTCCCCCATGGGCTCGACCGGCATGATTTCAACCACGTGCAGCAGCTCGAGCTCGGCACTGCAGGCGGTCGCAAAGGACTGCGCCTTGTGCGCAATCGTCTCGCTGTCGTCGCTGAGATCGACGAGCGCCAGGACGCGCCGGTAGCGGACGGTGGCCGGATTCATCCTGCAACGCTATAGGCCGTCCGCGGCCCGCGCAAGCGCCGCATAGTTCTGGGGGGTCAGCGTCCCCGGGCGGGCGCCCGGGTCGATGCCGCACGCGGCGATCGTTTCGGACGCGACGAACGACCGCAGCGCATTGCGCAGTGTCTTGCGCCGCGCCGAGAACGCCGCGGCCACCAGGCGCGCGAAACATGGCGAGACGTCCAAAGCGGGTCGCGGACGCATCCTGAGGCGCGCGACGGACGACCAGACCCGGGGCGGCGGCGAGAATGCGCCGGGCCCGACGTCGAACAGCCGCTCGATCTCGGTCCACGGAGCCAGCATGATCGTCAGGCGTCCGTATGCGCGCGTTCCCGGGCGCGCGACCATGCGGTCGACGACCTCTCTCTGAAGCATCACGTGCAAATCGGCGATCGCGCCGCGCTGCTCGAGCAGGTGGAAGAGGAGCGGCGTGGAGATGTTGTACGGCAGGTTGCCGACGACGCGCAGCGGGCCGCCGCGCGCCGTCGCGAGCGCCGCGAAGTCGAACTCGAGCGCGTCGGCGGCGTGTACGGCCACGCCCTGTGCGGCGAACCCGGAGGCGAGGTGCGCGGCGAGATCGCGATCGATCTCGATGACATCGAGCGTCGCGCCGCCTGCGCGCTGCACGGCCGGGGCGAGCCACGCAGTGAGCGCGCCGCGACCGGGCCCAATCTCGACGACATGCTCGCCGGGCCGGGGCGCGAGTGTGGCGACGATGCGCTCAAGAATCGTCCGGTCGTGCAGAAAGTGCTGGCCGAAGCGTTTGCGCGCCCGCGGCAGGCCCGCAGCGCGGCTCATGCCGGCG
>JBAVOB010000142.1:0-2179 GCA_049691655.1 Steroidobacteraceae bacterium | reverse complement strand
GCGGCTGGATGGTGGGCCCGGTAGGATTCGAACCTACGACCAAGGGATTCACTTCGGCCCGGTGTTTCCACCGGGAGCGGACTATCTCTTCACCCGCGCGAGTTCCCGACGAATTCGCGTGAGGGTGCGGGAGGCTCGCTGCCTGTCATCAAGGGCACTTGGGCCTCGCGATCGACTGCATGGTTCGCTCGGCCAGCCCTCAGGTAGTCTCTGCACCTTCCGGCGGTGCACCGCCGGCTCGGCTCAGGGTTGCCATGGGCTCATGCTGAACACGGCGCCCGCAGGTTTCCCTGAATTCTTCCCGTCCACTTCGGGCGTTTCCGCGCGAAGGCACCTTCTCGGATGAGTCCCCTGCACTAACCGCTGTGCTACAGGCCCACGCCCGGAATTGTAGCAGCCGCGCTGCGGGGCATTTGCATCAATGTCATGACGGCCCGGCCTGGGTTGTGGTCCAATGCCGCCGGTCGACGAGTTGTTTCGGTACACGGTACAAGGAGAGAAACATGGGATTACTCGATGGCGCCCTCGGCGCACTACTAGGCGGCGGCAATGCACCAAACGCGACAGGGGCTTCCAGCCCTCTCGCTCAGGTTCTCGGTGGACTGATTCAGCAGAGCGGCGGGCTCAGTGGCCTCATCTCCCAGCTCTCCAAGGCGGGGCTCGCCACGCAGGTCGCCTCCTGGGTGGGTACCGGGCAGAACATGGCGGTGTCTGGCCAGCAGATCACGGCGGTGCTCGGCAGCGGGCAGCTTGCGCAGATCGCGAAGCAGCTGGGTGTCGATCCGAATCAGGCCGGTGGCGTTCTCGCGCAGGTCCTGCCGCACGTCGTCGATCACCTCACGCCGACCGGGCAGGTGCCGCCAGCCGCGGCCGGCACGCCGCAGCCGGACGTGCTCGCCGGCGCGCTCAGCGCTCTCGCGGGGCGCCTCCTTCGCTGACGCGCGTGGAGTGCCGGGGCGCGATCAGCCCCTTGAGCCAGCGTTCGATGGGGCGACCGAGCGTCAGAATCGCGAGCGCGCTCGCGAGCACGATGGCGGCGAGCTGCAGTAGCCCGAGACCGCAGGTGATGCCGAGCACCGCGGCGAGCCAGACGGCCGCCGCGGTCGTGAGGCCACTGACCTTCTTGCTGCCGGTGTCGCCGTGCATGATGACGCCGGCACCGAGAAAGCCGATGCCTGTGAGAATTCCCTGCACCGTGCGGCTCACGCCGCCCACGTCGCCGCCAGAGAGCTCCACCATGACGAGCGAGACGGTGGCCGACGCCAGCGAGACGATGGAGAACGTGCGCAGGCCCGCGGGCTTCTTGTAGAAATCCCGGTTCAGCCCGAGCGCGGCTCCGCAAACGATCGCCATGCCGATGCGCGCCAGCACTTCGGGCAGCGACAGGCTCAGTATTTTCAGCACGTTCAGCCCTCCGGCGTCGATACCGATCTAACACAGCCCCGCGCCCGGGGCGACGACGGCGGGACCAGCGTTGGTTCGCGTCGCGCTAAGTCCTGAGAAACGCGTCGCAGCTCGATCGCGCGGCCTCTTCCCTCGGAATTCGCGCGCACAACGGTCGCAGCCGCACGCGCAGCGCGGTCAGCGTGCCGGTCCGCTTTCCGCCCGCATTCCAGTCGCGCAGCCGCGCATCGAGCGTCTCGAGCCGCAATCGCGAGCGGCGGTAGAGCGTCTCCGGGCCGTCGAGTTCGCCGAGTACCGAGCTCGCGACGGCACGGATACGCGCTTCGTCATCCGGCGCGAGCCGCAGCAGCGCCAGCACGTACTGCACACCCCACTGAAAGCGCGTCGCCGGGCCCCGCGCTTCGCGGTAGGCGCGCTCGAACCACTGCAGTGCCTCGGTCCGGTTGCCCAGCTTCTCCTCGATCGCGCCCAGCTCGGACATGTAGTAGTAAGGCGCCTTCGCGCTGGCAATTTCGTTCCTGACGATGTCGCGAGCGCGCGCGTTGTCGTCCAATGCGTCGAGCACGGCCTGCACCGAATTGATGACACCCGAGCGCACGTACTGCGAGTGCTTCTCCGCGACCGCGCGCTCGACGCGGGATCGCGCGGCGGCGGCGATCTCGGGCGGCACCCTGCCCTGCGGCGAGATTGCCTTCAGCGCGACGAGTTTCGCCGCGACCGCCTTGATCTGGTCGGCCTCGGCGAGACCGGCATCGCCCGCGGCGGCGTCCATCGC
>JBAVOB010000141.1:0-2222 GCA_049691655.1 Steroidobacteraceae bacterium | reverse complement strand
ATGCTGATGTAGTCGCGCGCCGCCTGGGCCTGCGCCGGCAGCGTCGTCGCAACCATCGAAATCGCGGCAGCGGCGCAGAGCAGGAATCGCTTGTTCACAGTGTTACCTCCGGTATGACCGGGCGCACTGTATTGAGCGATTGTTACAGCGGTGTTTCACTGGACCCGGCCGCGCGTAAACCTGTGATCCGGGTCGAAATCGAATCTTGCAAGAATCCTTGCAATCAGGCGCGCCGGCCGAATTACGACTTCGGGTTTTGCAGCGGCGCGCAGGGGCGAAGCCCCCGGAGGATGCCCCGCCGCCCGGCTAATTCGGCCCCGCGGCCGACTGTCGCAGCTCGGACTCGACGTCTTCTAGACGCGTATGTCGCACGTCCTTCCCGTACACCATGTAGATCACGTACTCACATATGTTCTTCGCGTGATCGCCGATGCGCTCGAGCGCCCTCACCACCCACATCAGGTCGAGCGCGCGCCGGATCGAGCGCGGGTCTTCCATCATGAACGTGATGCACTGACGCTGGATGGCCTCGTACTCCTCGTCAACGAGGCGATCCTCGCGTGCGACGCGCAGCGCTGTCTCGGCATCCATCCGCGCGAACGCATCCAGGGAATCGTGAACCATGACCTGCACGAACCGGCCAAGATGCTTGATCTCGCGGTACTTGTCTGCCGGACGTTCCTGTGTCGCGAGCCGCGAGGCGATGTAGCCGATCTTCTCGCATTCGTCGCCCATCCGCTCGAGATCGGTGATCGCCTTGATGATCGCGACGATGACGCGCAGGTCGCTCGCCGCGGGAGCGCGCGTCGCGAGAATTCGCGAGCATTCCTCGTCGATCGAGACCTCCATGCTGTTGACCTGGTAGTCATTGCGCGCGACCGATTCGCCCAGCGTGCTGTCGCCGTCGACGACGGCCGCGACGGACTTCGAGAGCTGCTGCTCGACGAAGCCGCCCATCGACAGCACCTTGTCGCGGACGCGTTCGAGGTCCTCGTTGAAGCGTCGCGAAATATGATGGGACAGATCAGCCTTTTCCATTGCGCACCCGCTGCGGCCACCCGGCCGCGTCAGAGAAGATCATAGCGGAACACACGCGCGGCGCATCAGGCACTGACGCGCAATGCGGAATGCGCCACGGTTCCGGCGACGATGCGCCGAGGCGGAAAATGACAGCTGAAGGTGCTCCCTCGCCCCTCGACGCTCACGATTTGCAGCCGACCACCGTGACCCTGCAACACATGCTTGACGATGGCGAGCCCGAGCCCCGAGCCACCGGTCGCGCGCGAACGGGCTGGGTCGACACGGTAGAAACGCTCGGTCAACCGCGGCAGGTGTTCGGCCGCGATGCCGATGCCGGTGTCGCTGACGGAAAAATGTCCACCGTCGTTGTCGACCCACCAGCGCAGCGTGATCGTCCCGCCGGGGGTCGTGTATTTCGCCGCATTATCCACCAGGTTCGAGAAAGCCGAATGAATCTGGCCCTCATCGCCCAGCAAGCGATCCTGCGATTCGACGCTGATATGCACATCGTGGGGCCGTTCCTGGCGTGCCAGCAGGTCCTTGCGCAGCAGCACGATCAGCGCTGCCACGTCGAGGGGTTCGCCGCTGACCTCGCCTTCTTCGGTTTCGAGGCGCGAGAGCTCGAGCAGATCCTCGATGATCGCCGTCATGCGCTGAGCCTGGCGCCGCATCTCGACGACCGGAGTGCGCAGCTGCGCGTCGAGCTTGGGGTCGCCAGTCAGCGTCTCGAGATAGCCGGCGATGACCGTCAGGGGTGAGCGCAGCTCATGCGAGGCGTTCGCAATGAAGTCCTTGCGCATCTGGTCGAGTTGGCTCTGGCGCGTAACGTCGCGCACGAACATCAGCTTCTGCGCATCACCATAGGGGACGATCTGGAACGACAGCCACCGCGGCTCTGCGACGTCCGGCCGGATCACGGCTGGTTCGCCGTATTGCCGACCGATCAGGTAGCGCGAAAAGTCGGGATGACGAATGAGGTTCTCGATCCGCAGGCCGAAATCGAGCTTGCGCCTGAGGCCAAGCAGTCGCCCGGCGGTCCGGTTAAACCAGAGGATTTCATTGTCGCGGCTGAGCGTGATGACACCGTCGGGCATCGACGCCGTCGATCGACGCAGCTCGCGGAAGATCTCGATCAGCCGCTGCTGATGGAATTTCTTGCGCCGGTGCAGCCGCACGACACGCGCGACGACGTCCCCCCATAC
>JBAVOB010000140.1:0-1591 GCA_049691655.1 Steroidobacteraceae bacterium | reverse complement strand
CCGTGGGAGCTCGAGCGCTGGCGCACGTCGCTCCTGTCGCTCTACGAATCGCGCCGCTTCGCGCCGCTGTGGCTCGACGGCCGGCATCTGACACGCCCGGCGCTGGCCCTGATCGGCGAACTGCGCGCCGCGGAGCGATACGGGCTGAGATCCGGCGACTACGGCGGCAATCGGCTGCTTTACCGCGCCGGCGATGTCGCCGCAGCGCCGCGGACGGCGCCGGGCAGCGTAGAACTGTTCGATCTCGCCATCAGCATCTGCGCGGCACGGTTCGTCGCCGATCTGCATGCGGGTCGGGTCAATCCACGCAATGCGAGCCACTTCCTCGACGTGCCGCACGCAGCCTTCGACGTCGGCCTCGCGCTCAACGCGCTCGCGTCGACGACCGACACCGCCGCGGTCTTGCACGACTACGAACCCGGTTTTCGCCACTACGATCTGCTGAAGAGCGCGCTCGCCACGTACCAGCCGCTCGCAATGGATGCGTCGCTGACCGCATTGCCGCCGCTCCCGCATGCGGGCGTGAGGCCGGGCGAGCACTATTCAGGGGCCGCTGCGCTTGCGCGGCTCCTGGAGGCGCTCGGCGACCTCGATACCGAGCCGGGTACCGTGACGCCGGCGCACGCTCGCGCTGCCCCGGCGACGGCTGGTGCCGCACGCGATACGCTCGATGCGGCACTGGTCGCGGCCCTGGTGAAATTCCAGACCCGCCACGGCCTCGCCGCCGACGGCACGCTCGGCGCGGCGACCTTCCGCGCGCTGACCACGCCGCTCGCGCGGCGCGTGCGCCAGATTGAGCTCGCACTCGAGCGCACGCGTTGGCTCCCGCCGAAGCTCGACACGCCCCCGATCATCGTCAATATTCCGCAGTTCGAGTTATTCGCCTTCTACACCGTGGACGACGACGCCCGGTCGATGCTCAGGATGAAGGTGATCGTCGGCAGGACGTATTCCGAGACCAAGACCCCCGTATTCGTCGCCGACATGCGCTACCTGGTTTTCCGCCCCTACTGGGACGTCCCACCGTCGATCCTGTCGAAGGAGCTGTTGCCGAAGATCCTCGCCGATCCCTCCTGGGTCGAGCGCAGCGGTTTCGAGATCGTGAACGGTCAGGGTGACGATGCCACGCGCGTGGCCGCGACACCCGAGAACGTCGCCGCGCTCGCGCGCGGCGCCTGGCGCATCCGCCAGCGTCCCGGCCCCGACAATGCGCTCGGGCTCGTGAAATTCATGCTGCCGAATCGCTTCAATGTGTACCTGCACAGCACGCCGACGCAGTCGCTCTTTGCGCGGACCCAGCGCGCCTTCAGTCATGGCTGCATCCGGGTCCAGGATCCGCTGGCGCTGGCGCAGTTCGTGCTGCGGGACGATCCCGCCTGGCCTCGCGAGCGCATCGAGGCGGCGATGCAGACCGCGGCGCAACGCGGCGCGCTGCCGACACGTGTGCTCCTCGGGCAGCCGATCCGCGTCTACGTGTTCTATGCAACGGCCGTCGCGACGCAGGACGGCCACATGCTGTTCTTTCAAGATCTCTATGGACACGACGCGCGGCTCGAGGCGCTGCTCAACGCGCGCCGCCCCCTGCTCCCCT
>JBAVOB010000139.1:0-2231 GCA_049691655.1 Steroidobacteraceae bacterium | reverse complement strand
GCGCGAGGCCGCGCGAATCAGTGCATCCAGGGAACGAGCGTGCGCAGCGCGGCCGCGGTCTCCGGTCGCCCGGTCGCGAGCAGCGCATCGCGCGAGATGACCAGCGTGCCCGGTTCCGCGCGCCTGCTTTGATCGACGGGGCGTGGAATTCTTGAGCCGGTCGGTGCCGCGGCCCGCATCGGCGCTGCCGCCGACCGCTGCCCTGGCGCGGGCAGCGCAGCGCAGCCTACCAGGGTCAACCCCGCTACGGCCGCGGCGAACCAGGCGCATCGCAGTGGACGGCGGCGGGTGACGCTCGGGGAATTCACAGCCATTGGAGTATTGAAGCCCCGCGGGGGTTCCGGCGCAATGGATTTCAGGCCACGAGTTGCCTCAACCTTGATGGTGCGGGGCGGTATCCCTCACACTCGGCCCATCGCGGCGCAGCAACGCACACCACAAGAACGTCAAACCCGCCATGAACATGCCGATCAGCCCCGGGGCTCATCCCGACACGAACGCGACGTTTCTCGGCCATCCGCGCGGACTCGCCACGCTGTTCATGACGGAGTTCTTCGAGCGCTTCACTTATTACGGCATGCGGGCGCTCCTCGTGCTGTTCCTCGTCGCGGCTACGAGCGGGACGAATCCCGGGTTCGGCATCGACCGGGAGACGGCCGGCGCGGTGTACGGGCTGTATACCGGCGCCGTGTATCTCGGGTCGCTCCCGGGTGGCTGGATCGCCGACCGCGTGATCGGTCAGCGCAACGCCGTGTTCTGGGGCGGCCTCATCATCGCACTCGGCAATTTTCTGCTCGCGATTCCGGCCACGCCCCCGGTCTTCTACCTCGGGCTCGCCGTCATCGTCGTCGGCGTGGGGCTGCTGAAGCCGAACATCTCGGCGATCGTCGGCGCGCTCTACGAGGGCCAGCCCGGCGCGCGGCGCGACGCCGGCTTCTCGCTCTTCTATATGGGCATCAATCTCGGCGCCTTCGTCGCGCCGCTGATCGCGGGCACGATCGGCGAGGCCTGGAACTGGCGCGGCGGATTCTTCTGCGCCGGCCTCGCGATGCTGATCGGTGTCTTGCAATTCAAGACGACGGAGCGTTACCTCGGGGCCGCCGGGCTGAAGCCGCAGGGTTTGACGGATACCGAGCGCAACCGGGCCTGGCGCGTCATCGCGATCGCCGCGGTCGCGCTGCTGGCGCTGATTGCGGCGATCTTCACCGGGCTCATTCCGATCACCGTGACCAGGCTCGCGCAGAGCTTCGGCAGCGCGATGGTCGCTCTCGCCGTGTTCTTCTTCGGTTACGTGCTGTTTGTCGCGAAGTTGAACGTCGAGGAACGCAAGCGTGTGGCCGTGATCGGCGTGTTCTTCATCTGCGCCGCGGTGTTCTGGGGTGGATTCGAGCAGGCGGCGACGACCTTCAACCTGTTTGCGCAGGACCTGACCGACCGCTCGTGGCTCGGCGGCTGGTTCCCGGATGGCCACCACCCGGCGTCGTGGTACCAGTCCGCGAATCCCGTCTTCATCATTCTGTTCGCACCAGTGTTCGCATGGCTCTGGGTCGCGCTCGCCAAGCGCAACCTCGATCCCTCCGCGCCGGCCAAGTTCGGCCTCGGGCTCCTGCTGCTCGGCTGCGGTTTCCTCGTGATCATGCTCGCCGCCCGGTTCATCGTGTCCTCCGGCGGCCAGGCCGCGCCGGGCTGGCTGCTCCTCACCTACCTGCTGCATACCTTCGGCGAACTGTGCCTGTCGCCAGTCGGGCTCTCGAACGTCACCAAGCTCTCGCCGCCGCGCTACGTAGGGCAGATGATGGGTACGTGGTTCCTCGGCGCAGCCATCGGCAACCTCGTCGCCGGGCTGATCGGTGGCCAGGTCGGTGGCGGCGCCGTGGCGAGCATGCCGGCGGAATTCGCTCGCATGGCGCTGATCGGCGGCGGGGCCGGCGTTGCCATGCTGATCCTGGCGCGTCCCCTCAGAAGATGGATGGGTGACCGCGCATGACCGGCGATCGCGTCGCTCGCCGGTAGTTACTTTTCGGTATCGGGCAGGCACAGGCTGCAGCAGGGAGTCGGCGATGAGCAAGCGGGCGGTTTTCGCGGGCCTGGGTCTGCTGGTCATTACAGCGCTGGCAGCCTGCCTGGGCACGGGCCCGACACAGCGCGGCGCGCACGCCGACGCCGCGGCACCACCTGCTGCTGCGCCTGCCACCGCTGCACCCGCCACCGCGGTCGTCGGCGAAACCGCC
>JBAVOB010000138.1:0-3424 GCA_049691655.1 Steroidobacteraceae bacterium | reverse complement strand
AGACGCTGGCGGGGGACCTGGGCGCCCCCTAGGCGCAAGCCCGCAACGCGCCCGGCTCAGCTGGTGATCGACGTTTCCTCGGCGATCATTGTCTCGAGGCGTTCGAGGTCGGGCACGAGCGGCGCCTCGTTGATCATGCGCACCTGGCAGATGATCGGCATGCGCTCGGGGAAGACACGGGAATGATCGGGCCGCACCACATCGGAACTGACCCGTACCAGCTGCGGGAACCCCTGCGAGACGAGGGCGAAGAAGCCGCCCTCGACCGCATCGCCGAGCGCGTGAAAAACGACGATGCGCGAGCGGCCGCCGACCGGCGGTATCGCCTGGCCGCAGGCGCCTTCGAAAGATACCAGCGGCACCGGCCGCGAGTTCCAGGTGAATAGCCCAAGGTACCACGGCGGCGCGCCCGTCATCTCGGTCGGCGACTGGAATGCCACGACCTCGGCCACGCAAGCGCGCGGCACGATCAGCCGGCCGTCCATCAGGGGGATCAGCAGGCTGTAGATCTCGGTGACGCGCTCGGCCACGGGGTACGCCTCAGGCCTCGCGGCGTGCCGCACGCGCGCTGCGCTCGCGGCGGCGGGTGACGAGCGGCTCGATCGCCTCGAGCAGCTGCGCTTCCTGGTACGGCTTGCCGAGGTAATCGTCGACCCCGAGCTCGATCGCGCGCGCCCGATGCTTATCGCCGACGCGCGAGGTGATCATGATGATCGGCGTATCTTTCAGGCGCGGGTCGCCGCGCACGTGGGCCGCGACTTCGTAACCGTCCATCCGCGGCATCTCGATATCGAGCAGGATGATGTCGGGCGTGTGCTCCTGCAGGAGCGTGACCGCATCCATGCCGTCGCGCGCCGTGATGACGCGCATGCCGTTGCGTTCGAGCAGGCGCTGTGTCACGCGGCGCACGGTGATCGAATCGTCTACCACCATCGCGAACGTGCGCTTGTCCGCGCGGTCGACCGCCGGCGCTTCCGCGCGGTCGCGCCATTCGGAGCGCACCAATGCCCCGATGTCGAGGATCACAACGATGCGCCCGTCGCCGAGAATCGTCGCGCCCGACACGCCGCGGATCGAGGCGATCTGCGGGCCCACCGGCTTCACTACGATTTCGCGGCTGCCGACCAGTTCGTCCGTCACCAAGCCGGTGGAATGCTCGCCCGCGCGCACCAGCACCACCGGGATTGTCACGTCCTGTTCCGGCAGCGCGGAGGGCTCGAGTCCGACGAACGAGGCGAGGTGCCGGAAGCGGTAACCCTGACCGCCGTATTCGAACGGCTCGGCGTCGCTCCCGAGATGCGCGGTCACCTCGCTCTTCGACAGGCGCACGACGCCTTCGATGGTCGGGAGCGGCAGCGCGTAGTACTCGTCGGCCGCACGCACCACGAGCGCATGACTGATGGCGAGCGTGAACGGCAGGCGCACCGTGAACTTCGTGCCGGCGCCGCTGCGCGAATCCATGTGCAGCGCGCCGCCGAGCTTCTTCACCTCGGTCGCGACCACGTCCATGCCGACGCCGCGGCCCGCCGACTGGGTCACGCTACCCGCGGTCGAGAAACCAGGCTCGAGCACGAGCTGCATCGCATCCTCGTCCGAGATCTGCTGGCCCGCGCGCACCAACCCGAGCTGGATGGCTTTCTCGCGGATCGCGGCCAGGTTCATGCCGGCGCCATCGTCGGCGATCTGCACGATCACCTCGGAGCCCTCGCGCCGCAGGCTCAGATCGATGCGGCCGGTCTCGTTCTTGCCGTGCGCGAGGCGCACTTCTGGCGGCTCGATGCCGTGCACCACGGCGTTGCGCAGCATGTGTTCGAACGGCGGGAGCATGCGCTCGAGCACCTGGCGGTCGAGCTCGCCCGAGGAGCCGTCGACCACCAGCTCGACGCGCTTTCCGGTATCGCCTGCCGCCTGGCGCACGATGCGCGCGAGGCGCTGCGCATGGCGCTGGAACGGGACCATGCGGGTGCGCATCAGCCCGTTCTGCAACTCGGTGACCGTGCGCGCCTGTTGCTGCAACAGGTTGGTCGTGTCCTGGGTGAGGCTCTCGAGCAGCTGCTGGATGCTCGCCACGTCGCTCGCCGTTTCGGCAAGCGCGCGCGAGAACTGCTGGATGCTCGAATAACGGTCGAGCTCGAGCGGGTCGAAATCACCGCGATGGCTCGCATCCTGCTCGTGACGATGAAGAATCTGCTTTTCCGTCTCGATCTCGAGGTTGCGCAACTGCTCCTTCAGACGCGTGACCGTGCGCGAGAGCTCCGCCAGGTTGAAATCGATCGAGCCGATCTGCTGTTCGAGGCGCGCGCGCGAAATACTCACCTCGCCGGCGCTGTTGAGCAGCTGGTCGAGCAGCTCGGCATCGACGCGCGCGAGTTCGGGGCGATCCGATGGCGCGACCGGTTCACGCCCCGGCGGTACGGCCACCGGCGCCGCGATCGGCTCTTCCGGCTCGGCAGGCATCGCGACCTCTGGGCGCATTTCCGGCACAGGCGTGCACCGTGGCGCTGGCGGTATAACAGAAGAGATTCAGAAAGCGCCGCCCTGCGGCCTGGGCGCGGATGCGCGCGCGCACCAACCGGTGATCGAGAAACAGCCCGGTATCAAGGTAGTCACTGAAATTGACATTGAATTTCAGGCCGTCTTCCTCGACGAGATAGTATTGATGTTCGCGCGCTACGCGCGTGTATTGACTGGCGCCGCGCTGGCGGCGGCGCACCCGCAGATGGATATTGCCCGGTTCGACCTGCAGCGCGCCCGGCAACGCGGCCAGGGCTTCCGCGCGCCGCCGTTGTGCGGCCGCGGGCTCAACGCTGTCGGGAGCGGCATACTCCTGCACGTACAGATGTACCGTCCCGTTGCCTGATTCTTCGTAGCGATCGATCGCGAAGGCGTACTCGGGCATGTCGGCGTCATAAAGCCGGTAACAACCCACCTGCTGCGCACGCGCGCTGCGTCCGAGCAGCCGCTGGTTCTTGAGAATGCGATTGGCAAACATCTGCGCGCCCGGGCTTGCCACCAGCTCAGGACTAGGCGCCGCTCGCTCACCGACGGCGCGCGCCGGTGCGCCAGGACGCGCGAGATCGTAGCGCAACAGGCGGCACGGCAGCGCACCGTTCCATAGTTCGTGAGTGCGAAAACTGCGCAGCGACAGCGCGCGCGCACCCTCGGCGGAGCCGGTGAAGATCGCGGCCTGCCAGCCGGAAAAATATTCGCGCAATACCGCGCCCAGGGCGCGATGCACCTCGCGCGCCTGTGAGTCATCGCCCAGTCGTGCGCCGTAGGGCGGGTTGACGCACACCAGACCAGTGGCGCTGTCCGGACGCGCCGCGCTGACCGGCAGACAGTCAAAGTGCAGGAACGCGGCGACGCCGGCGCGCTGCGCGTTGAGCGCGGCATGGCGCAGCACCGCAGCATCCTGGTCACTGCC
>JBAVOB010000137.1:0-2047 GCA_049691655.1 Steroidobacteraceae bacterium | reverse complement strand
TCGCGGCACCGGGCGCCGCTGCGATCTGCCGGCGCGGCCGCAGGAACCAGTCGTCCACGACCGCGATGACCGCGACAGGCAGCGCGAGCCAGCTCAAGAAGACGATCACCTGCATCAACATGTCGTTCCTTCGCGCGGCCAATTCGGAGCTGGATGCCCGGACCCGGCGACGCTGCCTCAGTCGCGCCCGACTCTGAGCACGGCGAGAAAGGCTTCCTGCGGAATTTCCACCTGCCCAACCTGCTTCATGCGCTTCTTGCCCTCCTTCTGCTTCTCGAGGAGCTTGCGCTTGCGGGTGATGTCCCCGCCGTAGCACTTCGCGAGCACGTTCTTGCGCAGGGCCTTCACGGTCGCGCGCGCGATCACCTGCGTGCCGATCGCGGCCTGCACGGCGACTTCGAACATCTGCCGCGGAATGAGCTCCTGCATCTTGTCGACCAGCTCGCGGCCGCGTTGGTAGGCCGAATCGCGGTGCACGATGATCGACAGCGCGTCTACTTTCTCCGAGTTGATCAGGATGTCCAGCTTCACCAGTGGCGCCGCCTGAAAGTGGCTGAATTCGTAGTCGAAGGAAGCGTAGCCGCGGCTCACCGATTTCAGGCGGTCGAAGAAGTCGAGCACCACCTCGGCGAGGGGCAGCTCGTACTGGAGCGACACCTGCGCGCCGAGGTACAGCATCTTCTTCTGCCGGCCGCGCTTGTCGGTGCACAGCTTCAGCACGGCTCCCACGTAGTCGGGCGGCAGCAGCAGGTTCGCCACGATGATGGGCTCGCGGATCTCCTCGATGCGGTCGAGCTGCGGGAGCTTGGCCGGATTGTCCACGTACTCGGTCGTGCCGTCCGTCCGCAGCACCTCGTAGACCACGGTCGGCGCACTGGTCACCAGGTCGATCTGGTACTCGCGCTCGAGCCGTTCCTGGACGATATCCATGTGCAAGAGCCCGAGGAACCCGCAACGGAAGCCAAAGCCGAGCGCGGTCGAGACCTCCGGCTCGTAATGGAGCGCGGAATCGTTGAGCCTGAGTTTCGCGAGCGCATCGCGGAATTTCTCGTAATCGTCGGACACGACCGGAAACAGCCCCGCGAATACGCGCGGCTGGATCTGCTTGAACCCGGGGAGCGGCGCGGCACAGGGCCGGGACTCGAGCGTGATCGTATCGCCGACGGGCGCGCCGTCGATGTCCCTGATCCCGGCGACGATGAACCCGACTTCGCCCGCGCCGAGTTCGCGCGCCGGCACGGACTTCGGCGTGAACCGCCCGAGCTTGTCGACCTGCCAGGCGCGGCCGGTGGACATTACGCGGATCTTTTCGCCCGCCTTGAGCGTGCCGTTGACGACGCGCACCAGCGACACCACGCCCACGTAGTTATCGAACCATGAATCGACGATCAGCGCCTGGAGCGGCGCCGCAGGATCGCCTTTCGGGGGCGGGATGCGCCGCACCAGCGTCTCGAGAAGCTCGGGCACGTTCTCGCCGGTCTTGGCGGACACAGGCACCGCGTCGCCGGCGGCGATGCCGATGATCTCCTCGATCTCCTTCTTGACCCGCTCGGGATCGGCCGACGGCAGGTCGATCTTGTTGATGACCGGCACGACCTCGAGCCCCTGCTCGATCGCCGTGTAGCAGTTGGCGACGCTCTGGGCTTCCACGCCCTGGGAAGCGTCCACGACGAGCAGCGCTCCGTCGCAGGCAGCGAGCGAGCGCGAGACCTCGTAAGAGAAATCCACGTGCCCCGGCGTATCGATCATGTTCAGCTGGTAGCGCTGCCCGTCCAGCGCCACGTAATAGAGTGTCACGCACTGGGCCTTGATAGTGATGCCGCGCTCGCGCTCGAGATCCATCGAGTCGAGCACCTGGTCCTGCATCTCGCGCGCCTCGAGTCCGCCGCACAGCTGGATGAACCGGTCCGCCAGCGTGGACTTGCCGTGGTCGACATGGGCGATGATCGAGAAGTTGCGAATGTGCTGCATCGAGCGGGAAGAGTGGCGTTGGAAAGGGCATCGCGCGGGCCCCGGGGGCCGTATTTCGGGCGCGCGGATTATAGAG
>JBAVOB010000136.1:0-8508 GCA_049691655.1 Steroidobacteraceae bacterium | reverse complement strand
TCGCGGCACCGGTGAGGGCGCCCGCCGCCACGCTCGCTCCCGGGGGCGGCGACTCGCGCACGACGACTACGCGCTGGTGCGGCGGCACATTCGCAGCGCTCGGGTCGAATCCGGTCTGCTTGACCGCCCAGAGATGACATTCGTAGCGGTCGCGATCGAGCTGCACGTCCGACTGGCCCTGTCGGGCGTACGCATAAACGCGCGTGTCCGGACCGTCCGGCGCGGCAGGGCCGGCCGCCGGCGCGCCCGGCGGGGGTTCGCTTGCGCTCGCTGCGAGCGAGCAAAGAGCCATGGCCAGCACACCGGCCATCGACCGGCGGAAGCAAGGGTAAGTGATTCTCATTGGTATGAACTCGGTTCCTGCAAGTCCTTCAACGGCTGCCTAGCGGTTGGACGTCCTGGCCTCAGGTTCGTTCATCCAACCCGCCGGCAGAGCCGCCACCCACCGGGAAGTAACGCGCGGGGAGGCGGCCCGTTGACATGCAGTGCGCGACAGCTCAAGAAAACTCGCCGCCGGTGCGTCGGGCCGGATAGGCCTGCCACGCCGGCGGCGATTCATCGACGCACGTGCCTTAGGCGCGTGCCTAGCGATAGCTAGTGTTGCTTTTTCATTACGTAGTCAGTGCGCGTCCCGTGTACGGGATCCTTGTCATAGGCGGTGATCGTCTCGCCGTCGGCGGCGAGCAGGTAGCGGCTCACGTTGACGACCTTGCCCTTGCGCATGTCAGTCTCCACGAGGGTGTTCGCACCGAGGCGTTTCATCGAGGTCATCGTGTGCCCCGGATCAGCGCTCCAGGCGTACGATTTTCCGTCGAACTTCGCGTCCAGAGTCTGGCCGTTCCAGAGCACCTTCAGCCCGTTGGTCGTGGTCTCGAAGTTCACGGTGTTGGCGCTGCTCGAGAGATCCGATACGGCCTCGGCTTGCCAGGAGCCCGAGATCGAGTGTGCCCCGGCGGCCCCTGCGCCGACGCGCTTGTACTTGCTTGTGCCGGTCACCGGTTCTGCACCGCTGTGATCGGTGAAGCTCGTGGTCAGTGACTGACCATCGGAGGATACGACCGACTTGGCGGAAAACATCTCTTTTCCGGCGAGCGAGCCCGACCGCTCGACGGTGTTCGCGTCAACGCTCTGAACCGTGTAGCTGTCGAAATAACTATAGCCCTTGACGGCATGTGCCTGGCCATCGGCCTTGACCGTCAACGGCGGGCTGCAACTGCGGCAGTGATAGATGCCGTTCTTGAGTTCAAACACGTCCGGCTTGCCGGAGAACTTGTAGGTGGACGGATCCGATTTCCAGGTACCGTCCCACGGGCTGGCGGCAAGCGCCATGGCCGGCAAGATTGCAAGCAACAGGAATAGACGTTTCATAGAGATCCTTCTGCGGGTTAATCTATAAGTCTAGCACGGTCGCGCTTCACGGCGTAGCCACGGCGCATTCTCGTGCCGCCAGAGACCATCGCACGATCCATCGCTGGCAGACTAGGTAGCGGCGCTGGGCGCGATACGCTGTAGGGCGTATTGCCGCGTGTGGTTCCTGCTTTGCCCGCCTTGGACTGGTTCGCACGTCGATATGGGCTGTTCAGGCCTTGACGCGCTCCATCCTGGGGTCGTAGAGCGGTGCCAGCTCAATCCTGCACGGCACCGCTTCGGTGGCGACTTCGAGCTGATAGTCACCGGCCAGGAGATAGTCGCGGCTGACCCCGTCCTCATTGCGGACATACCCATAGCCGATGCTCCGCTGCACCGTGTGGCCGTAGCCGCCGCTCGACAGCCAGCCGACACGCGTGCCACTCCGGTAAATAGTCTCGCGGCCGAGCAGGACGACACCCGGATCGTCGACCGTAAACGCGCACAGCATCTTGCGCAGCGGCGCGGCTTGCTGCTCCAGCAGAGCCTCGCGGCCGAGAAAGGCGACGTCCGTCTTCGATTTCACTGCCCAGCCGAGCCCGGCCTCGAGCGGGGTGTGATCCGGGCCGATGTCCGCCCCCCAGGCGCGATAGCCCTTCTCGAGTCGCAGGGATTCGATTGCGCGGTACCCCGCATTGACGATACCGAGATCCGCGCCGGCGGCGAGCAGCGCTTCGTAGACCGTGACGGCGAATTCCACCGGAACATGCAGCTCCCAGCCGAGCTCGCCGACGTAGGTCACGCGCAGCGCGAGCACCGGCGCGCCGGCGACCGACAGGCGACGCGCTCGCCCGAAGGGAAAGCCAGCGTTGGAAACGTCGTCGCGCGTGACTCCTGCCAGTACCGCTCGCGCCTTCGGCCCCATCAGCGCGAGCACGGCGTACGCCGAGGTGACATCGGAGAGCCGCGCGTCCATGCCGGCTGGAACCTGGCGCGTGATCCACTCGAAATCGTGGGTTGCGAAGCCAGTTCCGGTGACGATGTAGTAACGATTCACCGCGAGCCGCGCGACGGTGAGATCGCATTCGATGCCGCCGCGGCGGTTCAGCATCTGCGTGTAGATGAGACTACCGACCGGTCTCGCCACGTCGTTGGCGCAGATCCAGCCGAGCGCAGCCTCGGCGTCGCGGCCGACCAGCTCGAATTTCGCGAACGAGGTCTGGTCGAACAGCGCAACATGTTCCCGCGCCGCACGATGCTCGCCGGCCACGGCCGCGAACCAGTTCGGCCGCGCGAAACTGTATTCGTCGCGCGCGGATTCTCCGGGCGCCGCGAACCAGTTGGGGCGCTCCCAGCCAAGTTTTTCACCGAACACCGCACCGCGCGCTTTGAGGAGCGCGTAGAGCGGGGAGCGACGCAAAGGGCGTGCGCTCGCATGCTCTTCGCCCGGCCAGGCGATCGTATAGTGTTTGCCGTACAACTCCAGGGTCCGGCTGCGCACCCAGTCGATATCCTCATGCGGCGCGCCGAAGCGGCGGATGTCGACCTGCCAGACATCGAACGGCGCCTCTCCGCCGACGATCCATTCGGCGAGCACCTTGCCTGCGCCGCCGCCCGCAGCGATGCCAAAAGCGTTGAAACCTGCGCCGACGTAGAAACCGGCGACATTCGGCGCCGGGCCGAGGATGAAATTCCCGTCGGGCGTAAAACTTTCCGGGCCGTTGATCAGCTGTTTAATGCCGGCCGAGGCGAGCGCCGGCACGCGCGCCAGCGCGAGTTCCATGATCGGCTGGAAGTGATCCCAGTCGGGCTGCAGGAGCTGAAAATTGAAATGCTCGGGAAATCCGTCGATGGCCCAGGGAATCGGGTTCGGCTCGTAGCCGCCCATGACGAGACCGCCGACTTCCTCCTTGTAGTAAGTCAGCCGGTCCGGATCGCGCAGCGTCGGCAATCCGCGCGTGATGCCCGCGATCGGCTCGGTGATCGCGTACTGGTGCTGCACGGAGACGAGCGGCACGTTGACATCCGCCATGCGCCCGACTTCGCGCGCCCACTGCCCGGCGCAGTTCACTACAGTTTCACAGGCGATCCGACCCAGTGCGGTGAGTACCGCGGTCACGCGCCCCTGTCGCACTTCGATGCCGGTGATGGGCGTGTCCTCGAGAATTTTCACGCCGCGCATGCGCGCACCCTTGGCGAGTGAGAGCGCAATGTCCGACGGATTGACCTGACCGTCCGTCGGCAGAAACGCCGCGCCGACGAGATCGCCGCTATCCATCAGCGGCCACAATTGCTGCGCCTCGCGTGGGCTCAACAGCTGCACCTCGAGACCGAACGAGCGCGCGGTCGTCGCCTGGCGTTTGAGTTCGATCCACCGGTCCGCGTTGCACGCAAGGCGCAGACCGCCGTTCATCTTCCAGCCCGTCGCGAGCCCTGTTTCCGCCTCGAGCGAGTTGTAGAGTGCAACCGAGTCGCCGAGCATCTGGGTGATGTTGGCGCTCGTGCGCAGCTGGCCGACGAGCCCCGCCGCGTGGTGCGTCGAACCCGAGGTCAGTTTATGCCGCTCGATGAGCAGCGTGTCAGTCAGCCCGAGCTTGCCGAGATGATACGCCGTGGAGCAGCCGACGATTCCGCCGCCGATGATGATGACCCGTGCCTGAGTTGGGAATTTGTCCATGGGCGATGGATCGATGTCAGGCGGACAGTGTGCGTTCGAAACTCAGCCACTCGCGTTCGAAACGCTGCAGGTAGTCTCGCGCGTACTCCGCGAAGTCGAAGTCTATGCTCGAATTGAGTTTCGATACTGCGCCCCACAGCGCTTCGCGCAGCAGTGAGGCGCATTTCATCGTGGCGATGCCGCGGCGGCACGCCGCATCCACCGGGCCTCCGAAATAGCTCTCGATCAACAGCGTCTCGAGCTTTTCGTCGAGCGCATTGTTCGAGGCGAGATTGGCGAGATCGAACAGCGGGGTATTGAAGCCCGCATAGTCCCAGTCGATCAGCCACAGACGCTTGCCGTCGTCGATGAGATTGGCTGCGAGCAGGTCGTTATGACCGAACACGAGGGTAATCGGGCCGAGCGCCTGCTCCAGGCGCTGTGCCTTGCTCTCGAGTGAAGCGAGCGAAACTTCGAAGGGGTTCATGCTCGGCCCGCCGAGCGCCGCCAGATAGTTGCGGATGACTTGAAATACCCAGAAAACCAGTGCGGGTCCGCGGAAAAAGCGCGGAATCTCCTGATGGCAGCGTCGCAACAGCGGCACGATCCACTCCAGCTGACGCGGATTGCGGACATCCTCTGCGGTGAGCGTGTGACCATCGATAAAGCGACTCACGAGAAAACCGTCGCCGGCGAACACGACCTCGGGCGAGATGCCAGCGGCATGTGCGGCTCGGGCCGCTGCGAGTTCGTGAAAGCGCAGGATGCCATGTTCCGGCAGGTCGCGTCCGGCGCGCACGACGAACTGCCCGCCGCGATCATCGGTCACCCGGAAATTCCGGTTCGTGATGCCGCCGGAGAGCGGCTCCACTCTTATCCTGCCAGTCCAACAGGGAAGCCTGCTGATCTCGTCTGGTATTTTCGTTTCCGGCACGAGTGCCCCGTGATCCACTGATCGCACCGCGAATCGTCCCCTGTGACTATACTCCGCGACGAATCCTGCAGCCTGCGTGGCCTTGGATCCGGGGGGCATCGGTGACGGCAGCACACAAGGCGCTCGACCGCGAGCTCGCGCTGGCGCAGCGCCTGGCGGACGCGGCCCGCACGATCGCGCGACGCTATTTTCGCCGCCCGCTCGCGGTGGAGCACAAACAGGACCGCAGCCCCGTGACGGTGGCCGATCGCGAGATCGAAACCGAGTTGCGCCGCCTGATCCGCGCGGAGTTTCCGGCGCACAGCGTCTTCGGCGAGGAATTCGGGCGCGATGCCGCGGCGGAGTTCACCTGGGTGCTCGATCCCATCGATGGCACCAAGAGTTTCGTCAGCGGCCTGCCACTCTTCGGGACGCTGATCGCGCTGGTTCGCGAGCAGACTCCGCTCCTCGGCGTGATCGAGATCCCGCCGAGCGGCGAGCGCTGGGTTGGCCGCGTGGGGGCGGGTTCCACTCTGAACGAGGGCGCGGCACGCGCGAGCGAGTGCACCAGGATCGAAGAGGCACGCCTCTACGGCACATCACCCGATGATTTTGACAGCGAGAGCTGGCGCCGGATCGGCCGGTTGAGCCGCCTGGCCGCCGTGCGGCGTTTTGGCGGCGATTGCTATGTCTATGGCCTGCTGGCGTCCGGGTATTGCGACCTGGTTGTGGAAACCGGGCTCCAGCCTTACGATTACCTCGCCCTCGTGCCGGTAGTGGAGGGCGCTGGCGGGAAGATCAGCGACTGGCACGGAGCACCGCTCGGTCTGCAGTCCGACGGCCATGTCATTGCAGCTGCGAGCGAGCCATTGTGGCACCAGGCCCTGGAACGGCTGGCGTCGGCCTGACCATCAGCAGCTCGGGACGGAATCAACGAATCAAGAATAGCCGGGGGAGCAATTTGTCATGGCACCAGAACAGCAGAGTGGATCCACGACGGCGATGGACGAGGACGTCAAAGTCCTGCACAGCATGGGCTACGCGCAGGAGCTGGCGCGACGCCTGAGCCGGTTCTCCAATTTCGCGATTTCCTTTTCCATCATCTGCATCCTGTCGGGCGGCATCAATTCGCTCGCCCAGGCCACCTCGGGCGCGGGCGGCGCCGCGATCGGTTACGGCTGGCCGCTCGGCTGCCTGATCTCGGGCGTGTTCGGGCTTGCGATGGCGCAGATTTCTTCGGCGTTCCCGACCGCCGGCGGCCTGTATCACTGGGGATCGATCCTCGGCAACCGCTTCACGGGCTGGCTGACGGCCTGGTTCAACATGCTGGGCCTCATCACGGTGCTGGGCGCGATCAACGTGGGCACTTATTACTACTTCCTGGGTGCTTTCGGTCCGATGCTCGGCATTACCGATTCCCTGAAGGTGCTCGTCATCTTCATGTCGATCCTCACGGGCGTCCAGGCCCTGATCAACCACTACGGCATCCACCTGACGGCGAAGCTCACCGATTTTTCCGGGTACCTGATCTTCGGCACCTCGGTGGCGCTCGCCATCGTCTGTCTCGCGTCGGCGCAGAGCTATGATTTCTCGCGGCTGTTCACGTTCGCGAACTATTCAGGAAAGGCGGGAGGGGACGTCTGGCCGGCGGTGTCGAACGGCTGGATCTTCGCGCTGGGATTGCTGATGCCGATCTATACCATCACGGGATACGACGCGTCCGCCCACACCTCCGAGGAGACCAAGAAGGCCGCGCACTCGGTGCCGCGAGCCATCATTTCCTCGGTCCTGTGGTCGGCGGTGTTTGGGTACCTGTTCCTGTGCGCGTTCGTGCTGATGCTGCCGAGCATGGACGAGGCTGCGAAGCAGGGCTGGAACGTGTTCTTCTGGGCCATGGACCAGCGCGTCAACCCGACGATCAAGATGATCCTGCATTTCGCCATCTTCCTGGCGCAGTTTCTCTGCGGGCTTGCGACCGTGACCTCCCTGTCGCGCATGATGTTCGCGTTTTCGCGCGACGGCGGGCTGCCGTTTTCCAAGGCGCTCGCGAGCGTCTCGCACTCGCACCGCACGCCGGTGAAATCGATCTGGGCGGGGGCGGTGCTCGCGGTGTTGTTCGTTTCGGGGGCCAAGTGGGTCGAGGCGGGCGGCACACCGGTGTACACGATCGTCGTGTCCTGCACGGTCATCTTCCTGTTCTTCTCCTTCGCGATTCCGATCGGCCTCGGGCTGTTCACCTACGGGACGTCGAAATGGCCGCACATGGGCCCCTGGAGCATGGGGCGCGGGCTGTTCTCCCTGTTCGCGATTCTCTCGATCATCTCGATGATCCTGATTTTCGTGATCGGAGTGCAGCCACCGAACGACATGGCATTGCGGGTGACGGTGGGCTTTCTGATCCTTACCGCCATCGTCTGGCTGCTGTTCGAGAACCGTCGCTTCAAGGGTCCCCCCATCGGCGAGGAAATCGCCCGGCGCCAGGCGCTGATCGTGGCCGCCGAGCGGGCGATGAACGAGTAGGTAGTTGAAGGACGGGCGGCGTGGGGTCGTTCGCCGGCCCGTTCAGCGTCGCTGCGCCTGTTTCTTCACCGCCTCGGCGGCGGCCCGGATGGCCTCCGGGTCGCCGAGATAGCGGCTGCGCAGCGGCTTGAGGCTTGCGTCGAGGTCGTAGAGCCGCGGCACGCCGGTCGGGATGTTGAGATCGACGATGTCCGCCTCGGAGATCGCATCGAGCATCTTCACCATGGCGCGCAGACTGTTGCCGTGCGCGGCGACCAGCACGTTACGGCCGGCTGCAAGCTCGGGGGCGATGCGTTCCTCCCAGTACGGCTGCACGCGCGTGAGCGTGTCCTTGAGTGATTCCGTTGCTGGCAGGAGTGACGGCTCGACCGATGCATAGCGCGGATCGAAGCGCGGATGGCGGGGGTCGTCGAATGGCAGCGGCGGCGGCGGGACATCGTAGCTGCGGCGCCAGAGCAGCACCTGCTTCTCGCCGTGCTGCGCCACAGTTTGCGCTTTGTTGAGACCCTGCAGCGCGCCGTAGTGGCGTTCGTTGAGCCGCCAGCTGCGCTCGACCGGGATCCACATGCGATCCATCTCGTCGAGCATGATCCACAGCGTGCGGATCGCGCGCTTCAGTACCGAGGTGAAGGCGACGTCGACTGCGATCTTCTCGCGCAGCATCTCCCGACCCGCCTGCTGCGCTTCATCGCGGCCGATGTCGGAGAGATCGACGTCGGTCCAGCCCGTGAACAGGTTCTCGAGGTTCCAGGTGCTTTGGCCGTGCCGCACCAGTACGAGCTTGCCGGGCGCAGTGGTGGTCAGTTTCATCGGTTTCCTCGCTCCTGGTTCGGCAACTCGCAAGACCCGCACTATGCGGTTGTCAGCCGCCGCACCGCTTCCACGCCGACCGAGAGCGTCGCAAAGTCCGGATTCCCCGCCGATCGCATGTCGGCGAGTGTGCGCTGCCACAGCGTGAGTTCAGCGCCGAGACCAACCGCCCATGCGCTCACTTTCGCCTCGGCGGTTGCACGGCTGCGCTTCGCGAGCACCTGATCGGCGAGCGTGCGCTGCACCCGTGCAGCGCGCTCGC
>JBAVOB010000135.1:0-5263 GCA_049691655.1 Steroidobacteraceae bacterium | reverse complement strand
GTCACGGTCGGCGGCGTGAACTCGCCCTGCTTTTGAGCATTCGCGCAGGCCGGCTCGTGCGAATAGAGCCCCGCCTGCCGCTCCTTGTCTGCGCGCAAGTAGCGCACGATCAGGTTGGCGTTGGTGCCGTCGGTCGGCTGCCAAGCAAGCTGGCCTCGCAGCGCGAAATGGTTGTTGGCTCCGCGGTCTTTCTGGCCGGCACTGATTTCCTTGATGTAGCCGTCATCGCGGTTGCTAATGAACGCGATGCGCCCCTGCAACCTGTCGGCAAGCGGGCCGGAAATCGCGCCTTCGAAGATTTGCTGATTGAAGCGGCCATAGGTCGCCGTCGCGTAGCCCTCGAGTTCCCTGGTCGGCTTGTGCGAGATGAACTGAATCGCGCCACCCGTGGCATTGCGGCCGAAGAGGGTCCCCTGCGGACCGCGCAATGCTTCGACGCGCGCGAGGTCGAACACGGGGAAGCTCGCCAGGTTGATCGAGCTCGAGTAGCTGTCGTCCTGGTAAACGGCGACCGGCGGCTCCTGCTCATCGCCGTAGCTGTTCTGTGCGACACCGCGGATGTTGAACACGACCTGGGACGAAGAATATGCATTCATCTTCAGGCTCGGCACGGCGCGAACGATGTCCGTCGCAGTGTTGATGTTGAGCTGCGCAAGGGAGTCGGCACCAAGCGCCGTCACGGAAATGCCCACGTCCTGCAGTTTCTGCTCGCGCCGCTGCGCCGTGACAACGACCTCTTCGACTGCACTGGGCCCCTGTGCGGCGGGCGCCTGCTGCGCGGCAACGATGCCGGGCGAAACTGACAAGGCCAAGGCAACGAGGTTCGCTGGATGGAACAGAGCGTGGCGCATAGGGATCCCCTTGGTTTTCTGGCCTGCCTGGCCGGTGTCGCCCCCCTCCGGGGGTGAGCGCGCAACCATTCAGTAGATGCGTTGCGCCGAATCATCCTCTATGGCCAGAAGCGGGACAAGACAGCGCGGCGCGGCGGGTCGCCGGATCGATGCCCAGTGCCGTTTCTGCGGACCGACGAGGCGCCGTCAGGCCGGCGGCACACTCAATGCACAGTCACGAGCCCCGGCTGCACATTCCGCATGCCTGTAGGTGGCCGCAGCTGCGCTGTGACGAGCATCACGATTGACAAGCGCTGAGTCGAACATAAGCGGTGCCGCGGGCTGGATCTGTCAAGTTGCACACACGCGCGCGCCGCCACCCGGCATGCTAGCGGCCGCACGGTGCGATCTTTCGCGAACGCAGAACACCAGGGAGCCAGTGCAGTGGCGGCCGTCGAGCAAGGTGCAACCCAACGACAGTGGCGCGACAGGCGCATGCGGACATTGCGGGCGCTCGCTTTCGGCAATGTCCAGCCGCGACGGCGCGGGCCGCGCCGCCAGCAGGACGTCGGCTTCGCCGCCGTGGACTGGCACGATTCGCGCTGGCTCGCCGTCGCTCTCCTGATTCTGATTCTGTCGCTCGTCGACGCCTTCCTCACGCTCACGCTCATTGCCGGCGGCGCGGACGAGGTCAATCCGTTCATGGACTCGCTGCTCGGGCGGATGGATCGCAGCTTCATCCTCTGGAAGCTGGGACTGACAGGCAGCGGCATCATCGTGTTGACGATCCTGGTGAGGGTGCGTGCGTTCGGGATGTACATCGCGGGCTTCATCCTCTACACCGTGCTCGCGGCCTATATCGCTCTGATCAGCTACGAATTCTGGCTCCTCGACCTGGTACAGTCCTGACGCCGCGCGTTTCCACGCTCGCGCTGTTCCGCTAAACTACCGCACGGTTGCTCCACCGCTTCCAGACCGTTCTGGTCTGCCGGCGTCCCGTGGACCTGGCCGCCGTCAAAATGAGAGCCGCCGTCCGCATGAATCCGAGTTTGCAGGACCAGGTTGAGTCGACCCCACTCTTCGGGGGTAACGCTTCCTTTATCGAGGCTCTCTACGAGCAATACCTGCACGATCCCGATGCGGTCGCACCGGCCTGGCGCGATTACTTCGCGAAGCTTCCAGCGAGCGGCCGTGCCGAGCAGGCGCACGGGCCGATTCAGAACGCGATTGCCCAGCGCGCGAGACGTGCGCGTGCCGACGCGGTTTCGGGCGATGCCTCGGGTGCGGCGGCCAGCAAGCAGGCGGCGGTGTCCCGTCTCATCCAGGTGTATGCGAATCGCGGCCATCTCATCGCCAGGCTCGACCCCCTGGGGCTGCTCCGACGCCCGCGACCGCGTTTACTCGATCTGGAATATTTCGGGCTGTCTGAAGCCGACGCCGACACCGAATTCGTGACCGGCAGCCGTGTCGAGGCGGTGCCGCGGCGCTCGAAGCTGCGCGACATCGTGGCAACGCTCGAACACATCTACGGCGGCCCGATCGGCGCTGAATTCGCGCACGTCTCCGACTCGGAAGAGCGGCTCTGGCTGCAGGACGAATTCCAGGCCGGCCGCGCCAGCCAGCGGCTCCCGGACGAGGAGCGCAGGGCGATCCTTCGGCAGCTCACGGCCGCCGAGGGGCTGGAGCATTACCTGCATACCAAATACGTAGGACAGAAACGCTTCTCGCTCGAAGGCGGCGACGCGCTCATTCCGCTGCTCGATGACCTGATCCAGCAGGGCGGTGCCGCGGGCGTCGAGGAGTACGTCATCGGCATGGCGCACCGGGGCCGGCTCAACGTTCTCGTGAACCTGCTCGGCAAATCGCCCTCGCTGCTCTATTCCGAGTTCGAGGGCAGGTACGACACCGCGCACATCACCGGTTCGGGCGATGTGAAATATCACAAGGGCTTCTCCGCGGACCTGCGCACGCCTGGCAGCAACGTGCACGTGGCGCTGGCATTCAACCCCTCACATCTCGAGGTAGTGAACCCGGTTGTCGAGGGTTCGGTGCGCGCGCGCCAGGAGCGGCGCGGCGACCAGCATGGCGATCGTGTGGTGGCGCTGCTGGTGCATGGCGATGCGGCGTTCGCCGGGCAAGGCGTCGTCATGGAGACCCTGCAGCTATCGCAGGCGCGCGCTTACTATACGGGCGGCACGCTGCACATCGTGGTGAACAACCAGGTCGGGTTCACTACGTCGAACCCGCACGATGCGCGCTCGACGATGTACTGCTCGGACGTCGCCAAGATGCTCGAGGCGCCGATCTTCCACGTGAACGCGGACGATCCCGAGGCCGTGGTGTTCGTCGCGCGGCTCGCGCTTCGTTACCGCATGCGTTTTCATAAGGACGTCGTGATCGATCTGGTGTGCTATCGCCGTCACGGCCACAACGAGGCCGACGAACCGGCCGCCACGCAGCCCGTGATGTACCAGGCGATTCGCCAGCATCCGACGGCGCGCAAGCTCTACGCCGATCGCCTGATCGCGGAGGGGGTCATCACCGAATCCGAGGCGGAGGCCATCATCGAGGCCTACCGCCAGGGACTCGACGCCGGGCGGTCCCAGGCGCGTTCGGCGCTCGGCTTGATCGGCAACCAATACACAGTGGACTGGTCGCGCTATGCGGCCGCGGATTGGACCGAGAGCGTGCGCTCGGCGGTCGAGCTGCCGCGTCTGCATTCGCTGGGCGAGCGCCTCCTGACGTTCCCGTCGAGGTTCACGCTGCATGCGCGCGTCGCGCAAGTGATTGCCAACCGCGCGAAGATGCTCGCGGGAGAGCGGTCGCTCGATTGGGGGTGCGCGGAGACGATCGCTTACGCGTCGCTGGTCGAGGACGGTTACTCGATTCGGCTTTCCGGCCAGGATTCGGGTCGTGGCACGTTCTTTCATCGGCACGCCGTGCTGCACGATCAGTCGACGGGCGAGACCTACATTCCGCTGCAACATGTCCTCGAGCGCCAGGCGCGCGTCGAGGTCATCGATTCGGTGCTTTCAGAAGAAGCGGCGATGGGCTTCGAGTACGGTTATGCGACGACCGAACCCAATTGCCTGACGATCTGGGAAGGCCAGTTTGGCGATTTCGCGAATGGAGCGCAGGTCATCATCGACCAGTTCATCTCCTCTGGCGAGGCCAAATGGGGGCGCCTGTGCGGCCTGACGCTATTCCTGCCGCATGGCTACGAGGGTCAGGGTCCGGAGCATTCCTCCGCTCGGCTCGAGCGTTTTCTGCAGTTGTGTGCCGAGAACAACATGCAGGTCTGCGTACCCTCGACGCCCGCGCAGATGTTTCACATGCTGCGCCGGCAGATGCTGCAGTCACTGAGAAAGCCGCTCATCGTGATGACGCCGAAAAGCCTGCTGCGGCATGAGCTGTCCGTATCGCCGATCGAGGACCTGGCGCGGGGCGGTTTTGCCCGAGTCATCGACGAGCTCGATGAACTGCCGGCCGGGGCGGTTCGTCGCGTCGTCTTCTGCAGCGGCAAGGTCTACTTCGATCTGCTGAAGGCGCGACGCAAGGCGGGCATCCGCGAGGTCGCGCTGATACGCATCGAGCAGCTCTATCCGTTTCCGGCCGAAGAGTACGAGAGAGTGTTGCGCCGATATCCCGCGGCGGGCGAGATCGTGTGGTGCCAGGAGGAGCCGCAGAATCAGGGAGCCTGGTACCAGATTCGCCACCGGCTGCATGACATGGTGGGAAAACGCGAGTTGCTGTATGCAGGGCGGCCGTCGGCCGCCGCGCCGGCGACCGGGCTCACGCATCTGCACGAGGCGCAACAGCGGGAACTCGTCGATGCGGCGCTGAGCGCGACGGTGACGCAAACTGCGCCACGCGAGACGACTCGCCTAACGGTTGCCGGAGGAAAGGATTCATGACGATCGAGATTCGCGTTCCACAACTTCCCGAATCCGTGGCGGATGCGACGCTCGTCGCCTGGCGCAAGGAACCAGGGGACG
The DNA here is from genome assembly GCA_049691655.1 of Steroidobacteraceae bacterium. GTDB lineage: Bacteria > Pseudomonadota > Gammaproteobacteria > Steroidobacterales > Steroidobacteraceae > JBAVOB01. The sequence goes on along the minus strand of JBAVOB010000135.1, from coordinate 438 downwards.
GGATTCGCCGCGACGAGAATCTGGTGGATCTGGAAACCGACAAGGTAGTACTCGAGGTTCCAGCTCCAACTAACGGAGTTTTAAAGGAAATCAAGGTCCAGGCAGGTGCGACGGTTACCAGCGGCCAGTTGCTCGCCCTGATCGAGGAAAGCTCCGCGCCAGCCGTCACCGTGCCGGCCGTCACGGCGCGACCCGTCGCGGCAGGAGCCGCGGCCACACCGAAAGCGCGGCCTGCCGCCGAGGTCGCGGCGGAAGCAGCCGGGCTCGCGCCGTCCGTCCGCCGCATGGTCGAAGAGAATCGGCTCAATCCTGCCAGCATCCCGGCGTCCGGCCGCGACGGGCGGCTGACGAAATCCGACGTTGTCGACTTCCTGCGTAAGCCTGCGGCAACTCCAGCCGCCGTTGCGACGACGGTGACGGCCGCGCCAACCGTGGCGG
>JBAVOB010000134.1:0-5755 GCA_049691655.1 Steroidobacteraceae bacterium | reverse complement strand
ACGACCTTGCCCGACGCCGCGACACTCAGAAACGTCTTCGCACGCATCGAGGAACTGCTGTCTAACTATTCCTCGGGCCCGAAAGCGACGGACGCGACCGTGATTGAGGCGACCTCCCGATTCAAGTAAGATCGCGAATACATTCGTAACCTATTGATTTGCTTTCGCTAGATAACTCGACGGAAACGTTGCTGGCCAGCGGCGCGACGCTGGTCACCCCCTCCCGGCAGCGCGCGACCGCCGTGCGCCTCGCCTATGCGTCCGAAAAAGTGCGCGCCGGACAGCGGCTCTGGCGCTCTCCGGATGTCCTGCCGTGGGCCGGATGGCTCGAGCGCGAATGGGCCCGGACCAGCGATTCGGGGCCGCGCGTCCTGCGGTCAACCGAAGAATGGCTCCTATGGCGAACGGCGACGGCCGAGAACGTTCGCGATCTGGAGCTGTTCGACGACTCGATCGCGGACAACATTCGCCGCGCCGCCATCCTGCTCGAGGAGTGGCGGATACGGCCGGCGGCACTGCGCGGCGCCCCGGGCAGCGAGCCGGCTTTGCTCGTCCGCGCTACGTCCAGCTTCACACGCGCCTGCGCCGAGCTCGGTGCCGTGCCCGACTGGCGCCTCGCCGCGCACCTGGCCGCACAGTACAGGCCGGCCGCAGCATTGCGCGTCGCGGGGTTCGCTTCGACTTCCCCCGCACAACGCGAACTGCTCGCGAGCCTCAACGTTCGAGGCGCCGACGCCTCCGTGCAGGTCGGCGCCGAACAGGTCGCACGAACGTGGATCGCCCAGGCGAGCGATCGAGATCACGAGATCGACCTGGTCGCGGGCTGGGCGCGTCGGCTGCTTGCTCAGGATCCCGCGCGCCGCCTATTGATCGTATTGCCCGATGCCGACGACCGCGCTGTGCAGCTGGCGCGCGCGCTGCGTGCTGCCCTGTCCCCTCAGGACGTGGTTAGTCTTGCTGCGCAGGATGAAACGCCCGCGTGCGCGATCGAGGGTGGCCAGCCGCTCGCTCGCTGGCCGCTGGTCGCGCATGCTCTGGAGGCGCTCGCGCTTTGTGGCCAGGCGCTCGATTTCGACCGAGTCAGCGCATGGCTGCGTGCGCCATTCTGGGCGGCCCCTGACGCGGACGCGCGGGCGCGTGTCGACCACTGGCTGCGCCGCCGGGCACGCACGGCGTTCGATCTGCGTGAGTTGATGGAAGAGCTACACCGCGCGCCCCCGGCATTGGCCCAGATAACGACCGAGCTGCGCGACAGGCTGGGCAGGGCGATCGATGCGACGGGTGACGGCCCCGCAACACCGCGTACCTGGGCCGAGCGATTCCACCGGGTGCTCGATCTGCTGGGCTGGCCTGGACCCGCAAATGCTTCGAGCGCGGATCAACAGTTGCGGATGCGCTGCGTCGAACTGCTGCGCGAGTTCGGCGGCATCCACTTGGGCATCGGCCTTCGGGATTGCCGCACGGCTGTCGGCCTGCTGCGGGAACTGGCGAACCGGGCCGCCTTCGAGCCGGCTACCGGCGACACGCGGGTGACAATCACACGCGCCACCAGCGACCCGATCGTGCGCTACGACGCCATCTGGGTCGCGGGCCTGCAGGCCGAGTGCTGGCCGCCAGCAGTGCGTCCGGATCCATTCGTGCCGCTGCGGCTGCAGCAGGCAGCGGGCGTTCCCCAGTCGAGCCCGGCTGGACAACTCGCGCAGGCGCAGGCCGCCCAAGCGGCGTGGCGCAGAGCGGCTGGCGAGCTCGTGTTCTCATTCGCACGCCGGGTGAATGATGTCGACTGCGTGCCAAGCCCGCTGCTGCGGATGTTGCACGCTCAGACGTTCGACACTGGATCGAAGCTGATCTCACTTGCCGCGTCCTTGCGGACGACCGCACCCCTCGAGGAACTGATCGATGAGGTCGCCCCGGACTGGTCATCCGGTCAGTCGCTGCCCCTGGGCACCAGGACGCTCGAGCTGCAGAACCTGTGTCCGTTCCGCGCTTTGGCGGAGCTGCGGCTCGGGGCGGAACCGCTCGAAGGTCCCCGGATGGGTATCGACAAGCGCGTCCGCGGCCAGTTGCTGCACCGGGCACTCGAAACGCTGTGGCGGGATCTTGGCAGCCACGCCGGGTTGCTGGCGCTGGATCCATCGACTCTCCGACAGCTGATCGAGCGGCATGTCCTGACGGCAGGGCAGGACGTTCTGCAGCGCCACGCAGCGGATGTGCCCGCACTGATGCGCGACGGCGAGACGGTTCGCGCCTGCGCACTGATCGGACGGCTGTGCGAACTTGAGCGCGAACGAGCGCCCTTCACGGTGCATGCGCTCGAGACCGCGCGAAGCATTCAGGCTGGCGGAGCGCAGATGGAGGTGCGCATCGACCGGGTGGACCGGCTCGACGATGGCTCTGCGATCATCATCGACTACAAGAGCGGCCTGCCGAAGGCGGCGCGCTGGTACTCGGAGCCGGTCTCACATCCGCAGCTGCTCGCCTACCTGTTCGCCGTGGACCTGCCGCTCGCCGCAATGGCGATCGCGCACGTGTCCGGCCAGAGCGTGGCGTTCAAAGGCGTGGCGAACCACACAGGACTGCTGCCGAAAGTCGGCCCCGAGTCCCGTAATGACAAGCCGAGCGCGGAGCTCCCGTGGCCGCAACGAATCGCGCACTGGCAAGGCATCGCGCAGCGGCTGATCAGTGATTTCCTGGCGGGCCGTGCGGCCGTCGAACCTGTGGCGGGGGCGTGCGCGACCTGCCACCTGCATGCGCTATGCCGGATTGACGACGACGCGTCCAGCCACAGCGATGCTTACGCCGAGGAGCGAGCGGATGAGTGACCTCGCCGATGAGGACACAGCGGCGCGCGCGCGTGCACTGGATCCGAAGCTTTCGATCCTGCTCGAAGCGCCGGCGGGTTCGGGCAAGACAACGGTGCTGACGCAACGCATTCTGCGGCTGCTCGCGTGCGTGAATGAGCCGGAAGAGATCCTTGCGGTCACGTTCACCCGCAAGGCTGCCGCGGAAATGCGCGAGCGGGTGCTACGCGCGCTGCGCGGCGAGATGCCAGAGTCGCGCCCCGACGCCGGGCTCACACTCGAGCTCGCCGCCGCCGCCTTGCGCAATGCGCGCGCCCGCGGCTGGGGGCTCGAGGAGAATCCGGCGCGCCTGCGCATCCAGACGCTGGACTCGCTCAATCACGCCATCGCGGGCCGTCTGCCGATCGCCGCACGTGCCGGAGGCCAGCTCCTCGTGCACGACCGGCCCGAAAACCTGTACCGCCTGGCCGCCCGCCGCACGCTCGATGAGGCGCTGCGCAACCCCGAGCTGCGGCTGCAGGACGCAACCCGATTGTTGTTCGACCGTCTCGACAACGACTGGCAGCTGTTCGAGCGATTGCTTGCCGAGATGCTGGAGCGGCGTTCGCACTGGTTGCCGAGCGTGATCCGCGAAGACGGCGAGTCACTCGCGCGCATCGTCGGGGAAAGCCTGCGGCGCGTCGCGGGCACAGCGCTGCGCGACGCAAGCGCACGCATCCCGGCTGAGCTGCTGCGCGATGCTGCGCTGTTCGTGCCACGACACGCGCGTCATGACGGTTCCGCGGCGGGCCGGTTGCTGGAGGCGGGCGCGTCGTGGCCCGTGGACCTCGCGCCGCTCCCTGAGCACCTGCCCTGGTGGCAGGCGCTGGCGGCGCTGGCACGCACCAAGGACCAGCGACAGTGGCGCCGCCGGCTGAACAAGTCCGATGGCTTCCCGACCGAAGCAGCGCCGGCCCGTGACGCGGCGCTCCAGTGGATTGAGGCGCTGGCGCGCGTACCCGGCACGGAGGACGTCCTGGTCCGCATCGCGCGCCTGCCCCCTGTCGCCCTCGACGGGCAGCACATCGCCGCTTTATCCGCGCTCGCGCGGCTGTTGCGGCTTGGAGCGCAGGAACTGCAGCTCGCCTTCCGCGAGTTCGGGCGCGTCGATCACACATTCGTGGCAGGCGCGGCGCGCCAGGCGCTGACCGAGGAGGGCGATCCGAGTGATCTCGCGCTGCGCCTCGGGACCGATCTGCGCCACATCCTCATCGATGAATTCCAGGACACGTCGAACCAGCAATTCGATCTGCTGTGCGCGCTGACGGCTCCGTGGGAGGAGGGCGATGGCCGCACGCTGTTCGCAGTCGGCGACCCGATGCAGTCGATCTACCAGTTTCGCGATGCCGAGGTCGGGCTGTTCCTGCGCGCGCGGCGGCACGGTGTCGGGCAGATACGGCTCGAGACGCAGCGCCTGACACGCAACTTCCGCTCGCTTCCGGAGCTGGTCGGCTGGAACAACCGCGTCTTCGCCCGCGTCCTGCCGGCTGGCGACGATGCGCAGGCCAGCGCCGTCAAGCACGCGCCGAGTGTCGCCGCGCTCGCTTCCAACGGGCGGGCGGTCGTGCGTCTGCACAGCACACCCGCCGGTGACGGGCGCGCCGAGCCGGCGCTCATCGTACGGCTCGTCTGCGACATGCGCGCGCGCGACCCGCGTGGGTCGATTGCGATCCTGGTCGCCGCGCGCTCGCATGCGGGCCCGATCTCCCTGGCCCTCGCCGCGGCCGGCCTGCCGGTGTCCGGGGTCGATCTCGTGCCGCTTGCCGAAGTGCCCGTCGTTCGCGACCTCGCGGCGCTGACGCGCGCACTCACTGACCGCGCCGACCGCACGGCGTGGCTGGCGATCCTGCGATCGCCGTGGTGCGGCATGACACTCGAAGAGCTGACCCAGCTCGTAAGGCGGGCCGATCCGGAGACCGTTTGGGAGCTGCTCCAGCGCCCGGAGCGCATCGCATTGCTGACCGATGCGGGCCGCGCACGACTCAGCCGGTTCTTCGCGGTGCTGCAGCGCGCAGGCGATGCGCAAGGCCGATTTGCGATCGCGGACTGGGTGGAGTCCACCTGGCTCGCGCTCGGCGGCCCGAGCGCGTATCGCGGTCGCGACGATCTGGCGAACGCGGACACTTTCCTGCGCACGCTCGCACGCCGCTCGCAGGAATCCGACTGGACCGGGCCGCAGCAACTCGACGAACTGCTCGACTCGCTGTTTGCGACGAGCGCTCCGGCAGAGCCCGATGCGGTGCAGATCATGACGATGCACGGCGCGAAGGGTCTGGAATTCGACTGCGTGATCCTGCCCAGTCTCGGGCGGCGGCCGCGCGCATCCCAGTCACCGCTCCTGCGTTGGCTCGACCTGCCGGGTGACCCGCAGGGGAGCGACCTGCTGGTCGCCCCGTACCCCGATGCGACGCTGCGGGACAGCGACCCGCTCAATGAGGGGCTGAGGGCTCTGCAGGATCGTCGAGAAAGATTCGAGCGCGCGCGGCTCCTCTACGTCGCGACCACGCGAGCGATCAGCGAACTGCACCTGATCGGTCAGACCGATCCTGACCGTCCCGGGGACCCTCACCGAGGAACGCTGCTCGGGGCGCTCTGGCCCGCACTCGCCGGGGAGTTCGGTGCGGAGCATCCGGCTCGCCCAGCCGAGGTGCTCACATCGGAGCAGGCCACGCGCGCGCCCCGCGCCCGTCGCGCGATTCATCGCCTGCCACCCGGCTGGCAGCCAGCGGCGCCGGCCCACGTCCTCCCTTTCGCAGGGCTTCGCGTCGCTAGCTACGAACCGACCTCGGTCGTTGACTGGAATAGCCGCGGGGAGAGCGCCCGTCACGTCGGCACCGCGGTGCACGCGGCGCTCGAACGCATTAGCCGCTCGGGCGTGGCGCCCGCGCAGGTGAGCGTCGCCCCCTGCGCCACGC
>JBAVOB010000133.1:0-1998 GCA_049691655.1 Steroidobacteraceae bacterium | reverse complement strand
GGACTCGCCTTCGTCGGCCGCGCGAGCGTGGCCGCGGCCCGGGCGGTAACCAGCCTGAAGCGGCTGCGCCCGATCTCGATCGCGCGGCACATCTACGACACCGGCATCACCGCCATCCCGATCGTGGCGCTGATCGCGTTTTTGATCAGCGTGATCATCGCGTACATCGGCGCGCAACAGCTGGTGAAGTTCGGCGCCGAGATCTTCGTGGTCGATCTGATCACCGTCGGCGTATTGCGCGAGATGGGCGTGCTGCTGACGGCCATCATCGTCGCGGGTCGCTCCGGCAGCGCGTTTGCGGCGGAGATCGGCTCGATGCAGCTCAACGAGGAAGTCGACGCGCTGCATGCGACCGGCGTCGATCCCACCGAAGTGCTCGTTCTGCCGCGCGTCATCGGGTTGGTCATCGCGCTGCCGCTACTCGCGGTGATCGCGGACATCGTCGGCTTGATCGGCGGCGCGCTGCTGTGCCGGTTCCTGCTCGACATGCCGCTCACGCTGTACATGAACCGCATGCAGGACGCGATCGCCTCGACTACCTTCTGGGTGGGCGTCATGAAAGCTCCGGTGTTCGCCCTGCTGATCGCCATGGCCGGGACGTATCGCGGGCTGCAGGTGCGCGGCTCCTCGCGCGAACTCGGCCGCCTGACGACCGTCGCGGTCGTGCAGGCCATCTTTCTCGTCATCCTGGCCGATGCGGTGTTTGCAGTGATATTCATGGAGCTCGATATCTGATGGCAGCCTCCCCCGACAGGCCGGCGCGGCCCGCCGCCGCCGAGCGCACGCCGGTCATCGAGGTGCGCGGCTTGGTGAACCGGTTCGGTTCGCAGGTCGTGCACGACGGGCTCGACATGGACGTCTACGCCGGAGAAGTCTTTGGCATCGTCGGCGGGTCGGGATCGGGGAAGTCGGTGCTGCTGCGCACCATCCTCGGCTTGCGCCGTCCACAGGCCGGCACGGTGCGGCTGTACGGCCGCGACATCACGGTGATGACGGATGCCGAATTGCGCGCCATCAAAGCACGCTATGGCGTCACGTTCCAGCAGGGGGCGCTGTTCACTTCCCTGACCGTACTGCAGAACGTGCAGCTGCCGATGCTCGAGCATCTCGCGTTGAGCACGCACGCGCTCGATGAGCTGGCGAAGCTGAAGGTGCGGCTGGTCGGCCTGCCCGCGGAAGCTGCCGGCAAGACCCCGAGCCAGCTCTCGGGCGGCATGATCAAGCGCGCTGCCCTCGCACGCGCCCTGGCGCTCGATCCGGAGCTGCTGTTCCTCGATGAGCCGACCTCGGGCCTCGATCCGATCAGCGCCGCGGCGTTCGACGAGCTGGTACTCGACCTGCAGCGACAACTGCGGCTCACGGTCGTCATGATCACGCACGATCTGGACACGATCTTCCGCACCTGCAATCGTGTCGGGGTGATCGTGGACCGCAAGATGGTGAGCGACACGCTGCAGGGGATCGTCAGGCAGCCGCACCCCTGGATCCAGGAATACTTCCACGGCGAGCGCGCGCAGCGCTACCGCGCAGGTACGGAGGCGACGCGCCATGGAGCGTGAAGCGAATTACGCGCTGGTCGGCGCCTTCGTGCTGCTGATCGCGGTGGCGGCGGGCCTGTTCGTGTACTGGTACTCCGACAGCCGCGAGCACCGCGACTACAAGCGTTACGAGATCTATTTCGACGGCAGCGTGAGCGGCCTGAGCCGCGGCGGCCCGGTGCGCTATCTCGGCGTCGACATCGGTCGGGTCGTCAGCATGCGCATCGACAGGCGCGCCGCGACGCGCGTCCAGGTCGAGGTGGACATCGATTCCCAGACACCGGTTTCCGACCAGACGCTCGCCGAGCTCTCGCTCCAGGGCGTGACGGGGGCGCTCTATATCGACCTGTTTCGCAACGACGGCCGCAAGCAGGCGGCACCCGTCGTGCCGGGCGAGCGCTATCCGGTCATTCGCTCCGTGCGCTCGAACTTCGATATCTTCGTCAGCAGCCTGCCGGAC
>JBAVOB010000132.1:0-3226 GCA_049691655.1 Steroidobacteraceae bacterium | reverse complement strand
CTTCCCATCCGCTTCCTGCCACGGCATGGACGGGGCCATAAATTGTCTCCGACCGGCATCAACTATCGGGCAAATATTGACGTGCTGAAGCGCGCCGGCGTCACAGACCTGGTTTCCGTCTCGGCCTGTGGTTCGCTCAAAAAGAAGTACCGGCCCGGCGATTTCGTTCTTCCCGACCAGTTCATCGACCGGACCTTCGCGCGCGAGAAATCGTTCTTCGGTAACGGCTGCGTGGCGCACGTCGCGATGGGCGATCCGATCAGTCCGCTGCTTTTCGAGGCGCTCGAGAAGTCGGCAAAGGCTGAAAAGATCAAGGTGCATCGTGGCGGCGTCTATCTCGCGATGGAAGGCCCGCAGTTCTCGACGCGCGCCGAATCGCTCACGTACAAGTCCCTCGGGTACGACGTGGTGAACATGACGGCGATGCCCGAGGCGAAGCTCGCGCGCGAAGCGGAGATCACGTACGCGATGATTGCGATGGTGACGGACTACGATGCCTGGCATCCGCAGGTCGCCGCGGTGGACGTGGCGGCACTGCTGAAGGTGATGGCCGGCAATGCCGACGCCGCGCGGCGCCTGATTGCGCGCGTGGCGCGGGATTTTCCCGGCGAACGCGAGCCGTGCCCGGTCGGTTCCGACCGCGCCCTCGAGATGGCGATCGTGACCGCACCCGCGGCGCGCGACCCGCAGCTCGTGGCCAAGCTCGATGCGGTCGCCGGGCGCGTGCTCGGAGCGCAGCGCCAGTGAGCGGCGACGTTCACGGCGTGAGCCCGGCGCTGCGCGAGGAACTCAAGCGCAGCATCCGCACGATCCCGAATTACCCGAAGCCGGGCGTGCAGTTCCGCGACATCACAACCCTGCTCGGCGACCCGCACGCGTTTCGCCGCGCGATCGACGAGCTCGTCGGGCCCTGGACCGGCACACGCGTCGACAAGGTCGCGGGCATCGAGGCGCGTGGTTTCATCCTCGCCGGCGCGGTAGCGCATCAACTCGCGGCGGGTTTCGTGCCGATCCGCAAGCGCGGCAAGCTGCCCTCTGCCACGGTGCGCATGGCCTATTCGCTCGAATACTCCATCGATGAGATGGAGGTACATTGCGATGCGGTGGCCAGGGGAGAGCGCGTGATTGTGGTTGACGATCTGGTGGCGACAGGTGGCACGGCGGAAGCGGCGATCAAGCTGCTGCAATCGATCGGCGCCGAAGTGCTCGCGGCGTGCTTCGTCATCGACCTGCCGGCGCTCGGCGGTGCGCGGCGCCTCGAGGCGCTGGGCGTGCCGGTGCGAACGCTCGTCGGCTTCGAAGGGCACTGAGCGCCATGCTGCCGCGCCAGACCGCCGACAGCGTGCTGATGGTGCGGCCCGCGGCGTTCGGCTTCAATGCCGACACCGCCCCGACCAATCGCCTGCAGCGCGCAGACCGGGTCACCGCGGGCGAAGCGGCACGACGCGCGCTGGCGGAATTCGATGCACTGGCGCACGCCCTCGACGGCGAGGGCGTGCGGGTCTGCGTGACCGAGGACCCGCCATCGCCCGCCAAGCCGGACGCCGCATTTCCCAACAACTGGGTGAGTTTTCACGAAGATGGGACGGTCGTGCTGTATCCGCTGCTCGCTGCGAATCGCAGGCCGGAACGTCGCGAGGAAATCGTGGAGGCCGTCGCTTCCCGGCTGGGGTTCCGCGTGCGCCGCTGTGTCGATCTCACGGCGCACGAATCGGCCGGCCGCTATCTCGAAGGCACCGGAAGCCTGGTGATCGATCACGTGAATCGCATTGCCTATGCGTGCCTCTCGCCGCGCACCGACGCCGCTGTGGCGCAGGAGTGGGGCGCTGCGCTCGGCTGTGAAATCGTCCCGTTCGCGGCCGTGGATGCGCAGGGCGCTGCGTACTACCACACCAACGTCGTGCTGAGCCTCGGCAGCGCGTTCGCGGTCGTGTGCCTCGAGGCGATCGCGACGCCGGACCGGGAGCGCGTGCTCGGGACACTCGTCGCCGGCCGACGCGAGGTTATCGCGATCGACCGGCGCGCCGTCACGGGATTTGCCGCCAACCTGCTGGAGCTGGCGAGCTGGGACGAGGCGCTCGGTGACACCCGCGTGCTCGTGATGTCGGCCGCGGCGCGCGCGGCGCTGCAGGCCGCGGACTTTGCGCGGCTCGCCGGCTGCGTGGACAGCGTGCTCGCGGTGCCGGTGCCGACCATCGAGGCGCTCGGCGGCGGGAGCGTGCGCTGCATGCTCGCCGAGGTATTTCTCCCATGACCACCGCCGCGGGAGTCGACCTGGCATGGCGCGTCGTGCTCGCGTATCTCGTCGGCTCGGTGATCGGGAGCCTGGTGATCGGTCGCCTCGCGGGCGGCGTCGATATCCGCACGCTCGGCAGCCGCAACGCGGGCGGCACCAACGCGCTGCGGACGCAGGGCAAGTGGTTTGCACTCGGCGTGGTGATCATTGACGTCGCCAAGGGTTGGATCGCCGCGGCGTGGATTCCCACCCTCCACTGGCCGTCCGCGGTGGCCGTGTCTGGCGCCGGAGCGATCTGGTGGCCGGTGTCCTGCGCGTTTGCCGCGGTCCTCGGCCACGTGTATCCACTCTGGTACGGGTTTCGGGGCGGCAAGGGCGGCGCAACACTGATCGGCGCGCTGGCCGGTCTCGCGCCATGGTGCCTCGTGCCCGTGTTGCTCACCTGGGTCGCGCTGGTGATTGGCGTCGGGTTCGTGAGCCTCGGCACGATCGTGGCCGCGGCGGTGCTGCCCGTCGTGATCTGGATCGCAAGACTCGAGCCGCGCACGCCCCTGATGACCTTCGCCGTGGCCGTCGCCGTACTCGTGGCGTTCACCCATCGCGCCAATATCCGCCGGATGCTGGCGGGCACGGAGCCGCGCGCCAGGCGCCTGTGGCTGCTCGGACGGTGGCGGCGATGAGCGATCTCGGCATGCGGTTGTTCCAGAGTCTCGGCGACGGCGCGTTCCATTCCGGCGAGACGCTCGCGGCGGGGCTGGGCGTCACGCGCAGCGCCGTGTGGAAGAGCATTCGCCAGTTGCGCACGCTCGGCGCCGAGATTCACTCGGTGCCGCATCGCGGCTACCGCCTGCGGACGGGAGCCGCGCTCGATGGGCCGCAGATACTGCGCGCGCTGCCGCGGGCGGTGCGCGCCCGGATCGCTACCCTGGAAGTGGCCTGGTCGATAGGATCGACGAACGCCGCGTTGCTCGAGCGCCCGGCGCCCGCGCC
>JBAVOB010000131.1:0-3123 GCA_049691655.1 Steroidobacteraceae bacterium | reverse complement strand
GACTCCCGCGGCCGCGCCCGCGATCGAGGAGATCGTCGTCACGGCGCAGAAGCGCGAGCAAAAGCTCCAGGAGGTGCCGATCGCGGTCTCCGTCGTCAGCGGCAGCCTCGCCGAATCGGTCGGTGGTTTCAACGTCGAGTCGCTGAAGCCGCTCGTGCCCTCGCTCAATATTCGCCAGACCAACACGGCGCTCAACCAGGCGCTGTTCCTGCGCGGCGTCGGCACGATCAACTTCGCCATTGCGGCGCAGCCGAGCGTCGCTGCGGTCCTCGATGGCGTCGTGCTGTCCTCGGCGGGCGAGGCCTTCGGCGATCTCTACGACGTGGAGCGCGTCGAGGTGCTGCGCGGCCCGCAGGGGACGTTGTTCGGCAAGAACTCGTCCGCCGGCGTCGTCAATATCGTCTCGAAGCGCCCGGGCAGGGAGCTCGGCGGTTACGTCGACGCCGGTTGGTATGAGGACAACGAGGTCAAGATCAAGGCGGCACTCGATCTGCCGCTGTCGGATAAGGTGCGGTCGCGTACGACCGCCGTATGGGGCAACTTCCCGGGCTACCTCGATAACGTGACCACGGGGCCGGCCGGCGGCAAGGAGAATGGATACCACCGCAAGGGCATCCGCACGCTGTGGGTGGCCGAACCATCGGACGCGCTGCGGCTCACGTTCTCCGCCGACTACCGCAAGTCCGACGATCCGTGCTGCGTCGAAGTGATCGGCACCCGTCCGACCGGCGCAGCGGCCAACGCGCTGATTGGGCTGCTCGCCGGCACCGATTTCGCGGGCGACGAGAGCCGCAAGGTGCGCCAGAACCTGCAGATGCGCTCGCGCGAAGAAGCCTACGGCGGATCGGTGCAGGCGGACATCGACGTGGGTGCCTCGACGCTCACCTCGATTACCGCCTGGCGCGAGTGGGATTCGGTCGAGATTCGCGAGGGCGACTGGCTCGACACGGCGGCCGCGTACGTCGGCAATAGCTTCGCGCAGTTGCACGACTACGGCCCGCAGAAGCAGCACACGCTGTCCCAGGAGCTGCGCCTCGCATCGCCCGGTGGCGGCTGGCTTGAATACGTCGCCGGACTTTATTACTCGAAGACCGATGCCAAACGTTTCTTCGAGCGCGACGACATCGTCTGCACCGCCAGTACCCTGCCCGCGAATGCGACCGGCTCGGTGCCCTGTACCGCGGCGGCCTCGACGATCGTCAAGCCTTCAGCGAGCGCGAATTTCGGCGCGGACTTCAAGAACTTCGCTGCTTTCGCCGATGGCACGTTCCACGTAGCGGACCGCTTCCGCCTGATCGCGGGCCTGCGCTGGACGCAGGACAAACTCGGCTTCTTCCATAACTACAATCCATCGCCGATCGCGGGGCCCGGGATTCGCACCGTGGCGTCCGGTTTCACGGGCAGCAATACCTCAGACAACGTTTCCGGCCGCGCCGGCGTGCAATGGGACGCGACCCGGGACGTCATGGCCTATGCCTCTTTTGCCAAGGGCTACAAAGGCCCGGCGTTCAACGTGTTCTTCAACATGACGCCGAATGACCGTAACGTCATTGCTGCGGAGACCGCCAACTCGTACGAGGTCGGATTGAAGTCGACCTTATTCGGTGGCACGACGATCCTGAATGCAGCGGCTTTCTGGGCCAAGTACAGTAACTTCCAGGCGAACAACTTCCTGATCCTGAACGGCGTCACGATTACGACGCTGACGAACGCCGGGGATGTCACGACCGGTGGCCTCGAGTTCGATTTCCTCGCCAAGCCGACGCCGAACCTGTCACTGAGCGGCGGACTCGCCTACACCGACGCGCGGATCGACAAGTTCTTCACCCCGGCTGGTCAGGCCCCGCGCTTCATCCAGGGCTCGGCGCTGCCGCTCGCGCCGAAATGGAAGGCATCGGGCGTGGCTGACTATCGCTTCCGGCTCAACGCTCTCGATATCGTCCCGAGCGCGGTCGTTGCGTACCAGAGCGAACAGTTCACGGACGTGAACGAAAACCCGCTCGTGAGAATCCACGGGTACACCACGGTGGATCTGTCGCTCGCCTTGGTCGACAAGAATGAGCGCTATCGCGTGGCCCTGATTGGCCGCAACGTAACCGATGAGAGCTTCGCGGCACTGTTCACCACCGGGGGCCCCGGCGGCGCGCCACGCCTGCAGATTCCGCGCGAGGCCGATCGTTATTTCGGTATCCAGGCGCGCATGAATTTCGGCGGCAAGTGATCGCGCGCGGGCGCCCGGGCTGTGGGTCGCCCCACCCGGTGCGCCCGCGCCCTTTCGGCCGATCTCCGCGCTGCGGGAGACCGGGCTGAAGCGTCATGAACCAACCGGTAAGCGGCCCACAGGCGTCGGCTTCCGCTAGTTTCCGCTGGATCGTTCTCGCGTTCGTCGTCTCGGCGACGACGATCAACTACCTCGACCGCCAGATCATCGCGCTGCTGAAGCCGCTCCTCGAGGACTCCTTCGGCTGGAGCGATCGGGATTACGGGCACGTGGTGTCGGCCTTCCAGTTTTCGGCCGCGATGGCGTACCTCGGCGCCGGTTGGTTCGTCGATCGGATCGGCGTTCGCTGGGGCTACGCGCTGGCGGTGGGAGTGTGGAGCCTCGCCGGCATGGCCCACGCGGCGGCGCGCTCGGTGCTCGACTTCGTCGTGGCGCGCGTGGCGCTCGGGATTTCCGAGGCGGCCAACACGCCAGTGGCTGTGAAGAGCATCGCCGAGTGGTTTCCGCTGCGCGAGCGCGCGCTCGCCCTCGGCTTCATGAATTCCGGTTCCAACCTGGGTGCGATCATCACGCCGCTCGTGGTGCCGGGACTGGCACTCACTTTCGGCTGGCAGATGGCGTTCATCGTCACCGGCGGACTCGGCTTCGTGTGGCTGCTTGCCTGGGTGGCGGTCTATCGCACCCACCGCAGCCGCCAGCGGGTGACGGTCGAGATTGCCATCGATCGCGCGCCAGTGCCGTGGCGGATGCTGCTGCGGGACCGGCGCACCTGGGCAGTGGCGGGTGCGAAACTGCTGACGGATCCGGTGTGGTGGTTCCTGTTGTTCTGGTTGCCGGATTTCCTGCACCGGCAATTCGCGCTCGATTTGCGAACTTTCGGCCCGCCGCTCGCGGCCGTTTAC
>JBAVOB010000130.1:0-5552 GCA_049691655.1 Steroidobacteraceae bacterium | reverse complement strand
AGCTGGAAGCACACGAAGCGCTTGGCATTGAACCAGGCATTGCGGTCCTTGCGGTCGAGCCGCCCGCGCGTCTCGACCGCGCGAATCCACAGCTCGTGCGCGGCCTCGTTCGCGACATACAGGCGCGTGGCAAGGCCGAGCAGCGCCTGGCCGTGCGCACTGTCGGGATCGACCGAGAAGTGCCGCAACTGCTCGCGCGCCAGATCTTCGGCACTCGTCGCGTCCGTCGTATGACGGAGCGGCGAGAGCTCGCGCCGCGCCGCGAGCTTGGGATCGTGAACGTCCATACCGCCCTCCTGCCTGTGAAAGATGGCGCCGGTCAGTCTTCGGTCATGTTGCGGAAATCGACGCCGAGCGACCGCAGCTTGCGGTACAGGTGCGTGCGTTCCATGCCGACCCGCTTGGCGAGCTGCCCGACCTTGCCGTTGCAGAGCATCAGCTGCTGTTGCAGGTAGGCCCGCTCGAAGTGTTCGCGCGCCTCGCGCAGCGGCAGCGCGAGCAGGTCCTGCTTGACGAGCGGCTCGTCGCGCGGCGACTGCACGGCGAGTTCACGCTCAATCTCCTCGAGGCGGATATCCTCGGCTCCTCCCTGGATGAGCAGCCGGTGCACGAGGTTGCGCAGCTCGCGCACGTTCCCCGGCCACGGATAATTGCGCAGCCGATTCTGCGCCGCCACGCTGAAGCGCCGGAAGCCCAGGTTGTCCGTGTCGACGAGGCGATCGACGTAATACTTGAGCAGCTCGGGCGTGTCCTCGGCGTATTCGCGCAGCGCGGGGATGCGCACCACGAGCGTGTTCAGCTGCGCGAGCAGATCCGGCCGCATGCCGCCGCTCCCGGCCCGGCTCTCGATGCCCGGTTGCGCCGAGCTGACGATGCGCGCGGTCACTTCAAGCGGCTGACTCCCGCCGGTGCGCGTGAAACTACGCGACTCGAGCGCGCCGAGCAGCAGCCGCTGCGCGGCGGCGGGCAGGTCCTCCACCTCGTTGATGAACAGCGTGCCGGCGGCCGCCTGCTCGATGAACCCCGTGCGCCCCTCGCCACCGGCTTCGCGGCCGAAGAGCGTCGCCTCGAGATCCGCATCGCGCAGCGCGCTCGCGACCAGTACCACGAACGCTCCGCCCGCGCGCGGGCCGGATTCGTGTAAAAAGCGCGCGAACGCCTCGCGTCCGGTGCCTGGCTCGCCAACGAGCAGCACGGGCGAGAGGTTCTGCGCCATCTGCTGCAACTCGGTACGCAGCCGTTGCATCAGCCGGCTCTTGCCGACCGGCGCCATCAGCGACGGGCGCACCAGCTTGCCGATCTGCCGCCTGCGCTTGCCGACATCGAGCGCGCGCTCGACAGTGCGCAGCAGCTTCGCGATCGACAGCGGTTTCTCGACGAAATCGAAGGCGCCGAGGCGCGTGGCTTCGACCGCGGTCTCCACCGTGCCGTGACCGGACATCATCACGACCGGGCAGCCGTCGGCCGGTGCCGCCGACCATTCGCGCAGCAGCGTGATACCGTCGGTATCCGGCATCCAGATGTCGAGCAGCACGAGATCCGGCGCATGCCGCGCACGGGCCGCGCGCGCCTCGACCGCGTTGCCCGCGACCTCGATGTCGTAGCCTTCCTCGGCCAGGATTTCCTTCAGCAGGCCGCGGATGTCGGCCTCATCGTCCACGACTAGAATGCGTGCGGAGCTCATGCGCGTTCCCTTCTGGCTTCCGCCCAACGGTCACGCGCCATTGCGCCCCGCGAGCTGTCTTTCACCGGTAACACCACGCGCACCCGCGCGCCCCCTCCTGCACGGTTCTCCGCCTCGATGCGCCCGCCGTGCTCCTCGACGATCTTCTTGACGATCGCCAGGCCGAGCCCCGTGCCGTGCGCCTTGCTCGTCACGTACGGCTCGAAGACCCTGGCGATCATGTCACGCTGGAAGCCCGGCCCGTTGTCGCTCACGGTAATGATCGCGTAGCCCGAGTCCCCGACCGCTTCGCGCTGGGTCGCAATGTCGACGCGCGCCCCCGGCACGCCCGCCAGGGCCTCGATCGCGTTAGTCGTGAGATTATTGAGGATCTGCCGCACGCGTCCGCGGTCTGCTTCGATCTCGCCCACCCCCTCATCCAGATCCAGGCGGATCTCCACGGCCGGATCATGCGAGCGATAAAGATCGCCGACTTCCGTGACCAGCGCATTCAGCGGGAAACGCCCGATGTTCATGTCCGGCGCGCGGGCGTAATCGCTGAAGGCGTTGACCATCTGCTTCATCGTCTCGACCTGGTTCACGATCGTCTGCGTCGCGCGCTCGACGACGTCGGCATCCTCGCGATTGCCGCTGGCGGAGAAGCGCCGGCGCATGCGCTCGGCGGAAAGCTGGATCGGCGTGAGCGGGTTCTTGATCTCGTGCGCGAGCCGCCGCGCGACCTCGCCCCAGGCGGCATCGCGCTGCGCGCTGAGCAGCGCCGTGATGTCGTCGAACACGATGACGTAGCCCGCCTCGCCCTCCTGCTCGCCCGCGAGCGGCGTGCAGGTGCACATCAGCACCTGCGGGCTGGTCTCGGTCGCCACGTCGAGTTGCTCGCGCCACTCGTGGCGTCCGGCCGCGAAGCGACTGGTGATCGAATGCACGAACTGCTCGAGCCGCGGGTTGCCGCCCGCCAGGTCACTGAGGTGCCGACCGATCGCTGCCGTGAAATCCACGCCGAGGATGGTGTTCGCCGCGGCGTTGGCGATCCGCAGCTGCAGCAGCCGGTCGATCACCAGCACGCCGGTCGAGAGCCGCGCGAGAATCACCGCGAGGCGCGCGCGCTCGTTCTCCACCGCCTGCTGGCTGCGCGTCGCCTCTTCGCGGGCGCGGCGCAGGCGCTTGGTCATGTCATTGAATGACTGCACGAGAAAACCCATCTCGTCGCGCGAGGGCAGCGGGAGCCGCGTGCCGAAATCGCCCTTGCCGACCGCGCGCGTGCCGGCGATCAGGTCCTGCACGGGGCGCACCAGGCGCTGCGCGGAGAAGATTGCGCCGTAGATCGCGGTGAGCATCGTGAGCAGCAGCACGAGCGTGAGCGTCAGGCGGAAGCTGATCTTCAGCGGCTCGCGCACGGCCGCAAGCTCCCCGTACTGCGAATAGGCGCGCTGCACGGCTTCGGACAGCGCCGCGAGCTGCGCGGGCAGTTCGTATTCCGCCAGCACGTAGCGCGGCCCGATCGGGCTCTTCGCATTCTCCACGGGCGCGGCGGTGCGGATCACGTAACCGTTCTCCGCATACGGCTCGAGGCTCACATAGGGCCGCCCCTCGTTCACCTGGCGCACCAGGTCCGCCGGCGGCCGCGCCGGCATCAGCTCGCCCGCGGCGGAGCTGCTCGCCACGAGCACCCGCTGGTTCGGCCCGAACACGACGATTTCGGAGGCCCCGCTCGCGCGTCGTTCGGCATTGACGGCGAGCAGCAGCGCGCCCTCGGGCATGTTGGCGAGACTGCGCGCGAAGGCCTCGGTACGCTCGCCGTGTTCGCGCAGCCGCAGGTCGAGCGCGCCCCGCGACAGCACCAGGGCGTCGTTCAGCCCCTGCTTCACCTCGACGCGGAACCAGCTATCGATGCCGCGGTTAAGGAATTCCAGCGAGAACAGGTAGACGATCACGAGCGGCGCGATCACCAACGCGCCGAAGATCGATACCGTACGCAGCGTCAGGCGCGAACCGGGCACGTGGGCACGGAAGTCGCGGGCGAGCTGAAAGATCTTGCGCGCCAGCAGCACGCTCAGCACCGCCACGCCAATCACGTTGATCAACAGGATCCAGGGCTGCAGCCGTCCGAACTGCGCCGAGTTCTGCGCGCTCTTCGCGAGCAGCAGGAGCGCGCCGATCCCGAACGCCGTCCACAGCGCCAACAGCCCGTAGCGTCGCAGGATTGTCAGGAAGCGCGTCATGGCGTCGCCGTCACTCCTTGCCAGCGCTGCCGCTCACAGCGGCAGCGACCAGGAATACCAGTCGCTCGTCCGGTGCCAGTCGTCGGTCCAGAACATGATCGCGCGCAGCGCATCCGGCATGCGGCCGCGGCGCACGCCGGCGCGCACGCTTACCCGGTAATCACTGCGGTCGCTCAGCTGCGGCGCGATGACGATCGGCCAGCCGTCGACGGTGCCGATGTAGCCGAGCGCGTCCTCCAGCCTGGCGAAACTCTGCTGCTCGCCGCCGCGTGGCTCGCGCACGACGTAGCGATCGCTCACCGTGTGATAGCTGAGCTCGCGCCGCAGCGTGAGGTTGGCGACATCGGCATCCATCCAGAAGCGGCGCTCGCGGGCGACGTTTACGTCGAGGTCGAACGTCAGCGTGACCCCATCCTTGAGCGCGTCGCGGATCTGGTCGTTCATGGGGTACAGGATGCTCGCATGCAGCTGGAAGACGTCCTTGTCCACGTTGACGTACGCCGACTTCACTTCGAGCGTCCCGTCGAGGGCATCGCCGGGCGCCGGGCCGCTGGCCACAGCCGCCGCGAGGATCCATAGTCCAGGCGCCAGGCGGCGCAGACCGTACCCCGGCGCGCCCGCTCGGCTCGCGTTGCAAAAAGTCCACAAAAACATCGAGATACGGAACTCTAGGCCGCGGCAATCGTGGCGCTTTCGATACAAGCATAATAGAACCCGTCGGTTCCCGCCCCTGTGTCGGGCAGAAGCTGCAGCCCGCAGGGGCCGCGCTCGATTCCCGGAGGCAACTCGACCCCAGGCGGAGCGAAGGCAATCCGCGCCGTCGGCTGCGCGCCGAGGAACGCGGCCACCACCGCCTCGCCCTCGACCGGCAGCACCGAGCAGTTCGCGTAGAGCAGGCGACCGCCCGGAGCCAGGTGCGCGAAGGCGGCCTGCAGCATCGCGAGCTGTAGCGCGGCAAAGCTTGCGATGTCGGTGTCGCGGCGCAGCAGCTTGATGTCCGGGTGCCGCCGGATCACCCCCGTCGAGGAGCACGGCACGTCGAGCAGGATGCGGTGGAACGGCGCCTCGCCGGCGAGCGCCGCCGGATCGCGCAGGTCCGCCACGACGCAACGCGCACTGCGACCCATTCGCGCCAGGTTCTCGCGCACGAGCGCGAGGCGCGCGCCATCCAGGTCGGCCGCCACGAGTTCAGCCAGTTGCGGGGTGTGTTCCAGCAGGTGGCCGGTTTTGCCGCCTGGCGCGGCGCATGCATCGAGCACGCGCATTCCGGGCTGCGCGTCGAGGAGCGGGGCCGCGAGCTGCGCGGCGGCGTCCTGCACGGACGCCAGCCCCTCGCGAAAGCCCGGTATCGCGCTCACCGGCACGGGTCGCTCGATCACGACGGCCGTCGGGCACCACGGCAAGGGCTGTGCCGCGAGACCTTCGGCCGCCAGGAGCGCGAGAAAATCCGTGCGCGGGATGCGCGAACGGTCCACGCGCAGCGTCATGGGCGGATGCGCATTGTTCCCTTCGAGAAGGGCCACGGCCCGGGCCGGCCACGCGGCCTGCACCGCATCGACGAACCAGCGCGGATGCGCGGTGCGTACCGCGAGGTCCCGGTCGCCTTCCGCAAGCAACGCCGCGCGCTCGCGGACGAAGCGGCGCAGTAC
>JBAVOB010000129.1:0-1979 GCA_049691655.1 Steroidobacteraceae bacterium | reverse complement strand
CTCCAGGCCTTTCAGGTGGAGGTTGATGGGGCGGGCGCCGATGGCGCATCCCCCCGGAAGAGATACGCGCGCCTGGTGGTGGCGGGCCAGCAGCGGACCCAACACCAGCACAGCGGCGCGCATGGTTTTGACCAGTTCGTAAGGCGCGGTGCAGTCGCGCATCGGCGTCGGGTCCACTTCGATGCGCATGCGCTCGTCCACCGTCACCGCGACACCCATGCGTCCGAGCAGCTCGATCATCGTCGTCACATCCTGCAGGTGCGGCACGTTCGAGACCGTGACCGGGCCATCCGCAAGCAGCGCACCCGCGAGAATCGGCAGCGTTGCGTTCTTCGCACCGGAGATGCGGACTTCGCCTTCGAGCGGTATGCCGCCCTGAATCTGCAGTTTGTCCACGTAGGCTCCGCCCTGTCAGCGCGCCGCCGCGCCGCTGCGCGCGGACCACTCGGCCGGGGTCAGGGCATCGATCGAGAGCGCATGGATCTCGCGACCGACCAGCTCCCCGAGCGCCCGGTACACGAGCTGGTGGCGTGCGATGCTGCGCTGCCCTTCGAACTCGCGGGCAACGACCAGCGCGCCGAAATGAGTGTTATCGTCCGAACGCACGTCAACGAGGGCGTCCGGTAGTGCCGCGCGGATGAGTTCGGCAACCTGTCGGGAATCCATGTATCGGGCGCTCCAGTCCGGGGCGTGCATATTAAAGAAGTGCGGGGACATGAGAAACTGGCATTGGGTGGCCGCCCCGGTTGCGACCCGTCCGATGCGTTTATGATGGCCGCGGAATGCTCATGACCAGCTCCCCCGGGAACTCCGCCGACGACGCGACACTGGTCGAGGCCGGCCGGCGCGCGCTGCGCATTGAAGCCGCGGGCCTCGAAGCGCTCTGGCCGCGGCTCGATGCCCGTTTCGCGAAAGCCTGCCGCCTGTGCCTGGATTGCCGCGGGCGCGTCGTGGTGACCGGCATGGGCAAGTCCGGACATGTGGGGGGAAAGATCGCGGCAACGCTCGCCAGCACCGGCACGCCGGCTTTCTTCCTGCATCCGGCGGAAGCGAGCCACGGCGATGCCGGCATGATCACGCGCAGCGACGTCGTGGTCGCCATCTCGAACTCCGGCGAGACGCCCGAAGTGCTGACGCTCCTGCCGTACATCGCCCGCATCGCGGTGCCGCTGATCGCGCTGACCGGCGGCGCGCAATCCACGCTCGCGCGCGCCGCCAGCGTGATCCTCGACATCAGCGTCCCCGAGGAAGCCTGCCCGCATAACCTGGCGCCGACGGCGAGCACCACGGCCGCGCTCGCGATGGGCGATGCGCTCGCGGTGGCCGTCATCGAAGCCCGGGGGTTCACCGCGCAGGATTTCGCGCGTTCGCATCCGGGCGGAAGCATCGGGCGGCGGCTGCTGCTGCGCGTGGACGACGTCATGCGCAAGGGCGCCGACGTGCCGCGTGTCGGGCCCGAGACGGCGCTCGCCGCGGGGCTGCTGGAGATGTCGCGCAAAGGCCTGGGGTTCACCGCGATCGTCGATGCCGGCGACCAGGTGCTCGGCGTGTTCACCGACGGCGACCTGCGGCGCGCGCTGGACCGCCAGCTCGACGTGCACCGGACCACCATGCGCGAGGTGATGACGGCGAACTGCAAGACGATCGGTCCGCGCGAGCTGGCGGCCGAAGCGGCGCATCTCATGGAGTTGCATCGCATCACCGCGCTGCCGGTCGCGGACGATACGCGCAGGCTGGTCGGCGCCGTGAACGTGCACGACCTGATGCGCGCGGGAGTCGTGTGAGCG
Organism: Steroidobacteraceae bacterium; assembly: GCA_049691655.1. GTDB lineage: Bacteria > Pseudomonadota > Gammaproteobacteria > Steroidobacterales > Steroidobacteraceae > JBAVOB01. The sequence goes on along the minus strand of JBAVOB010000129.1, from coordinate 192 downwards.
GGACGCGCCGCGCAGCAGCCCTCGGGCGGATCCGGCTGCTCGTGCTCGACGTGGATGGTGTGCTCACAGACGGGCGGCTGCACTACGGCGCAAGCGGCGAACAGCTGAAGGTATTCCACGTGCGCGACGGGCACGGCATCAAGCGTCTGCTGCACAGCGGTATCCAGGTGGCAATCATCTCCGGCCGGCGGG
>JBAVOB010000128.1:0-3545 GCA_049691655.1 Steroidobacteraceae bacterium | reverse complement strand
CCGGCACGATCGAGTTGCCGGAGAAGACCGAGATGGTGATGCCCGGGGACAACATCAAGATGAAGGTGGAGCTGATCCAGCCGATCGCGATGGAAGAGGGCCTGCGCTTTGCGATCCGCGAGGGCGGGCGCACCGTCGGCGCGGGCGTGGTGGCGAAGATTCTGAAGTAAGGGGACGCGCGCCGGGCCGCGCGAACGAAACAGGACCGTGCCGGTCGAAGCGGTGTGCCGGAACGGAGCGCCAGTTGCGGGCGGTGGCGGCAGTCGGAGCGAATGGGGTGCCAGCTCGAGCGGGGCTGCACGACACGGCGAATCTACAGGCCAGTAGCTCAATTGGCAGAGCGGCGGTATCAAAAACCGCAGGTTGGGGGTTCGATTCCCTCCTGGCCTGCCAGCTGCAAGAGATGAACGAAGAAGTCAGAAACGCAACGGCCGGTGGGGCCGACAAGGTCAAGCTCGCCGCCGCGATCGCCGTCGTGTTCGCGGGGCTCGGGGCTTTCTATGGCCTTGGACAGCTGTCTGTCGCGGTCCGCTGGCTGCTCGTCCTCGCCGCGCTCGTGCTGGCGCTTGCGGTCGTTGCGCTGTCGACCTACGGCCGCGCGTTCTGGCAGTTCGTGCTCGACTCGCGCATCGAGTTGCGCAAGATCGTCTGGCCGAATCGCCAGGAGACCGGCATGACGACGCTGGTCGTGTTGGTGTTCGTCGTGGTTTCCGGCGCATTCTTCTGGCTGCTCGACTTGATGCTGTCGTGGGCCACGCGCGCGCTGAGCGGCCATGGAGGCTGATGCCATGGCGCTCAAGTGGTATGTAGTGCACGCGTATTCAAATTTCGAGCATCGCGTCGCCGAGTCGCTCCGGGATCGGATCAAGCGCGACGGGCTCGAGGCGAAGTTCGGCGAAATCCTCGTGCCGACCGAGGAAGTGGTGGAGATGCGCGACGGGCAGAAGCGCAAGAGCGAGCGCAAGTTCTACCCGGGTTACGTGTTGGTGCAGATGGAGATGGACGAGCAGACCTGGCACCTGGTGCGCGACGTGCCGAAGGTGCTCGGGTTCATCGGCGGAACTTCGGACAAGCCGGCGCCGATTTCGGAGAAGGAGGCGAGCCAGATTCTGCGCCGCGTCGAGGAAGGCGTGGACAAGCCGCGACCGAAGGTGCTGTTCGAGCCGGGCGAGGTGGTGCGCGTCACCGATGGGCCGTTCAACGACTTCAACGGCGTCGTCGAGGGCGTGAATTACGAGAAGAACCGGGTGCAGGTGGCCGTGCAGATCCTTGGCCGCTCCACCCCGGTCGAGCTGGACTTCTCCCAGATCGAGAAGGCCTGAGCGGCACGGTAGTTAGATTGAGGGCCCGCAATCGGGTCCGGGCGGCGCGCGAAGGATCGCGCTCCGCGAACGGCAGGGAAGCGCATGGGGAGCTCCGCCCGAGGCGGGGCGCTCGCACCCAGGAGTGGCGACGACATGGCTAAGAAAGTACAGGGCTACGTGAAGCTGCAGGTGCCTGCAGGTTCGGCGAATCCCGCCCCGCCCATCGGGCCGGCGCTCGGCCAGCAGGGCGTGAACATCATGGAATTCTGCAAGCAGTTCAACGCGCAGACCCAGAAGCTCGAGAAGGGCCTGCCGATTCCGGTGGTGATCACGGTCTACAGCGACCGCAGCTTCACCTTCATCATGAAGACGCCGCCGGCCTCGGTGCTGATCCGCAAGAGCATCGGCATCGAGAAGGGCAGCGGGACGCCGAATACGGCCAAGGTCGGCAAGATCACGCGCAAGCAGCTCGAGGAGATCGCGAAGGCCAAGCAGCCCGACCTGACGGCCGCCGATCTCGATGCAGCGGTGCGCACCATCGCGGGCAGCGCGCGTTCCATGGGCGTCGACGTGGAAGGAACCTGAACCATGCCGTTCGAAGCCAAGCGCGTGAAGACCTGGAAGGCGAAGCTCCAGCCGGGCAAGCAGTACCCGATCGACGAGGCCATGCAGCTCGTGAAGCAGTTCGCGACCGCCAAGTTCAACGAATCGGTCGATGCCGCCGTGAATCTCGGCATCGATGCCAGCAAGTCCGACCAGCAGGTGCGCGGCTCCACCGTGATGCCGCACGGCATCGGCAAGGCGGTGCGTGTGGCGGTGTTCACCTCGGGCAAGAACCAGGAGGCGGCGCGCGCCGCGGGCGCCGATCTCGTCGGGCTCGAGGATCTCGCCGAAAAGGTCAAGGCTGGCGAGATCGATTTCGATGTGATCGTGGCCAGCCCGGACGCGATGCGAGTGGTCGGCCAGCTCGGCCAGATCCTCGGCCCGCGCGGCCTGATGCCGAACCCGAAGGTGGGCACGGTGACGCCGAACGTCGCCGAGGCCGTGAAGAACGCCAAGTCCGGCCAGGTGCGGTACCGCGTCGACAAGGCTGGCATCGTGCATTGCACGATCGGCAAGGCACAGTTCGAGCCGGAGGCGCTGAAGCAGAACCTGCTCGCGCTGATCGCCGACCTGCAGAAGGCGAAGCCGGCGGCGTCCAAGGGGATTTTTCTGAAACGCGTCACGGTGTCCTCGACGATGGGACCCGGCGTGACGATCGACCCGGCGAGCCTCGGCGTCTGACGCGAGGCGCGTCGGCGTGGATTCGCACGGAGGAATTGGAAAGTTTTGGTGCGGGCCCGGGCATCTCACGATGCGCGGGTTCCATCGAAGACCGCAGGCGGGTTGCGGTGCTCGCGAGAGCGCCGGCAGATCCTTAATGGTCGCCTGCGCAGATGGTGAACCGCTCCGTCGGCGGGGATTTCGAGCGCCGTGCAGGCGCTTGGAGCCCTCCGGATGGAAGGTCGCCGTCGAGGAAGGTGGGCGTGCACCGATGCGCGTCCGTTTGTGATCTTTTGTCCAGGAGGTGCAGGTATGGCACTCAACCTTGAAGACAAGAAAGCGCTCGTGGCGGAAGTGAACGCAGTGGCCGCGACGGCGCTGTCGGTCGTGGCCGCCGAATACCGTGGCCTCACGGTGACGCAGATGACGAACCTGCGTGCCAAGGCGCGCGCCGAGGGTGTGTACATGCGTGTCGTCAAGAACACGCTGGCCCGCAAGGCGCTCGCCGGCACGACGTTCGAACCGGTCGGACCTGCACTGAAAGGTCCGCTCGTGCTCGCGTTTTCGAAGGACGATCCCGGCGCCGCGGCGCGCGTGATCCGAGCCTTCGCCAAGGAGCACGAAAAACTGGTGGCGACGCTCATTTCGCTCGGCGGCAAGGTATTGCCGGCGAAGGAACTCGAGAAGGTCGCAAGTCTGCCGACGCGCGAGCAGGCGCTGTCGCTCCTCTTGGGCGTGATGAAGGCGCCTGTCGAGAAGCTCGTGCGCACGCTCGCGGAGCCACACGCCAAGCTGGTGCGGACGATTGCGGCTGTGCGCGATCAGAAGCGGGCCGCGGCGAGCGCCTGACGGTCGAACCCGAACAATTCAATTGGAGAAACTCATGGCTGCCAACAAAGACGAAATCCTCGCTGCAATTTCCAAGATGTCCGTGATGGAAGTCGTCGAACTGATCTCCGACATGGAGAAGAAGTTCGG
>JBAVOB010000127.1:0-5725 GCA_049691655.1 Steroidobacteraceae bacterium | reverse complement strand
CGCCTCGCCTGGTGGGCGTCATCGCCGCCGATTACGGCGGCAACGGCCGAGCCGAAACCAAACCAGCCCGGGAGTGCGACGCGACATTGGCCCCAGGAGAAGCTCCAGGGAATGGCGCGCAGTTCCTCGATTGCGCGACCGGCCGCGCGCGAGGCGGGCCGCGAGCCGATGTTCAGTTCGGTGATTTCGCGAATGGGCGTGGCGGCATAGAAGTAGTCCACGAAACCCGGCGTCCCGTAGACCAGCTGGCGGTAAGCCGTGTAGCTCGCGCGCGAGAGCGCCTCTGCGCAGTCGAGGAACGCCTGCGGCGCGCGCCGACTCAAGCGCAGGAGCGATGCTTCGAGCGTCGCGGCCACGAGCGTCTCGAGGTTGCGGCGACCGATTTCCGGATTGGAATACTTCGAAGCGATCACCTCGCCCTGCTCGGTCAGCCGCAGCTGGCCTCGCACCGTGCCAGGCGGTTGCGCTAGGATCGCCTCGTAGCTCGGGCCGCCGCCCCTGCCCACCGTGCCGCCACGCCCGTGGAAAAGACGCAGCGTAATGCCCTGCGGGGCACCCAGCGCGTCGAACAGGTTGAGCAGGTCGGTTTCGGCGCGATACAGCTCCCAGTTGCTGGTGAAGAAACTGCCATCCTTATTGCTGTCGCTGTACCCCAGCATGATTTCCTGCACGCCACCGCTGCGCGCGATGAGCGCAGCGATCTGCGGTAGCGCCAGGTAGTCGCGCATGATCGGCACGGCGTTGCGCAGATCGGCGATGGTTTCGAACAACGGGACGACGATCAGCGCCTGGTGAGCGGCGCCATCCAGGGTTCCCGTCAACAGCCCGCTTTCCTTCTGCAGGACCAGTACCTCGAGCAGGTCGCTCAGCTGCTCGGTGTGCGAGATGATGTAGTGACTGATGGCGAGGGGCCCGAGTTTCTCGCGCCAGTCGCGCGCCGCGTCGAATACCGAGAGTTCCGCGCGTGCCAGCTCGCTATACACGGCAGCGGGTACCCGCAGCGGCTGCGCAACGCTCAGCAGTCGCAACAACAGCGAGCGGCGTGACTGCTCATCGAGGCCGGCATAGTCGGTCTCGATTCCGGCCGTCGCGAGCAGCTCGGCAACGACCGTCGCGTGGACGTCGGAGACCTGGCGGAGGTCCACGGTGGCGAGGTGGAGACCGAATACCTGGACGGCGCGCCGCAGGGGGCCGAGCCGCGTCGCGGCCAGCGTTTCCGCATGGTGCGCGGCCAGCGAGGCATCGATGACGTCCAGATCGGCGAGAAACGCTGCGGCGCTCGCATAAGGGGCCTGCAGTGCGATCGCGTGCCGCATGGCCTCGCTCCCGGTCAGGTGGTGCAGCGTCGCGGCGAGCCGGGCGTAGACGCCTGTGAGAGCGCGGCGGTAGGGCTCGTCCCGGCGGTGCTCGCTCCGGTCCGGCGACCGATCCGCGAGCTGCCGCAGCGCCGCGCTCACGCGCACCAGCTGTTCGGACATCGACAGCTCGGCGCCGAGTGCGTGCACTTCCGCCAGGTAGAAATTCAGGGCCGTCTCGCATTGCCGCGCGAGCGCGAGTTGCAGCGACCCACTGGTGACGTTCGGATTGCCATCGCGATCGCCGCCGATCCAGTGTCCCATGCGCAGGAACGGAGCGACCGGACGGCCCCCGAGCAGCTGCTCGAGTTCGGCATACAGCTTCGGGATCTGTCGGAGAAACGTCGTCTGATAGTAGGACAGCGCGTTCTCGATCTCGTCCGCCACGGACAGCTTCGCGTCCCGCAGCATCCGCGTCTGCCACAGCTGCAGGACCCGCGCATGGATCAGCCGTTGGTTTTCGCCGCGGGCGCGCTCGGTGCGCAACTCATCACGCGCGCTGATCAGCTCGGCGACCGCCCGCTCGGCGTCGAGAATACTCTTGCGCTGCACTTCGGTCGGATGCGCGGTCAGCACTGGCGTGACGTGCGCTGTATCGAGCGCGTGTTCGATGTCCGCGGCGCAGACGCGTGCCTTGCGCAGCCGCCTGAAGGCGTAGGGGAGGGAGCCTCGCTGCTCGTGGCCGAGGCGTTCGTGATACGCGCGCCGCCGCACGTACTGCCGATCCTCGGCGATGTTGGCGAGGTGCGAGAAATAACTGAACGCGCGAATCACGCTGACCGTCTGATCGTTGCTGAGTTGCGTCAACAGCTCGCCCAGCGCGCGACCCGCCGCGGCATCCTGTTTGAGACGGTAGGCGACCGAGAGCCGCCGTATCTGTTCGATGAGGGCGAAGGCCGCTTCGCCCTCCTGCTCGCGAATGACGTCGCCGAGAATCCGTCCAAGCAGGCGGATGTCTTCGATCAACGGCCGATTCTTGGCGGCGTCGTCGCTGGCACGGAGCCGGCGGGTGCGTGGCGGGCTCGTGCGCAAGGGAGTTGTCTTGGGTCGCAGCATAGGTCGGAGAGTGGCGCGAATTCGGCCGGATCGGCGCGCGGCGATCGTAGCAGAGCCGCGTGCCGTGATTGACTCCACCCGCCGGGACTGGTTGTCTCAGGCGTGCGCGTGGTGACGATTCCAGCGCCCGACTGCTGCGCGCCGGGCACGGGGGCACGGGGAAGCCTGCGGCGCGAAATCGGCCGGTAGGGCCCGACGCCCGGTGTGGCGGCGCCGCAGCAGCCTTTAGTTTTCCAAATCTGTGACGCGTTCGTTTTTCGCGGCGGCGGCAAGTGATTGATTTCACGATCGCAGCGAACCTCGGGCGTCCAGCAACGGTTCCTGGACGCTCGGCGCTGCCCCACCCGTGAACCGTCTCGCCCTGATCGACAAGAACCTCATCCTTTCAGCCACTTGCAGGGGTCACGGGCGTGCCCCGGCCAATGCCCGCAACCGCAAATTCACTCGCCCATTCAATGGCTTCGGCCGGGCAGTCGATGTTTCCGTGAAGCCCGTCCGGGCGCGCTTGCCCTTCGCCAGCCGATCATTTGTGCCAACTGCCACCCGAGCGTTTCCGAGGGTTCCGGCCTCGATGTTTGCCAATTCCCTGAGGCAGTTTCCGCGATCGCTTTCACAGCCGCCCGTGTCCTGGCGGTTGTTAGTCGGCGCGGGGAGTGCAGCGTGACATGTTGGCCGGCGCTGCCCCCGTCGTCGTATTCGCATTCTGGCTCGGCGTAGCGATTGCTACGCTGACTCTGATCATGTTGATCGTGATCGTCGTGATGCTGCGCGTGATGTCGCGTCGCGACCGGATTCACGCGCGCGTCGTTGCGAAATGGCGGCCGCTGGTTCTCGCCGTGCCGGACGGTGCGCCGGCCGCGGTTCCGCCACTCGCCGATCCCGAGGTATCCGGATTCATCCAGGTGTGGAACGAAGTGCATGCACCGCTGTACGGCGCCACGACCGAAAACCTGGCGAGGATTGCGCGCGCAGTCGATCTGGAACGGCACCTGCGCCGATTCCTGGAGAAGGCGAACTTTCACGATCGCGTCGTGGCGGTGATCGCTCTCGGGCACATCAAGAGCGATGAGAGCTTCGCGTGCGTTGCGCAGCACATCGATGACAAGAGCCCGATCATGTCCTTGAGTGCGGCCCGATCACTGATGCAGATCGATTCAGGGCAGGCCGTCTCGAAACTCGTGCCAAGAATTGTCGAGCGCAGCGACTGGTCGCAGGGAGGTATCGCGACGATCCTGCAGGAGGCCGGCGCCTCCCAGGTCGCTGGACAATTGACCGAAGCGACGCTGCAGGCCAACGCCGACATTGCGCCGCGTCTGATTCGGTTTCTGGCCGGCGTCAGCCCGGAAGCTGCCGCGCCGATCATCCGCGCGGCGCTTACCTCTTCGTCGGACGAGCGCCTGATCTCGACGTGCCTCCAGGTGTTGTCGAACCAGACCGATCTCGACTGCGTGCGCCCATTCCTCTCCCATGCGCGCTGGCATCTGCGGATGCAGGCCGCGGTGACGCTGGGCAATCTCGGCACCCCGGGCGATGAGCGGCTGCTCATCAAGCTGTTGGCGGACCCTCAATGGTGGGTGCGGTATCGCGCCGCGCACGCGCTGATGAACCTCAGCTTCATGACGCTCGATCGTGTGCGGTGGATCCAGGCCAATCAAACCGATCCCTATGCCCAGGACATCCTGCGGCACGTGCTCGCTGAGCGGATCCTTGGAGCCGCGGCATGATGGCGTCCTGGGCAAATTTCTTCCTTAATCTGCAATGGGTGTTCTTCGCCTATTTCATCTGCTTGAGTGCGGGCTATCTCATGCTGCACTACGTGTCGGTCTGCAGCGTCATTCGCCACATGCGGGAGCGGCGCTCGGACTACCTGCCGAAGAGCCTGTCTTTCTACCAGCCGCCCATCAGCCTGCTGATCCCGGCCTATAACGAAGAGCGCTCGATCATCTCCACGATCCACTCGCTCCTCAACCTCAATTATCCGGAGTTCGAGATCGTGGTGGTGAGCGACGGGTCTACGGACGGAACCGCGCAAGCCATCATCCAGGAATTCGCCATGGTCGAGTTCCCGGAGGCCTACCGCCAGCGCCTGGCCACCAAGCCGATTCGCGGGTTCTACGTTTCGACGCGCTATCCGCAGGTGCGGTTCCTCGACAAGGAAAACGGCGGCAAGTCGGATGCGCTGAATGCAGGTATCAATTGTGTCCGCTACCCGCTGTACTGCGCACTCGATGCCGACTGCATCCTGCAGCCCGACAGCCTCCAGCGGATCGTGCGGCCGTTCCTCGAGGACTCGCGGACGGTGGCCTGCGGCGGCGTCATCCGCGTGCTGAATGGCTGCGCGGTGGCAAACGGCTTCCTGACGAAGGTCGAATTGCCGCGGACGTGGCTGCCGCTATTCCAGCACGTGGAGTACCTGCGCGCATTTCTGTTCGGCCGCCTGGGCTGGTCGCCATTCAACGCGCTGCTGATCATCTCCGGCGCCTTTGGCCTGTTCTACAAGGAACAGGTCATCGCCATCGGCGGCTACCGCCTGGAAACCGTGGGCGAAGACATGGATCTCGTCGTCCGGTTGCACAAGAAACTGCGCGCGGAAGGGCGACCGTACCGCATCACCTTCGTGCCAGACCCGATCTGCTGGACGGAAGTGCCGGGCGATCTGCGGTCGCTGCGCAACCAGCGCATGCGATGGCATCGCGGCCTGGCGGAAAGCCTGGTGCCCAACGTCGGCCTGCTGTTCCGTCGCCGCAGCGGCACGGTCGGGTGGCTGGCGCTGCCATTCATGGTCGTATTCGATCTGTTCGGGCCGGCCATCGAGGCTCTGGGTTACATCGGCATGATCGTCCTGTGGTCGCTCGAGCTGATTCCGTTGCGCTCGTTCCTGATATTCATGTTCCTGTCGGTGGCGATGGGAATACTGCTGTCGATCAACGCGATTTTCCTGGAACAACTCCTGTTCCAGATGTACCCGCGCATCGGGCAGCAGCTGAAACTGCTGGCCGCAGCGGTGCTGGAGAATTTCGGCTATCGCCAGCTGATCACGGTCTGGCGCCTGATGGGGCTGGCCCACTGGTTCTTCAGCGGACCTCTGCGCAGTCGCTGGGGCGAGATCGCTCGCGACGGGTCGTGGCAACACCACGCCAAAGCAAAAGTGCCCGGCGCGCCGGCTGCGGAAACTCTGTTGCGGCCGCCACGACCCGCCTCGCTCGCAACCGATCGCTCCGATCTATCTACTCCCCTCACTACCAAGCAGGGTTCCGCATGAAGCGATGGATGCTTACACTTGCCTGCGCCGCCGGGTTCGCGAGCGCTGGATC
>JBAVOB010000126.1:0-9202 GCA_049691655.1 Steroidobacteraceae bacterium | reverse complement strand
GCGCAGGGCCGGACGTAACGCGCCGTCGAGCTCGAGCACCCGCTGCGCGAGATCTGTGCGCAGCTCGCGGTGACGCGCGCCGAGGTGGGCGCCGAGTGGGCCCGGGAAGTGAGCGCTAGCGAGATCGCGGGGATCGACGCCCAGCGCATCGAGCTCATCGAGCGGTACCCGCAAGCGCCCGCGGGCCGCATCGCGGCCGACCTGCGCGATCAGGGCGAGTTCCTCGACGGACCGGCCCGTTGCTTCGAGCCAGGCAGGCAGGTCGGTGGCGCCGGGCAGCGCCTGCACCGCACCGGGCGCGAGGTGACGAAACAGTCCGTGCGCCCAGTCACGGCAGCGGCGCGTCAGGTCCGCGCGATTCTCGGGAACCGCGTTCGCGAGATCCGCGCGCGCCGCGTCAACGAGCGATGTCAGATCGGGCGGCGCGCCGGCGGCCCGGCGCGTGAAGTGCAGGAGCGCGATCGCCTGCGGGTGGCGCGGCAATCCCGCGTTCAGCCGCTCGCATTCCTCCTGCCACCAAGCGAGCCTCGCATGGGCGACGGCGTGGTCGAGCCCGGGACGCCCGCCCGCCATGATCTGTTGCTCCAACTCGAACAGTGCCGCAAGCCGCGGCCGGTCATCGGGCGACGCATACAGCCATACCTGGTGGCGCGCGGTGCCGACCGGCAGCGGAAACTCAGGCATTTCGCGCCTCGATCCACCCGAGCAGGTCCTGCGGTCGCTCGATCCACCCGTCGACGGGCCAGGACTCGGGATCCTCGTGCGGGCCGAAGTAACCGTAACGAACCATGAGCACGCGCATGCCGGCGGCGCGCGCGGCTTCCGCATCGCGTTGCGCATCGCCGACGTACACGCATTCCTCGGGGCGCCGGCCGATTGCGGCAGCAGCGTGCAGCAGCGGTCTTGGATGAGGCTTGCGTTCGGCGAAAGTGTCCCCGCTCACGACGCAGCCCGCACGATGCCGCAGGTTGAGCTCCTCGAGCAGCGGCTCGGTGAGCCAGCCCGGTTTGTTCGTGACGACCGCCCAGGGGAGGCCGCGCGCGTCGAGCGCATCGAGCAGTTCTCCCTGGCCCGGAAACAAGCGTGTTTCCGCGGCGATTCGCTGGCGGTAGAGATCCAGGAACCGGCGGCGCAGCACATCGAAACGCAGTGGTGGTGGATCGCCGAAGCCAATGCGAACCAGCGCGATCGAGCCATGCGAGACATACCCGCGCGCCGCGAGGAACGGCAGCGGTTCGAGCCCTTCCTCGGCGCGCAGCGCGTTCAGGGCGCCCACCATGTCGGGCGCGGTATCGAGCAGCGTGCCGTCGAGATCGAACAGCACCGCGCGTACCGCCGTCATCGCGGCGCGGCGGCGCCGCCGAGGGCGAGGTGCGCGATGTAGTTCACCGACGTGTCGTCGGTCATGCGACACGAGCGCGTGAAGGGGTCGAACTCGAGCCCTTTGAGGGCGCGCAGCTCGAAGCCCGCGGCCCGCGCCCAGCGGCCGAGCTCTGCCGGCCGGATCAACCGCTCGTACTCGTGCGTGCCTTTCGGAACCAGGCCGAGCAAGTATTCGGCGGCCACGATCGCGAGCGCGAAGGACTTGAGATTGCGGTTGATCGTCGAGACGAACAGATTGCCGCCCGGGCGCAGGAGCCGTGCGAAGGACGCGAAGGTTGCGGCCGGATCGGGCACGTGCTCGAGCATTTCCATGCACGTAACCGCGTCGAAGGCGCCCGGGGCCTCAGCCGCCATCAGCTCGACGTTGGCGACGCGGTAGTCCACGGCGATCCCGCTTGCATGCGCGTGCAGCCGCGCCACCTCGATCATGCCGTCGGCGAGGTCGATTCCAGCGACCTGCGCGCCACGCCGGACCATCGCTTCGGCCAACAGGCCGCCCCCGCAACCGACATCCAGGATGTGCTTGCCGGGGAGCGCGCAACGTTCTTCCACGAAACGCATGCGCACGGGATTGAGCGCGTGGAGAGGCGCGAAGTCGCCGCGCGGATCCCAGAAACGGTGGGCCAGCGCATCAAACTTGCGCACCTCGGCGCGGTCGGCGTTGGGCTGCATCTGGGCCGCTTCCGCAGGTCAAATTGATCAGCCGATAAGTATATCCGGGCGGCGCCTGCGGAGCGCGTCGCAGGGCTCCCTGTGTTAGAATTTCGTCGTATTTTTCACCCCACCGCAAGACCCCTGAATGGCTGAAATCGCGCGCGAAATCCTGCCCGTCAATCTCGAGGATGAGATGCGGAGGTCCTACCTCGATTACGCGATGAGCGTGATCGTCGGGCGGGCGCTCCCCGACGTGCGCGACGGACTGAAGCCGGTTCATCGGCGCGTCCTGTACGCGATGCGGGAGCTCGGCAACGAGTACGGCAAGCCGTACAAGAAATCCGCGCGCGTAGTCGGCGACGTGATCGGCAAGTACCACCCGCACGGCGACACCGCAGTTTACGACGCGCTGGTGCGCATGGCGCAGCCGTTCTCGATGCGGTACCTGCTGATCGACGGCCAGGGCAATTTCGGCTCGGTGGATGGCGACCTGCCGGCGGCGATGCGTTACACCGAGGTGCGCATGTCGCGCATCGCGTCCGAGTTGCTCGCGGACATCGACAAGGCCACCGTCGACTTCGTTCCGAACTACGACGAGTCCGAATCCGAACCGTCGGTGCTGCCGACGCGCGTGCCGAACCTGCTGGTGAACGGCTCCTCCGGCATCGCAGTCGGCATGGCGACCAATATCCCTCCGCATAACCTGGTCGAGATCGTCAACGCCTGCGTCGCCGTCATCGACGACCCTGGAATCCCGCTCGCCGGCCTGATGCAGCACGTGCCGGGGCCGGACTTCCCGACCGCGGCCATCATCAACGGTGCGCAGGAAATCGTCACCGCGTACAAGACCGGCCGCGGGCGGCTGTCGATCCGCGCGCGCACCTCGGTCGAGGACCTGGAGAAGGGCGGGCGCCAGGCGATCATCGTCACGGAACTGCCCTACCAAGTGAACAAGGCGCGGCTCCTCGAGCGCATTGCGGACCTAGTGCGCAACAAGGAAATCGACGGTATCTCGGAGCTGCGCGACGAGTCCGACAAGGACGGCATGCGCGTCGTGATCGAGCTGAAGCGCGGCGAGATCGCGGACGTGGTGCTCAACAACCTTTACGCGCAGACGCCGCTCGAAACCGTCTTCGGCATGAACATGGTCGCGCTGGTCGAAGGCCAGCCGCGCCTGCTCTCGCTCCGGGAAATGCTGGATGCCTTCATCCGTCACCGCCGCGAGGTCGTCACACGACGCACGATTTTCGATCTGGCGAAGACCCGCGACCGCGCCCACATCCTCGAGGGGCTGGCGGTTGCCCTCGCGAACATCGACGAGGTGATCGCGCTCATCAAGGCCTCGCCCGCGCCGCCGGAGGCGAAGACCGCCCTCATGGGCCGATCGTGGCCGGGTGGTGCGGTGCCGGAGATGCTGCAGCGCGCGGGCGAGGTGAGTACCCGGCCGGCGGGGCTCGGCGCCGAGTTCGGCCTGGTTTCCCAGTCCGGCGGCCCCGGGCAGTACCGGCTGTCGGAGGCACAGGCGCAGGCGATCCTCGACATGCGTCTGCACCGCCTCACGGGGCTCGAGCAGGACAAGATCACCACGGAATTCCGCGAGCTCCTCGAGACGATCCGCGACCTGACCGATATCCTGGCCCGGCCCGAGCGGCTCACCCAGGTAGTGCGGGCGGAACTCGTCGAGGTACGCGACAAGTACGGCGACCCGCGCCGCACCGAAATCAGCCGCGACCACCTGGACCTCTCGACCGAGGACCTGATCGAGCCGCAGGACGTGGTCGTGACGCTCTCCCACGCGGGTTACGCCAAGTCGCAGCCGACTAGCGAGTACCATACGCAGAGGCGCGGCGGGCGCGGCAAGTCCGCCACGACCATGAAGGACGAGGATTTCATCGAGAAACTTTTTGTGGCACACACACACGACACGCTGCTCTGTTTTTCCAATCTCGGCCAGGTCTACTGGCTGCGGGTATTCGAACTGCCGCAGGCCGGCCGCATCGCGCGCGGCAAGCCGATGGTGAACCTGCTGCCGCTCGAGGAGGGCGAGCGCATCAACGCCGTCCTGCCGATCAAGCAGTACGACGACGAGCATTTCGTCTTCATGGCCACCGCCAACGGCACTGTGAAGAAGACGCCGCTGTCGGCGTACTCGCGGCCGCGTTCGACCGGCATCATCGCGGTGAAACTCGAAGACGGGGACCGACTGGTCGGCGTTGCCCTCACCGACGGCAAGCGCGACGTCATCGTTGCCTCGAGCGGCGGCAAGGCAATTCGCTTCAAGGAAGAGGAAGTGCGGCCGATGGGCCGCGATTCGACGGGAGTCCGCGGCATCCGTCTCGGGGCCGGGCAGCATCTGATCGCCCTGATCGTCGTCGACGAGGGATTCGTGCTGACCGCATCCGAGAACGGGTACGGCAAGCTCACGCCGCTCGAGGAGTTCCCGGTGCACGGCCGCGGCGGCCAGGGCGTCATCGCCATGCAGACGACCGAGCGCAACGGCAACATGGTGGCGGCCCTGCAGGTGAAGCCGGAGCACGAGATCATGCTCATCAGCTCGACCGGCACGCTGGTGCGTACGCCGGTGAGCGAGATCTCGGTCGTTGGCCGCAACACGCAGGGGGTGCGCCTGATCCGTCTCGGCGACGGCGAGCGGCTCACCGGCGTCGAACGCATCGACAGCCTGGAGGGAGATGCCGGCGAGGGAGATGAGTCGCTCGCGGTGCCGGACGCGGTCGCAGGCGTGGCCAGTACGCCGAAGCGGGAATCCCCCGACGGCTCCAACGCCGATTGATGCCGCGGCGGCGCTTCTCCGCCCGATCCGACTGGATGGCTCGTGCGCGTATTTAATTTCGCCGCAGGACCGGCCACGCTGCCGCTCGAGGTGCTCGAGCAGGCGCGCTCCGAGCTGACGGACTGGCGCTCGAGCGGAACCTCGGTCATGGAAATCAGCCACCGCAGCAAGGCATTCCTCGCCGTTGCGGCGGAAACCGAGGCGGACCTGCGCGAGCTGCTCCACCTGACACCTGACTACAAGGTGCTGTTCATGCAGGGCGGCGCCACGGCGCTGTTCTCGGCAATCCCCATGAACCTCGCAACGGCCGACCGTGCGGCCGACTATGTCAATACCGGGCACTGGTCTGCCAAGGCGATCGGCGAAGCGCGACACTACTGCAAGGTCAACGTGGTCGCCGACACGGTGTCGTCCGGTTACAGCGACGTCCCTGCATCCGCCGGGCTCGCATTCACCTCGGGTGCGGCGTACGCGCACTACACGCCCAACGAGACGATCGGTGGGGTCGAATTTCCCTACGTGCCGGCAACGGGGAGCGTTCCGCTGGTCGCGGACATGTCCTCCACTCTGTTGTCTCGCCCGATCGATGTGTCGAGATTCGGGCTGATCTACGCTGGCGCGCAGAAGAATATCGGCCCGGCGGGGCTCTGCGTCGTCATCGTGCGCGAGGACCTGCTCGGCCGGGCGCGTCCCGGAACGCCGTCGGTGTGGAACTTCAAGGCGGTCGCTGATGAAGGCTCGATGCTCAACACGCCACCCACTTTCGGCTGGTATTTCGCCGGGCTGGTCTTCAAATGGATCAAGCGCCAGGGCGGTCTCACGGCGATGGCAGCCCGCAACCAGGCGAAGGCCGCCATGCTCTATGGTGCGATCGACGACTCGGGGTTTTACCGCAACCCCGTCGCACCGGCCGCGCGCTCCTGGATGAACGTGCCGTTCACGCTGCCGGACGCGCGCCTCGACGCGCCGTTCCTGGCGGAAGCGGCGCAGGCCGGCCTCGTCAATCTCGCGGGTCACCGCGCTGTAGGTGGCATGCGAGCCAGCCTCTACAACGCCATGACGCTCGCAGGCGTCGCGGCGCTCGTCGCGTTCATGCAGCATTTCCAGCGCCGCAACGGCTGAGGGAACGAGGCGCATGCAGTTCCGCATCCAGACGTTGAACGCCATCAGTCCCCTCGGGCTCGAGCGCCTGCCCCGCGATCGGTACGAGATCGGCGCGGACATCGCGCGCCCCGACGCGGTGTTGGTCCGCTCGGCCGACATGCACGCGACAGTAGTGGCGGACAG
Organism: Steroidobacteraceae bacterium; assembly: GCA_049691655.1. Taxonomy (GTDB): domain Bacteria; phylum Pseudomonadota; class Gammaproteobacteria; order Steroidobacterales; family Steroidobacteraceae; genus JBAVOB01. The sequence goes on along the minus strand of JBAVOB010000126.1, from coordinate 3,087 downwards.
CGTACTCGCGGTTGGCCGCGCCGGCGCCGGCACGAACAACATCCCGGTTGCTGCGCTCTCGAGACGCGGCATTGCGGTGTTCAACACGCCCGGGGCCAACGCAAACGCGGTGAAGGAGTTGGTGATCGCGGCGCTGTTTCTCGGCGCGCGAAATATCTGCCAGGCATGGTCCTTTGCGCGCGCGCTGACCGGGTCCGACGCAGCCATCGATGCCGCGGTCGAGGAGGGCAAGAAGCAATTTGTCGGCTTCGAGCTGCCGGGGCGCACGCTCGGCGTCGTCGGGCTTGGTGCAATCGGGGTTGAAGTCGCGAATTCCGCTCTCGGCCTCGGGATGAAGGTGTCGGGGTACGATCCGCTCATCACGGTGGAGCGCGCGTGGCAGCTTTCGGCGCACGTCGAGCAGGCGCCTTCGCTCGATGCGCTATTCGCGCACGCCGACATCGTCACCGTCCACGTACCGCTGAGCGCGGACACCCGCGGTCTGGTGAACGACGCGCGCCTGTCGCTGATGCGCAGAGGCGCGGTCGTGCTCAATTTCGCGCGCAAGCCGATCGTCGACGAACGAGCGGTGATCGCGGCGCTCGACCGGGGTCAGCTGCAGGCTTACGTGTGCGATTTTCCGACCAACGCGCTGAAGGATCATCCACGCGTCGTTGCATTGCCGCATCTCGGCGCTTCCACCGGTGAGGCGGAGGAGAACTGCGCGGTGATGATTGCGGAAGCGCTGCGCGATTTTCTCGAGCACGGCAATATCCGCAACTCCGTCAATTTTCCGCAGTGCATCCTGGCGCGCGCCCCACACACGACGCGCCTCGCGATTGCGAACAGCAACGTGCCGAACATGGTCGGCCAGATCTCCACCTGCCTCGCGGCGGCCGGCCTGAACATTGCGGAGCTGCTCAACAAGTCTCAGGGCGATTACGCCTACACGCTGATCGACGCCGAGGGCGACGTCGGCCCAGAGGTGCTTGGCAGTATTCGCTCGATCAGCGGCGTGCTGACCGCTCGCCGCGTTGCCGGTGCCGGGGACCCGCCATGAAGCGCAGTGCCCGCAGAATGCGGTCGAAAAGGATGCCGCGCAAGGCCGCAGTACCGCCGGCGGTGCACGGCGCGCGAGGCATCGAGCCGCTGCCGGAACTCGAGGAGATCCGTGGCCGGATCGATGCCATCGACGAGCGTATCCACGAGCTGATCAACGAGCGCGCGCGCTGCGCACGCCTGGTCGGCATCTCGAAGCACGCAGACGGCCACACCGTGGATTTCTACCGGCCCGAGCGCGAAGCGCAGGTACTGCGGCGCGCGCGCGCACGCAATCGGGGGCCACTCGCCAACGAGGAGGTCTTGCGCCTGTTCCGCGAGATCATGTCGGCATGCCTCGCGCAGCAGGACCCGCTCAAGATCGCCTTTCTCGGGCCCGAAGGCACGTTTACGCAGGCGGCTGTGCTGAAGCATTTTGGCCACTCGGTGCGGGCGCTGCCGCTCGCGACAATCGACGAAGTGTTCCACGAGGTCGAGGCCGGAAGTGCCGACTTCGGCGTCGTGCCGATCGAGAACTCGACCGAGGGTACGGTCAATCACACGCTCGATCGCTTCCTCAACTCGCCGCTGAAAATCTGCGGCGAGGTGGAGCTGCGGGTCCGCCAGTTCCTGATGGGCCGCATGGATGCACTGGGCAAGATCCGCCGCGTCTGCACGCATCAGCAGTCGATCGCCCAGTGCCGCGCCTGGCTAGATGAGCACCTGGCGGATGTCGAGCGCATCCCGGTCGCGAGCAACGCGGAAGGCGCGCGCCGCGCCCGAGACGAAGCCGGCACAGCGGCGATCGCCGGTGACGTGGCCGCCGAAATCTACGGGCTGAAGATCCTGGCCGCCGAGATCGAGGATCGCTCGGACAATACCACGCGTTTCCTCGTGCTCGGCCGCAAGGCCTTCGCGGCGAGTGGTGACGATCGCACGACGCTGCTGGTTTCGGTCGGGCACACCGACGCGCCGGGTGCGCTGCAGCGCCTGCTGCAACCGCTCGCGCGCCATCGGGTCAGCATGACGCGGATCGAGTCGCGGCCCTCGCACAAGCGCAAGTGGGACTACGTGTTCTTTATCGACATCGACGGACATGCGGAGGACAAGCGCGTCGCGCGGGCGCTCACCGCCCTGAGGTCGCGGGCGTCTCTGTATCGGGTGCTCGGCTCCTACCCGCGTGCCGTTTCCTGAGGGCAACCCCGTGGCGCACTCCGACGAGGACTCGCAGCAGCCGGCGCGACGCGCCGTCGCGGCGGTCCGTGCGCTCGCGCCCTATGTACCCGGCAAACCGATTATCGAACTCGAGCGTGAGCTCGGGATCGCGGACATCGTCAAGCTGGCCTCGAACGAGAATGCCCTCGGTTCAAGCCCCGCTGCGCTTGCCGCCGCGCGGCGCGCGCTCGATGACGTCTGGCTCTACCCGGACGGCAGCGGTCATGCGCTGAAGCGAGCGCTTGGCGCGCGGCTCGGCGTCAGCCCCGCGCAGATCACGCTAGGCAACGGCTCGAACGACGTGCTGGTGCTGCTCGCCGAAGCTTTTCTCGCGCCCGGCGACGCGGCGATATATTCGCAATACGCCTTCGCGGTGTATCCCATAGCGGTGCAGGCTACGGGCGCGCGCGCGATCGTGGTACCCGCGCTGCCGCCAACGGCCCCGATGCCGCTCGGTCACGATTTCGCCGCACTGGCACGCGCGGTAACGCCGGCCACCAAGCTCGTCTTCGTCGCGAATCCCAATAACCCGACCGGAACCTGGGCGCGGGCCGATGAGCTGCGGCGGTTTCTCGCCGCCGCGCCGCGCTCCGCGATCATCGTCCTCGACGAAGCGTACTTTGAATACTCGCGCTCGGACGATTGTGGCGACGGCATCGAGTGGCTTCGGGCTCACCCCAACCTCGTCGTCGTCCGCACGTTCTCCAAGGCCTACGGCCTTGCCGGCCTGCGTGTGGGTTTCGCCGTGAGCGACCCCGCCATCGCCGACGTTCTGAATCGCGTGCGCCAGCCGTTCAACGTGTCGCAGGTCGGTCTCGCCGCCGCCGAGGCCGCGCTCGGCGACCAGTCGCACGT
>JBAVOB010000125.1:0-5271 GCA_049691655.1 Steroidobacteraceae bacterium | reverse complement strand
GTCATGGGCCACTATGCGCGCCCGGGCGATGCGACAGTGTATTTCCTGACGCGCGGCGACCGCGTGTTCGACGTGCGTGTCGGCGACACGATCGACAATACCTACAGCGTCGATAGCGCGACGGATGACCAGCTCCTGCTCACCTACAAACCACTGAATATCCAGCAGGCGCTGCCGCTGGGAGGCACACCGTGAACGCGACGTATACCCGGATTTGCGCGACGCTGGCGAGTGCCGTGCTGCTCGTCGCCTGCGCGAGTTCGCGGCTGCATCAGCAGGGACTCGATGAGTTCGAGCAGGGCCGCTATGAAGTCGCATTGCAGAAGCTCGAGCAGGCCGTCTCGAGCGACCCGGGGAACCTCACCTTCAAGCTCGACTTGAAGGGCCGTCACGAAGAGGCCGTGCAGAAGCTGATCGCGGCAGGCGATCGGGCACGCGCGAGCGGGGATGCGAATGCGGCGGAAGCCACGTACAAGCGCGTCCTCGCGATCGAGAGCGGCAACGATCGCGCTGCCAGGGGTCTCGAAGGCGTGGAGGCGGACCGCCGTCATGGGCAGTCGGTGACGCTCGCACAGGAGGAATTTCAGCAGGGGAATGCCGACCGCGCGGTGGCGCGACTCGCTGCAATCCTCTCCGAGGACCCGGGCTATGCGCCGGCGAAAGCGCTGCGTACCAGGATCGAAACCGCGCGCGGGCCGGTTACCGTGACGCCGAAACTGCGCACCCGCGACGATCGTCCGGTCACGCTGCAGTTCCGCGACGCACCGACCAAAATGGTTTTCGAAGTGCTGTCGCGCCAGACCGGCATCAACTTCATCTTCGACAAGGATATCCGGAGCGAGGGCCGGACGACGATCTTCGTGCAGGACGTGCCAATCGAGCAGGCCATCGACCTCGTGCTCGGCCAGAACCAGCTCGCGCGCCAGGTGCTCTCGGAGAACATGGCGCTCATCTATCCGAACACTTCCGCCAAGCAGAAAGACTACCAGGACCAGATCGTCAAGACGTTTTACCTGAACAGCGCTGCGCCGAAGGACGTCGAGAGTCTGCTGAAGACCGTGCTCGATGCGAAGACCATGGTGGTGAACGAGCGGGCGAATGCCATCGTAATGCGCGACACGCCCGAGAACGTGCGCATGGCGGAGAAGCTGGTGGCGTCGGTCGACCTGGCCGAGCCCGAGGTCATGCTGGAAGTGGAAGTGCTCGAGATCACGCGCAGCCGCCTGCAACAGCTGGGAATCGCCTACCCCACCACTGCAACGCTTGCGACTCCGAGCAAACTGGTGGTCAACGATCTCGCCAAACAGACTGGCTCGACCATCTCCGTTACCCCGCTGTCGGTGACCGTCGATGCGCTCAAGACGACCGGCATCTCCAACGTGCTCGCCAGCCCGCGGATCCGGGCGCGCAACAAGGAAAAAGCCAAGGTGCTGATCGGCAGCCGCGTGCCGGTCATCACCACCGCGGCCACGGCCTCCGGCAACGGCGGCGTGGTGTCGAACACGCAGGTGCAGTACCTCGATGTCGGCCTGACCCTCGATGTCGAGCCGACGATCTACGCCGACAACGACGTTGCCATCAAGGTCAATCTCGAGGTCAGCTCGATCACCAACCGCATCAAGGTTGGCGATACGATCGCCTATGAGATCGGCACCCGCAACGCGACCACGCTCCTGCAGCTGAAGGATGGCGAGACGCAGATTCTCGCGGGACTGATCCGCGACAGCGACACGCGCAGCGCCTCTAAAATTCCGGGCTTCGGCGATATTCCGGTATTGGGCCGGCTGTTCTCGGACCACAATACCAGCCGCGACAAGACCGAGGTGGTGCTGTCGATCACGCCGCGCATCATCCGGGCGAAGCCGCGTCCATCGAGCGACACGACCGAATTCTGGTATGGCACCGAATCGCGCAGCGGCCTCGCGCCGCTCGGCGTTGGATCGAGTCCTGCGGCACGACCGAGCGGCGCGAACCCGACGGGTACGCCGGCAGTGCCGAACGCAGACGGTACGGCGGGAGCCATGCCGCAGCGCGCACCGGTCGACGTCAACACCACTGGCTCCGGCACCACGGTCGGCGGAGCGCTGAGCGCGAGCGGCGCACCCGCGGCGGCAGCCCCGTCGGCGCGAATTGCCGCGCTGCAGGGCGTGACCGAGGTACCTTCCGCGCAAGCCCGGGAAAGCGATGGCCCGGTGCCGCATCTGACTACTTCAATCGCCGGCCCCGGGCAGATCAAGGTCGGCGACGAGTTCACCGTGACCGTGGTGTTGGAGGCGGATCAGAACATCGCGCGCGTACGTGCGCAGCTGCGCTTCGACGCCGCGGCCTTTCAGCTCGTCGCCGGGGACCCGGGCGGTATGGCGCCTGCCGCCCTCGGCGCCAAGGTGAGCGGCCGCTCCGGAGGCGTGCAACTTGATGTGACGGCGGCGTCCGATCAGGCCTTGTCACGGAGCGGCGAGCTCATGGTATTGAAGTTCAAAGCGGTGCAGGCGCGGCCGCAGACCGCTTTCGCGGCGCAGGTCACGGTCATGGGCGCGAGCGGCGCCATACTTGCTTCCAGCACGCCCGCGCCGCTGACGGTCACCGTCGGCAACTGAAGGACGCGGAGTCGTCCCGTGAATATGCGCGCGCGCCACGATGGATTTACGCTGATCGAGCTCGTGATCACGGTCGCGATCATTGGACTGCTCGCGAGCGCCGCGTTTCCGCTCGCCAGCATGGCGATACACCGCGAGAAGGAAAGCGAGCTGCGCGCGGCATTGCGCGAGATTCGCAGCGCGATCGATGCCTACAAGGAAGCGGCTGAGCAGGGCCGCGTCATGGTCGAGGCGGATGCCTCGGGGTACCCGCCCGACCTGCGGTCGCTGTACGCGGGGGTCGAGGACGCGCGCAATCCCGAGAAAGTGCAGATCTACTTCCTGCGCCGCTTGCCGCGCGATCCGTTTTTTCCCGATGGCGCGGCCCGCGCCGAGGAGACCTGGGGCCTGCGCAGCTACGCGAGCCCGCCGCAGGACCCGCAGCCCGGTGCCGACGTGTTCGACGTGCACTCGCTCGCGGCTGGCAAGGGTCTGAACGGAGTGCCCTACCATGACTGGTAAGCGGCGCTCCACCGGCTTCACGCTGATCGAGCTGCTGGTCGTGATGAGCATCATCGCGATGCTGCTCACGATTGCCGTGCCGCGCTACTTCAAGACGCTCGAGCGCTCGCGCGAGACGGTATTGCGGCAGGACCTGACCGTGCTGCGCGATGCCATCGACAAGCATTTCGGCGATTACGGCCAGTACCCGGATTCACTATTTGCGCTGGTCGAACGCCGCTACATTCGCGCCGTGCCCGTGGACCCCTTCACGCGCTCGGCCGAGGGCTGGCAGATGGTGGTGTCCGAGGATGCCGATCATCCCGGGATTCGCGACGTGCACAGCGCCGCCGCAGGCACCGCCCTCGACGGCTCGCGCTACCGGGAGTGGTAGCGCGTGGGCTCGGCGCGCACGCGGCGAACGGGCCGGGCACAGCAGGCGGGGTTTACTTACATCGGATTGCTGTTTGCGATCGCCATCCTTGGTATCACGCTCAGCACGGTCGGCGTGGTCTGGAGCACCCAGATCCGGCGCGACCGGGAGGCGGAGCTGCTGTTCGTCGGCGATCAATACCGCATGGCCATCGGCCGCTACCGCGCGAGCGGTGGGCAATACCCGCAGGGGCTCGGCGATCTGCTCGAGGACCGGCGCACGCCGACGGTACGGCGCTACCTGCGCCGCCTGTATCCGGATCCGATGACCGGCAACGCTGACTGGCAGCTCATCGCTGCGCCCGACGGTGGCATCATGGGCGTTGCCAGCGGCTCGCAGCTGAAGCCTATCAAGGTGGCGGGGTTCCCGGTGACCGACGCAACGTTTCGCGACGCGCAATGCTATTGCGACTGGAAATTTGTCTACCCGACTTTTTACGCCGTGCCGCGACGCGCCGTGCGGCCTGCGGCGCGGCAGTGATCCCGGCTCCTGTTCAACATTACTTCAACGGAACACTCATGCACTCACTCAACGCCCGCTGGCTGTCGCGCGTCGTCGCGCTCGCGCCGCTCCTCGTAGCCGCCCCTGCGGTTCTCGCACAGACCCCGGCGCCCGCAACTGCGCCGCCCGCCGCCGCTTCCCCCGCGGCCCTGGCCGCTGAGCCGCTGCCGGACGACGCGGCGAGCTACAGTGTCGGTCTCGCCTTTGGCAGCCAGCTGCACGCCAGCGGGCTCGAGCACGGCGTCTCGCTCGAAGCCGTGACGCGCGGCCTGAAGGAGGGCCTCGCTGGCAAGCCATTCGGGGCCGATGACCGGGAGCGCGCCATGCAGCTGTTCCGCAGCGGCCGCGATGCGATCGCGGCGCACAATCGCTCGGCGGCGCGTGACTTTCTTGCCAAGAATGGCCAGGTGAAGGGCGTCACGACGACCGCCTCGGGTCTGCAGTACCAGGTGATCGAAGCGGGGGATGCCAAGGCCGCATCGCCCACCGTGAATGACCGGGTCACCGTGCATTACCGCGGTCGGCTGCTCGATGGGACCGAGTTCGACAGCTCCGACGCGCATGCGCAGGCGGCCACGTTCGGCGTGAACGGCGTGATCAAGGGCTGGCGCGAGGCGCTGCTGCTCATGAAGCCGGCCGCCAAGTGGCGGCTGTTCATCCCGCCCGAGCTCGCCTACGACAACGCGTCGCCGCCGTCGATTCCGCCCGGATCGCTCCTGATCTTTGACGTCGAATTGCTCAGGATCGAGCCGCCCGCCGCCCTGAACGGGCCGGGGGTGAACGGGCCGGCCGGCGCTAAGGCCCCGCGTGCCAAGCGGCCCGCGCCGTCAACGCCCGGCCAGTAACGCGCGCGCATCGCTCGCGGCGATCCCGCGCTCAAGGCACGATCCAGTCGCCGTCGGCGACGATCCGCGCGCCGGATAGCTCCGTGAATCGCACGATGTAGCCGCCCTTGGACGCGAAACGCTGGCCGGGTGCCAGGGCAAGTCGCGGGTAGTAGCCGGTGATGATGCGATGCTCGAGCATCGCCTCGATGCGCTCGACCAGGTAGTCACGCTGGAAGGTGTCTACCATGTGGTTCAGCGTTTCCGACAGCAGGCCGCAGGCGAGGTAGGTATCGGCCTGGACCTGCAGGTCCACGACCGGGACCTGGCGGATCCGGAACCAGCCGAGCGGGTAGTCGACCCGCACGCGCCGCCGCTCGGGTAGGTCGAACGGATAGGCCATGCGCACGACGGTGCGCCAGGCGGACGGGAGCGG
>JBAVOB010000124.1:0-2700 GCA_049691655.1 Steroidobacteraceae bacterium | reverse complement strand
GCCGAGCAGGGCGCGCACGGCTGCAAGCCCCGGGTCAGGCGCCGCTGCAGCGCCGGTCTCGCGATCTGGCGCGGAAAGCACCTTGCGCACGTGCAGCACCCCGCCGGGCGCCAGCCCGATCACGTCGGTGAACGTGCCGCCCCGGTCGATCCAGAATTGCCACGCGTCCGCGCGTATGTCACTTTTCATCTGCGCCCATGATTACGCACGGCGCACGGCTTGGGTACCGGGCCTCCCGCGCCCGGTCGGCCCGCGGATCCAGGGAATGGAGAACGGCGATGAGATTTCGTTACTTCTGGTTACTGACGGCACTGGCGCTCGCGGCCTGCGGAACCAATCCGGTCACCGGCAAGCGCGAGCTGCAACTCGTTCCGGAATCGCAGGAAATCGCGATCGGTAACGAGCAGTACGCTCCGTCGCGGCAGATGCAGGGCGGCGATCTCGTCATCGACCCCGAGCTCACTGCCTACATCAACTCCGTAGGGCAGAAACTCGCCGCAGTGGCCGACCGCAAGCTCCCGTACGAGTTCTCGATCCTGAATAACTCCGTGCCGAATGCCTGGGCGCTGCCCGGCGGCAAGATCGCGCTGAACCGCGGCCTGCTCGCGGCGCTCAGGGACGAAGCCGAACTCGCCGCGGTTCTCGGTCACGAGATCACGCACGCCGCCGCCGGCCATGGACGGCAGGCAATGCAGCGCGGCCTGCTGCTGCAGGCCGCCGCGATCGGACTGCAGCTCGGCGTGCAGGACAACCGCTACTCGAACCTGATCGTCGGCGGCGCGACGCTCGGCGCGAACCTCATCACACAGAAGTACACGCGCGACGCCGAGCGGGAAGCCGATCACTACGGCATGCAGTACATGAAGCGCGCGGGTTACGACCCGGTCGCCGCGGTCGAACTGCAGCGCATCTTCGTCGCCCTGCAGGAGGGGAAGAAAACGGGGTGGCTCGAGGGCATGTTCGCAAGCCATCCGCCGTCCGAGGAGCGCGTGCTGAACAACCAGCAGACGGCGGCCGCGCTCGGTGCGGGCGGTGAACTCGGCAGAGAGCAGTTCGATCGGGCGCTCGCCGCGCTCAGGCGGCGCGAACCGGCGTACCAGAAGTACGACGAAGGCGTGGCCGCGCTCGTTAAGGGCGACGGCGCGACCGCGCAGGCGCGCGCGCGGGAAGCGCTCGCGATCGAGCCGCAGGAGAGCAAGTTCCACGAGCTGCTCGGCGACATTGAAATGAGCCGCAAGAATTATCCCGCCGCCATCCGCGACCTGGAAAAGGCGCGTGCGCTCAATCCCGGCTATTTCAAGCCCTACCTGGTGGCCGGTCTGGCTAACTACGAGTTGCACGACACGCAGAAAGCGGCAGAATTGCTGAATCGCAGCATGGAAATCCTGCCGACCGCGACCGGTTCCTATTACCTCGCCAGGCTCGCGCAGAGTTCCGGCAACGTCGACGAGGCGGTGAAATATTTCCAGATGGCCGCGGCGTCCGATTCCGACATCGGTCAGGCGTCGGCGCGCGAGCTGGCGCAACTCGATCTGCCACGCAATCCTGGTCGCTATGTGCAGGTCGAACCGCGCGTCGACAGCCAGGGGCGCGTGTGGCTGCTCGTTGCAAACCGCTCGCCCGTGGCGGTCGGTGGCGTCGTCATCGTCACCGCACTCGCGGACCCGAACGGAGCCGGTTACACGCAGGGCCCGCTGCAGGTGGGCACCGCCAATGCGGTCATCCAGCCCGGGCAGGCGGTGCAGCTTCCGACCCCGCTCGGTCCCCTGGCGGATGCGCGTTACCTCCAGCTCGTGAAGGTCCAGGTGCAGACGGCGCGGGTCGCGCAATAGCCCGGCGATCGCGCCCGCGCGGCCAGGAAAGTGCCGTAACCGCACGAGAGTTGCTACGCTCGCGGCCAGGATCGAATCGAGGCGGCCGTGACATCGCGCTACGTCGTTTTCTCGCACGGGCTGGAGGGCAGTCCGCAGGGCGTCAAGATCACCGCGCTCGCCGATACCGCGCGCAGCGAAGGCTACAAGACGGTTTCAGTCGACTACCGGGGCATCGACAGCGTCCCCGCGCGCATCGCCAAACTGGTCGATGCCTGCAAGGACTGCCGCGGCGAGCTGGTGCTGGTCGGCTCGAGTCTCGGCGGTTACCTGTCCGTGGCCACGGCGTCGCTCCTGCACGCACGCGGGTTGTTTCTCATGGCGCCGGCCCTGTATCTCGACCAGCTTCCGCCGCTCAGGCCGGGCATCATCGAATGCCCGGTTACAATCGTCCACGGGCTGCACGATGACGTCGTACCGTTCGCCAACAGCATCCGCTTCGCGCAGGAATACCGCGCGGCGCTGCATCTGCTGCAGAGCGACCACCTGCTGCACGACCAGATTCGCGCGCTGAAGTACCTGTTCGAGTACTTTCTGATCGGGCTGGGTCTGCCGCAGCCGATCGGCTGACGGTCGCATGATGCCCGGCCCGACCCGCAGGCGTTCACCAGCGTGATGGAATTCCTGCTGCGCCGTGTGCTCGCGCTCTGGGTGCGGGTGACAGTGCTGCCCGAGGATGCCGCGGTGCGCCTCCCGGCGAGCGTCGCGCCGGTCTGCTATGTGCTCGAGCGCCGCAGCGTCACCGATCTCGCAGTGCTGCAGAACGCCTGTCGGGCCCTGAAGCTCCCGCGGCCCGGGCGCGCGCTGGCGACGCCGGGCGGTCGCGGCC
>JBAVOB010000123.1:0-2750 GCA_049691655.1 Steroidobacteraceae bacterium | reverse complement strand
CCCGCCGTCCGGCGGGACGCCGCCCGCGGGCGCCACGGCGATGCCGCGGCTCGCAGACGGAACTCCGCAGATGACGAGCTCCGCCGATGGCGTGCACATCGAATACCGGGCTTACGGTCGCGGCGATCCGGTCATCCTGCTGGTGCATGGGTGGAGCTGCGATTCCAATTACTGGAAAGCGCAGCTCAACGGGCTCAAGGCAAGGTACACGGTCGTGACAGTGGATCTGGCCGGTCACGGCGGGTCCGGGCGCAACCGCGTGCAGTGGTCCATCGCGGCGTTCGGTCAGGACGTCGCGGCGGTGGCTGACCGGTTTGCCAATCGCCCGGTGATCATTGTGGGCCATGCAATGGGCGGGGCCGCGGCGCTCGAGGCCGCGCGCATCCTCGGCGACCGGGTGCTGGGCGTGATCGGCGTCGACGCTTTCAGAACCCTCGGCGCGCCGCGCGACACGCCGGACCAGATCGCCGCCGCGCTCGCCCCCTTGCAAGCCGACTTCATCGGCGAGACGCGCAGGATGATCACCGAGTCGTTCTTCACGAAGGACGCCGACCCGGCGTTCGTGCGGCGAATCGCGGACGACATGTCCTCGGCACCGCCGGAAGTCGCCATTCCGTCGATCCTCGCGCTGCGCCAGTGGGACGCGGCACCCGCCTTGTCCGCGATCAAGGTAGCGATCATCGCCATCAACCCGGATCTCGGCGCGGTCGCGGATGCCGGCCGCATCGCCGGGGTCGCGCCTACCTTCCGCGCCGTGACGGTCCCGGGCACCGGACACTTCCTGATGCTGGAAGCACCACAACGCTTCAATCCGGTGCTCGAACAGCAGCTACGCAATCTCGTGCAGGCTCGCACGGCAGGCTGAGATGACTTCGTACCGTGAGCTCGAGCGCTACCGCGCGCTCGCGCAGCTGCTCGATGCGGCGTTCCGGATCCCCGGCACCGACTGGAGATTCGGCCTCGACCCGCTGCTCGGACTTGTGCCCGGTCTCGGCGACGGGCTGGGGGCGCTGCTCGGCGGGTACGGCATCCTGGTGGCGAGGCGGCTCGGCGCACCAGCCGCGATACAGGGGCACATGCTTCTCAACCTGACCTTCGACTTGGTCGCGGGAATCGTTCCCGTCGCAGGCGATGCGCTCGATTTCGCCTTCCGGTCGAACCGGAGAAATCTCGCGCTGCTCGAGCGCTGGCTCGCGGCACCGCATGCCACGCGGCGCCAGAGCCGGTTGACACTCGCCGCCATCGCCGCCGCGTTGGCGTTGTGCATTGCGGCGGGGGCGGCAGCCGGGTTCTATCTATTGAGGGTCGGCACGCAACTGCTTGGCGTGTAGTCAGGCGCGCGCCGGGTCGATGACACGCACCAGCCCCTCCTGCGCCGTGCTCGCGACCAGCCGGCCGTCGCGCGCGTAGATGTTGCCACGCGTGAAGGCGCGCGCACCGGAAGCGCTCGGGCTGTCGGTCGCATACAGCAACCAGTCATCGACCCGCAGCGGGCGGTGAAACCACATCGCGTGATCGAGGCTCGCCAGCATGAGCCGGCCGCGCACGAACTCCGCTCCGTGCGGCAGGATCGCCGTCTCGAGCAGGCTGTAGTCGGACACGTAGGCGAGCAGGCAGCGGTGCAGCACGTCGTCGTCAGGGCAGCGGTCAACCGCCCGAAACCAGACCTGACGCTCGGGGGCGAGTGCCCGTGGATGCAGGTAGTCGACCTGCTGGACGCTGCGGAATTCGAACGGCCGCTCGCGCATGAAGAAATCCTGTGCCTTCTGCGGCAGACGATCGATGACGGACTGCGGCGGCCGCGTTGTGTCGCTCAGCGCCTCGGGATCCGGCACCTTCGGCATCGGCGCCTGGTGGTCGAGTCCCGGCTCGACGACCTGGAACGAGACGGCGCAGTTGAAGATCTGCTCGCCATGTTGAATGGCCACCACGCGCCGGGTGGTGAAACTCGCGCCGTCGCGGCTGCGGTCGACGGTGTAGACGATCGGGGCATTGAAGTCGCCGCGCCGCAGGAAATAGGCGTGCAGCGAATGGGCGCTGCGTCCCTCGACCGTCGCGTACGCGGCGCGCATGGCCTGGCCGAGCACCTGGCCGCCGAATACCTGGGGGCTGCCGATGTCGCGGCTCTCGCCGCGAAACAGGTTGACTTCCAGGCGCTCGAGATCGAACTGCGCCAGCAGGTCGGCGAGTCTCGGATCCATGCGCGCCGCGACGCCGCGCCTTAACCGAAGATCAGCTTGCCTTTCATGATCGCATTGTGCCCGGGAAAGGTGCACTCGTAGGTATAGCCTTCGCCCTTCTTCAGTGACGAGGTCGGAAACCGGATCGTGGTCGTCTGTCCGCCACCAACGACCTGGGTTGCGGCAAGCACGCGCTTGTCGCCGGGTTTTACATGGTTGTTCTTGATCCCGGCCGCGAGGCCGTCATTGGCGACACCCATGGCGTCCGCGTCGCGGACGAGCACCCAGTTGTGGCCCATGGCCGCCGCTGGGAGCTTGCCCGTGTGCCTGAGCGTGAGTTCGACCTGGGCACAATCGGCCGCCACGCGCAGCTCCTTCTTGTCGTACTGCATCAGGTCGTTGCCCGCGATATCGAGCTTGCAGACCTTGGCGCCGCCGGTCGCGGGAGCGGCCACCGCTGCTGCTGCACTCGCCGCCGTCGTCTTGGCTGCCGCGACCGCCTTGGCCGCCGCGACAGCCTTGGTCGCCGCGACCGCCTTGGCCGTTGCCTTGGCGGGCGCGGTGGTGTCG
>JBAVOB010000122.1:0-25730 GCA_049691655.1 Steroidobacteraceae bacterium | reverse complement strand
GCTCGGGGCGGCGGCCGGGCCGGGGCCCGCAACCGCACCCGCCACTGCACCCGCGCCGGCTGCCAACCGGGTCTTCTTCTCCGCCTCGGCGTGCTCCTTCGATTCGCCGGGCTCGAGCAGCCGGGCGATCACCGTTCCGACCGGCACCTTCTCCTGCGGCGCGAGCAGCAACTCGTAGACCGTTCCTTCCTGCCAGATCTCGACATCGATCGCCGATTTGCTGGTGTCGACGACCGCGACGACATCGCCCTTGTGCACCGTATCGCCAAGTCTTACCTTCCACTCGAGCAGCGTGCCCTCGTCCATTTCGGCGCCGAGCGAGGGTAGTTTGAACTCAATCATGAGCGCGTCTCACGGCTTGCCGAGCATCTTGCGGACGGCGGCGACGATCTTCGCCGGCTGCGGCAATACCGCGTCCTCGAGGTGTTTCGCATACGGAACCGGCACCTCTTCGCTGCAAACGCGGGCGACCGGGGCGTCGAGATCGTAGAGGGCCTGCTCCATGATGCGCGCCATCAGCTCGGCGGCGAGGCTCCCGGAGCGCCAGCCTTCGTCGACGACGACGGCTCGGCGCGTGCGCCGCACCGAGGCCATCACCGTCGCATCGTCGAGCGGGCGCAGCACCCGCAGGTCGATCACTTCCGCGGCGATGCCCGCCGCGGTGAGTTCCTCCGCCGCTGCCAGCGCCTTCCACACGGTGCCGCCCCAGGCGATGAGCGTCACGTCGCGCCCGGCGCGCAGGATTTTTGCCGAGCGCAGGTCCGTGGTTCGCCAGGCGTCGGTGAGTTCGGCCTCGAAGTTGTAGAGCATCGCGTGCTCGAAAATCACGACTGGATCAGGATCGGCGAGGGCAGGTGCCAGCATCCCGCGCGCGTCGTCGACGGTCGCCGGCGCGAGGACCGTGAGGCCCGGCACGTGCGCGTACCAGTTCTCGAGGCTGTGCGAGTGCTGCGCGGCGAGCTGGCGGCCCGCGCCGGTCGCCATCCGGATGACGAGTGGCACGTGGAACTGGCCGGCGGACATGTGCCGGTAGAGTGCCGCGGTGTTCACGATCTGATCGAGTGCCAGCAGGCTGAAATTCACCGTCATCACTTCGACGATCGGCCGCAGGCCGCCGAGCGCGGCGCCGATTCCTGCGCCGACGAAGGCGAGCTCGGAGAGCGGAGTGTCGCGGATGCGCTCGGGACCAAACTCCGCGAGAAATCCCTTGGATACGGCATATGACCCGCCGTACTCCCCGACATCCTCGCCCATCAGGAAGACGCGCGGGTCCTGCGCCAGCGCATCGTGCAGCGCAGTGCGTATCGCTTCGCGGTAACTGAGTTTCACGGCGTAGTTCCCGCGTACAGGTCACGTGCGAGATCCGAGACCGGCTCCCACGTGCCCGCTTCGGCGAAGGCGACAGCGGCTTCGACTTCGCGCACCGCGGCGGCGTCGATCGCGAGGAACTGATCCTCGGTGAGGAGTTTCTCGGCCTTCATCCGGTTGGTGAGATTGTGGATCGGGCCGCGCTTCTTCCACGCCTCGATCTCCGCCTTGTCGCGGTAGAGGTCCGGATCGAACATCGAGTGCGCACGGTAGCGGTAGGTCTGGAACTCGACGAAGAACGGCTGACCGGTTTGTCGTATGCGAGTGACCGCATCGCGTGCCGCCTCGTACACGGCGACGACATCCATGCCATCGACGCGCGCCGTCGGCACCTTGAACGCCGCCGCCTTGGCGCAGAGGTCGGTCTGCGATTCCGAGCGAGCGAGCGCGGTGCCCATCGCGTAGAAATTGTTCTCGCAGAAGAAGGCGACCGGCAACTGCCACAGCGCCGCGAGGTTCATCGACTCGTGGAAGACGCCTTCGGCGACGGCGCCCTCGCCAAAGAACACCGCGGTGACGCGGGCCTTGGCCTGCATCTTGTCGGCGAGCCCGAGCCCGACGGCGAGCGGCAGGCCGCCGCCGACGATCGCGTTGCCGCCGTAGAGTCGCGTGGTGGCGTCGAAGAGATGCATTGAGCCGCCACGGCCGCGGCAGCAGCCTTCACGCTTGCCGTACATCTCCGCGAGGATCGCATTCGCCGCCACGCCGCGCGCGAGGGCGTGACCGTGCTCGCGGTAGGTGCCGACGATCGCATCGTCGGACGACAGCGCATGCACCGCGCCGACCGCGACCGCTTCCTCGCCTATATAAAGGTGTAGGAAGCCGCGGATCTTGAGCTGGCCGTAGAGGTCGGCACAGCGCTCCTCGAACCGCCGGATGCGCACCATGTCGGTGAGGAGCGTGAGCGCCAGCTCTCGCGGGATCGTCACGGGTTTGAGCGGTGCGCTGCTCACGCGCCGGCCTCGAGCGTCGAGGTGTCGCCCTCGGGAAGGCCGAGCTCACGGGCCTTGAGGAGGCGGCGCATGATCTTGCCGCTGCGCGTGCGTGGCAGCGTCGGGAGAAACGCGATCTCTTTCGGCGCCACCGCCGCGCCGAGCCGCTTGCGCGCGTGGCCGAGCAACTCCAGGCGCAGCTCGTCACTCGGCGCAAAGCCGGTCTTGAGACTCACGAAGGCTTTGACCGTTTCGCCGACGACCGGATCGGGCTTGCCGATGACGCCCGCCTCGGCCACGGCCGGATGTTCCATCAGGGCGCTCTCGACTTCGAAGGGGCCGATCAGGTGTCCGGCCGACTTGATGACGTCATCCGCACGTCCGACGAACCAGAAGTAACCGTCCGCGTCGCGGCTGGCGAGATCGCCTGTCAGGTAGTAGTCACCGCTAAAGCACTTGCGGTAGCGCTCGTCCTGATTGAGATAGCCACGGAACATCGACGGCCATCCCTTGCGCAGCGCGAGTTCCCCTTCCTCGCCCGGCGTGCGGATCTGCTCGCAGGAGCCGTCCGCGCGCCGCTTCACGACGAACGCGTCGACGCCCGGCAGCGGCTTCCCCATCGATCCGGGCTTGATGTCCATCGCGGGCGTGTTCGCGATCATGATGCCGCCGGTTTCGGTCTGCCACCAGTTGTCGTGAATCGGCAGGCCCAGCACTTCCTGGCCCCACCACACCGCCTCGGGGTTGAGCGGCTCCCCGACGCTCGCCACGAAACGCAGCCGCGGGAAGCGATACCGTCGCGCGAGTTCCGCGCCGGCCTTCATCAGCATGCGGATCGCCGTCGGCGCCGTGTACCAGACGCTCACCTGTTCCTGCTGCAGCAGCCGGTACCAGCGCTCGGCGTCAAAATCCGCTTCATCGACGATGCTGGTCACGCCGTGCAGGAGCGGCGCGATGATGCCGTAGGACGTGCCGGTCACCCAGCCCGGATCCGCCGTGCACCAAAAGACATCGTCCGCATGCAGGTCGAGCGCGTATTTGCCCGTCGCATAGTGGGTCGCGACCGCGCCGTGGACGTGGATGGCGCCTTTTGGTGTCCCGGTCGTGCCGCTCGTGAAATGCAGCAGCGCAACGTCTTCGGCACTCGTCGGCTCGATCCTTGATGTGTCGGGCGCGCTTTCCATGAGTGTCGCCCAATCGCGGGTGCCGGGAATCTCGCTGCAAACGCCGCCTTCGCCTTCACCGACGAGGATCACGTGCTCGAGCCGCGGGAGCTCTCGCACGATGCCCGCGACCTTGCGTGCCCAGAGCGATTCTGTCGTTACCAGCGCCTTCGCGGCTCCGAGCGCGAGCCGGGTCTTGATCGGTTCGGGGCCAAAAGCGGAGAAGAGCGGTGTCACGACACTACCGTTCTTGAGTGCGCCGAGCGCGGCGATGTAGAGCGCGGGGATCCGGCCGGCGAGGATGAACACGTGATCGCCCTTGCCGACCCCGAGCCCCCGCAGCGCGTTGGCGAAGCGGTTCGTGAGCCGCGCGAGCTCTGCGTAGCTGAGGTCCCGTCTCCGCTCTCTGCGGTCGATGAACCGAAAGGCGATGCGATCGCGTACCGGCGTCGCCAGGTGACGATCTACCGCCAGCTGCGCGATGTTGACGGGCGCGCCGGCGCCGATCCCGAGCTCGCCGCGGATCGCGTCCCACGAGAAGCGGCCCCGCTCGGCTTCGTAGTCGGCGAGATTCGGCGCGACCGGCAGGCCGGGCAGCGATTTTCGCATGATCAGCGCCCGGACGCTCACTGCATGTAGGCGTCGATGTGTACCTTGCCGCAAACGATCGCGTCCAGCGCGACACCGAAGTCCGTCACTCCCGTCACGTCGAGGTCGTACTCGTAGATCTTTTCACCAATCATGGGACCCTCCCTCTTGTGATCATCATAGCCCGGGACTCGCCTTGTCTCGCGCTCGCGTCCGGTCGTGGCCTGTTTCACGCAGGGGTCAACCATGCCGTCGGTACGTACCTTCACCATGCGGTGCCGCCAGGAACTCCGGGAGCGCCTCCGCAGCTGCCGAGAAGGCAACCAGGCGCGGAAAGTCGGCCGCGGGCACGACCTCGGGAAGCATCTGCCGCGTGAAGTGCCAGGCGACGGCCACGCTGACCCCTGCCTGACGGATGGACGAGCGCGTGGCCTCGAGCGGCTGGCGCGCGAGTTCCTGCTCGAGCGCGCCGTACGCGGCGAGCAACTGACCGGTCACTCGATCGACCCAGGGCTGATGCAGTTTCTCGGGCGGGCGCAATCCACGCTCGTAGAAAATCTGCACACTCTTCTCGCAAGCCGCGAGCGCCAGCCCGATGAGCCGCAGGTCATGCTGCAGCGCCTTCAGTCCCGAAGGCATGAGGGTACGCGGACGCGCCGCCGCCTCGGCGTACTCGAGGATCAGCGTTGAATCCATCAACACCTCGCCGTCATCGCACAGGAAGGTCGGTGCCTTGACGACTGGATTGATCCGCTGGAACTCGGAGAAGGTGCGGAAGACCGAGAGCGACTGGTGCTCGAACCGCAAGCCGAGCAACTGCAGCGAGAGGGCCACGCGCCGGACGTACGGTGAGTCGAGCATGCCGATGAGTTTCATCGTCTCTTATCCTGCGACGGTCGACGTTTGAGTTAAGCGGCAGCTCAAGCCGCAGGCAGTCCGGCCTTGTCGCGCAGGAACTGCTCGGTGCTGGTCAGTCGGATGCCCAGCGTCGCGGCCAGGGCGCTCGAGTCGTAGAGCGTGTCGAAGCCCACAAGCCAGTTGAGCCCCATGATATTCGAGGCCGGTTCCGACAGCGGTGCCAGTAAAGCGCGCTGCACGCGGAACAGCCCGGAGGGTAGGTATATCGCCCGCAGCGGCTTGCCGAGCATCGCGCTATAGCAGGCGACCACTTCGCCCCAGGTCAGCACTTGCGGCCCGCCGATCTGTACCACTGCGCGGCGCAGGTCCTCACGCCCGATCGAGCGCACCATGAACTCCGCAACGTCGTCGAGCGCGATGAATGCATGCCGCACTCGCGGCGATCCGGGAATCAGCGCAATGCCACGTCTGTCGATCAGCCCGCCCACGCCTTTCATGAACGCCTGCAGGAACCAGTAGCGGCGATCGAGGGTCGCCGATTCAGCGCCGTGCAGGGGAATCCGGCTGCCGATGAAGGCGAACCAGTCGTCCATGAACAACGAACATTGAAAAACCGTGTACGTCAGCCGGCTCTGCTGCAGGCGCTGCTCGTTGAGCCGCTTGTACCGGAACGTCGGCACCGCGTCGTCGTGCGGAGTGACAGGCACCGAGGCGAAGATGAACTGCGCGACCGCGTGGCGCTCGCAGGCCGAGATCAGCGCCGCGTAGCCACGTCCTTCGACCGCTTCGAAGCTGGAAGGGCCCTCGGGTGCGACGACGTTCGCGGTGGCCATCACCGTGTGTACGTCACGACATGCGGCGTCCACCGCATCCGATTCGCGCAGGTCGCCGAACGCCAATTCCGCACCCATCGCGCGCAGATGCTCGTGGCGCGAGCCGTGCCGCACGAAGGCCCGCACCGATTGGCCGTTTGCTACCAAGCGGCGAATCACCGCCGTCCCCAACTGCCCCGTGGCACCCACGACCAGGATCATGCGGCGCTCCCTGCATTCGTCAGATTCCTGGAGGATACGGCCCATCCGGCGGTGACACCGGCCAGCGGTATAGCGGCCGCCACCAGCTCGAACGTCGCTGCCCCGTTCAGGACCATGCTCCCGAGCGGCGCCGCAGCCAGTTCCACATCACCGCACCCTGAATCGGCCTGATGGTCCGGCTGCAGCGGACGGCGCCGCACGCCGCCGCTGTAACCGGTTGTTAAACGACGCGGATCGCGTCTGCTTACTGTCTGCGTACCATCTGCTCCTTGGGATCGATGGCTCCCAGGCTCTTGATGACCTGGAACTTGCCGTTCTTTGCCTGGGCAATGTACATGTTCATTCGAACATGATGCTGGCCGGGCACCATTTCGGCCGGGCCGCCGGGCCCGTCAGGGATCTTGGCGTGATCCAGAGCCTTGATGACATCTTCCTGCTTCAGCGAACCCGCCTCCTTCACAGCGGCCTCCCACAGCCTGAGGCCTCGGTACAGACCTGAGCAAGCGCTGCCGGCAGTGAACTTGGCGCTGCCCGGGTACCGCTTGTTGTACTCGTCGACCAGTTTCCTGGTGAACGGATCGCTGATGTTCTCGTAGAAGTCGAGGCAACTGTACAGGCCCTCCACGTGTGCAGCCGGCACCAGGTTGAAGAAGTTCTCGTCGAAATAGGTGCAGACGATGCGGCCACCGCGCTTCGAGAACCCGGCGTTGTAGAGCTGCTCGAGGAATGGCGTGAGCCCCGGGGGAACGATCGTATTGAATACGACCTCCGCACCGCTCGACATGATCTTCGAAACAGTCATGGAATAGTCGGAGTGATCCATGGGGAAATACTCTTCTCCGACGATCGAGCCAGCCTGAGCCGTGACAACTTCGCGGACCTTCTTGTTCATCACGTGCGGCCAGATATAGTCAGCGGACGGCAAGTAGAATTTCTTCGCCCCCGTTTCTTTCATCAGCCAAGGAATCAGAGGTTCGACCTGCTGCGCCGGCACCGGTCCGGTGCAGAAGATGAGCGGGTCGGATTCCTGGCCCTCGTATTGCTCCGGGTAGATGTAGAGCACCTTGCCCTTCGTTACCGCAGGGCCCTTGATCGCCTGCCTCGTGGAGCTGTAGATACCACCCAGGATCACATCGACCTTGTCCTGCTGGACGAGCTTGGTAGCCTTGGCGGCCGCCACACTGTCGGTCGTTGCGCCGTCCTCGAGGCACAGCTCTATCTGTCGCCCTAACAAGCCACCTTTTGCATTGATGTCACTGATCACCATCTTTGCCACGTTCGCATCGGCAATACCCATGAACGAAAGTGCGCCCGTCTGGTCTGCGATCACTCCCACCTTGATGGGGCGATCGGCCGAAGGTCTTGATTCTTTCACCGCGTTCTCTCCTTTGAAAACTGGTTATGGTTGAATGCCCGCTGGCTGTTGACGAGTGTACGCATGCGCGCGTATCGGGGTGATCTGGGGTGCGGCTCGTCTCGGGCCGCAGATCGCGTAGGTTACGACCATCGAATCAAGCTCGCCACTTTCCCGGCGCCTCCCGCGGCTTATAGCCGTCATATTTGTCGAAGTCATACCAAAAGCCATGGAGCTTTCCGCCGAGCGGCGCAGTGTACGACCGGGCGGCTTTTCGCCGGTCCCTGCGCCGAGATCCAGCGCCCAGAGAGGAGCCTCGCGCAAGTAGGGCAGGATCTGCAGGGCAACCCGAACCATCTTCGATCGATTCGGGTGCATGAGGTCCATGTCGGCATCGTACGACGCGACCCGCTGCGGCAGATCGTAGGCGTCGATGCTCTGTCGTTTCACTCGACTACTTCGCTGTGCGTGTGAAGTCCCCGTTCTCCACCTGTCGCGTTGTTAGGTGGCCGGCGCGCGTTTCGAACACCAGGTCCCAAGATCCTTGAGCGCACCCTGCTCGTCAAGCTGGCGGGCCTGGTGAGCGAGATCTGGAGAGACCCAGTCTGGATAGGCGATTTCATCACCGACGTGTTTGCCGGAAGCAGTGTGCTTCTCGTGAACCTTCGCGAGGCGCTTGCGGGAAAATCGTCCGGCGACGCGCACCAGGGCGGGCCATAGGCGCCGATGCACATAGGTAATCTTGCCGTCGACCAGCCGGCAGACCAGCACATCGGGGCAGTCCCTGACCGCGCGGGTTAGAACGAAGATTTCGTGGCTTCTCGCATGTCCCCACCAGCTGCCGCGGATCGGACCCCCTGCGATCACGTCGGCAAGCGATGGCACCGGGCCGGTCGCTGACTCGAGCACGACTCCGTGAGTCCGCACGAAGGCCAAGGCCTCAGCCGCCGTCATGCTATGGAAACACCAGTCGCGCCACGGCCTCTTCCCAGTCGAAGTAGATAATGGCGATAGCGGTGAGATCGTAGCCGGCATGTACGATCATCGGCAACCAGATCTGCTTGCGCCAGGCGTAGAGCCCCCCAAGTACGAGGCCCGTCATTGAAGCCTGTTCGACGCCCGGGATCCCCTGATCGTGGTAGTGCCCCAGCGCGAACAGTGCGGCGGAAAGAAGAATCGTCCCGAAAAGGGCTATCCGGCCAGTGCCCATTAGTTTGCTGAGTCGCTCAAAGAGATATCCTCGAAAGAAGACCTCCTCGCCGAAACTCGCGCTGAGCAGCACGGTTGCAATCAGCCACGGCAGGGCGGCCGCGTTTCCGATCAGGTAGTGATACGGCACATTGATCGCGGGAGCCCCGAGGAGCGGCATTGCGACACTCTTGACGGCGAGCTTGAGCAGTATTCCGGAGGCGAGACCCATCGGGAGCATCGCGGCGAGATGACGTGGTGGGGTGAAGCCAAGATCGCGCGGCGGCGTATTCGAATGATGCGCCCAGATCAGTACAAGAATGGCAGTGAAAATGAACCCCGCCATGCTGCTCGCAAAGATTGCCAGAGTCGCGATGACACCGAGCGGCCCAAACTCGCGTAGGCGCCGCGCAGTATCAGACGACTCCATGGAACCGGGTTTCAGGGAGGGAGTGGAAATCGCCGAGACCTCTGCGACTGTGCGAGCCCAGGTTCGCGTCCCGGCAGTAGCAAAGCGGTATAGAGATACGCCAAGGGCAGGCGATGCGTCGGACTCATTGACCATCTCGCGCATAACGCTCATGCAACTCGACCGGTCGACCCGAACGCTTCCTCATCCGGATGTTGAGCAGCTCGACGCCGACCGAGAACGCCATGGCGAAGTACACATAACCTTTCGGTATGTGGTGATCGAACCCGTCGGCGATCAACACGACGCCGATGACCAGCAGGAAAGCGAGGGCGAGCATCTTGATCGTTGGATGCATCGAGACGACGCGCCCGATGCTGCCGGCAAAGGCCATCATGAGAAGCACTGAGACCATCACGGCGGCGATCATGACCTCAACCTGGTCGACCATGCCCACGGCGGTAATGATCGAATCGAATGAGAAAACGAGATCGATGAGCGTGATCTGCAGGATCACAGCCGAAAACGCGGCGCGCACGGCCGCCGAAGCCTCGCCCGTCCTGCCCTCCAGTAATTGGTGGATCTCCTTGGTGCTCTTCCAGAGCAGGAAGAGGCCGCCGCCGATGAGGATGAGGTCGCGACCGGAGATCTCCTGTCGAAGCAGGGAGAAGATCGGCTCGGTCAGTCCGACAATCCAGGAAAGCAGAAACAGGAGCCCGACGCGCATGAACATCGCAAGGAACAAACCGACCCTGCGCGCCAGGTCACGCCGTTCCTTCGGCAATTTGTCGACCAGGATCGAAATGAAGATGACGTTGTCGATCCCGAGCACGAGCTCGAGAGCCGTGAGTGTCAGAAACGCGATCCACATCTGGGGGTCGGACAGAAGTTCAATCATCTGATCTCTCTTGCGACCTGGCGTCCGAACTGTGTGGAGCGAAGCTGGGGGCGCTCCGCCGGAGCGAACGGGCTCCGCGCCGTCGCAACTCTCACGACGCACCTGCTCGCCGGTTGGTCAGGACGCGCGACCGAGCTGCCCCCAGGAGCAGCCTGGAGTACAGCCTGTGGAAGCCAAGCAATGCATGGAAGGAAAATCCCATTCTTCGCAGCCCGCTGCCGCGCTCTGTCCGTGGCACGACCGCTGAACCAAAGTACAACCGTGTCTGTGATCCCGCGCCAGGGCCGCCGACCGGTGCAACCATCAGCCAGGACTTCGTTCGGCCGGTGAAGTCGGCGAGCAGCAGCTGGTCGGCGTTCCGTCCCTCCACGCGCCAGGCCGCAAACGAGTTGGTGGTTCCTTCGGCAAGTTGTCTTGCCTCGGGATCGGATGACGGTCGGGCCGCCAGCCACTTGAGAATGGCGCGCTCCACCTTGAACAGGGGGGTCGTATAG
The DNA here is from genome assembly GCA_049691655.1 of Steroidobacteraceae bacterium. Taxonomy (GTDB): domain Bacteria; phylum Pseudomonadota; class Gammaproteobacteria; order Steroidobacterales; family Steroidobacteraceae; genus JBAVOB01. Next base: position 15,444 of record JBAVOB010000122.1, on the reverse strand, counting down.
AAAGCTTCGACGAACGCCGACTGGGACACCGAGCCACCGACTTCAGTGACGTAGCAGTCGGCGTAGGATCTTCCCACTTGATACTTGCGGAGGAGGGCAACTTCGGGAAGCTCGCAAGATCGGACGGAGGTCATGGTTGTGAGATACGACGCCTGACGACTCGCTGTGCGGCGGGCTCTGAGCGCGACAGCAACTGTTTAGCCATCCAGCGCGCGTCGCGCGCCCGCTTGGGGCCATCCTGTTCCGATGCGGCAATCGCCCCATCGAACAGCACGACCAGGGCACCGGCCGTGGCCAGCGGGTCAGTAACGCCGGCGGCCCGCGCCCATTCGAGGAATCGCGCGTGGATCCATTCGCGCTGTTCCGTCGCCACGGTGCGTGCCGGATGTTCAGGGTCGTTCAACTCGCCGACGATGTGCTGGAGCGGACAGCCTCGAAAATCGCGTGAATTCGTCCACTCCACGACCCAGTCGAAGAAACGCAATGCGCGCCCGGCGGGCGGAATGTTGGCGACATATGCCTCGATGTGCGCCCTGGCGTCGGTGGTGCGCCGCTTCACGTAGGCGGCAACCAACTCGTCCTTGCAGTGGAAGTGCGAGTAAAGGGACGCCTTGGCGGCGCCGGCTTCGGCGAGGACCCGATCGATGCCCACGGCACGCACCCCCTCTTTATAGAAGAGGCGATCAGCCGTTTCGAGAAGGCGCTCGCGTACACCGGCCTGCGGCGCCTGGACGTGCTTTTTTCGAGGCATGCTTGACAATACAGACAGACCTGTCTACAGTCAAGTCGTCGATAGACAGATCTGTCTATCGCGACCGAAACTTCAGGAGGTTCTTGTCCATGGCTTATTCGATCAAGGGAAAGACCGCGCTCGTGACCGGCGCGAATCGTGGCATCGGCGCGGCGATCGTGGATACGCTGGTGTCGGCCGGAGCGGCCAGGGTTTACGCTGCAGCTCGCAATATCGGTGATCTCGCGGCGCTGACCGCGCGACATGGTGCGCGCGTCGTTGCGCTGCGTCTCGATGTGTCCGACCCGTCGCAAATCGAGTCCGCCGTCTCCGCGGCACCCGACGTGCAACTCCTCGTCAACAATGCGGGCGTTGCCGGCCACGCAGGGGGAGCCTTTACGGACCCGAAGTGGATCACCGCTGGACGGCAGGAGATGGAGGTGAATTTCTTCGGCACCTTTGCCGTGACCCAGGCGTTCGCGCCGGTGCTCGCCCGGAATGGTGGCGGCGCCATCGTCAATCTCGGGTCCGTCGCATCGTTCGTGAATTTTCCGCTGCTCGCGTCCTACAGCGCCTCGAAAGCGGCAGTTCACTCGCTCACGCAGGCGACGCGCGCAATGCTTAAAGCTCAGGGCACGCAGGTGTTCGGTGTCTATCCCGGCCCGATCGACACGCGCATGGCCAAGGGAATTCCGTTCGAAAAGACTTCGCCCTCAGACGCGGCTCGGGCAATCATTGCCGGGATCGAGGTCGGCACCGGAGAGATCTTCCCCGATCCGATGAGCCAGAAGATGAGCGCAAGCTTCTTCGTCGACCCGAAGGACACCGAGCGGCAGCTTGCTGCGGCGGCCGCCTGAAGTCCGCACCCTGGTCATTCGATGGTCACCTTCAAAGGAAAACCCAACGTGAATGCGAGCACTGGCACAACTCATACATCGTCCTATGCAATGGTCGCGGCGCGCGTGCTGCTGGTCGCCATCTTTGTGGTGTCGGGATTATCGAAGCTCGGCGCCCTTGAGGCCACGCGCGCGTACATGGGGGCCGTGCATGTGCCTGGCGCCTTGCTATGGCCAACCATCGTTTTCGAACTCGGAGCGGCGCTGCTCGTGATCCTTGGTTACCGTACCCGGATCATCGCCGCACTGCTCGCAGGCTTCTGCCTGGTCAGCGCGGTGATCTTCCACGGCAACTTTGCCGATCAGATGCAGATGATCATGTTCCTGAAGAACGTATCGATCGCCGGCGGGTTCATCCTGCTGGCGAGCGTCGGCGCCGGCGCGTTCAGCCTCGACGCTCGGGCTGGGAGGGCGTGACGTCCGACTGCAGCTTCGTCGGCCCGCGTCGGTCGAGAAGCTAGTTCACCGGCGTTTCGCGGGCAAGTGACCGAGCTCGGTCCGTAGCAGGCTTTGAAGGCATCGGAGTGCCGTCGCGATTGCCGCCAATCGAAAGAGTCGCCGCTCCGAGCTCCCGTTAGCGCAGCACGCCCCGCACGGCCGTGAACCTTGAGTACCAGCTGAAGAAAACCAGCAGCCCCGCGATAACGGCGCTCGTGATCGCCATCTGCCGACCCATGACGGCGCCGCCGTCCGTGAGGACGTACGTGTAAAGGAGGTCAATGAGAAATGCCGCTAGCGACAGGACAAATACGGGCAGCGCCAGCTTTTTGCGCAGCAGCAAGAGGATCAAAGCCAGGAACGCCCCAAAGACGCCGACGGCCCAGACGACCGTCATCCAAATCGGCATGTGTTGATAGTGGGCGATCTGAGCCGGCGTCATGCCCGCGCTCGCCTGGTACTCGGCGCCTCGCGCCATGCTCATGACGAAGTCGAACACTCCGATGGAGTTGAACAGCACGGCGATCACCCCGATCAGCCAAAGGTGCCAGGGCGTTTTCACGAGCGCATCCGCCATCGTAATCTCCAAAGATCGACCAGTCCTGCGACAGGTTATCACAGGCAGCACTGGGCAGGCTCGTGATCCAATGGCTAGCCTGAGTGGGTTACCTGTTCCACCGCTTGGCCCAGAAAGTCCATCGGCAGCGTGTCCACGATCAGCTAACCATCGGGTGTAGCGATGAGTATCAGCTCGCGCGCCGACCACCCCCGGAAGTCATCGAGCAGATTGTCCCGGAGCCTGGATTTACGTACGACTGGTAGCGGAGACGGGCGGCCCGCGCTCGTCCGGTACGCCCGGCGCGCTGATTGTGCGAAAGCCGCGGTTGCAGTGGAATTACAATGCACTCGTGATCCAGAAGCTGCGCACTCCGGACGAGCGATTCGTCAACCTGCCGGACTATCCGTTCGCGCCGCGTTACGTCGAGGATCTGCCCGACTATGCGGGTCTGCGCATGCACTACCTCGATGAGGGCGCGCGCGACGCCCAGACGTTTCTCTGTCTGCACGGCCAACCGACGTGGTCGTACCTGTTTCGGAAGATGATCCCGATCTTCCTCGGCAGCGGAGCGCGCGTTGTCGCCCCCGACCTGTTCGGCTTCGGCAGGTCCGATAAGCCGACCGAGGATGCGACTTACACGTACCACTTTCATCGCCGCAGCCTGCGGCAGTTCATCGAGCGGCTCGATCTGCGCCGCATCACGCTCGTCTGCCAGGACTGGGGTGGCCTCTACGGCCTGACGCTCGTGCCAGAGTTGTCCGCGCGGTTCGAGCGACTGATCGTCATGAACACGACCGTCCCGATCGGCAGGGATCCGGGCCCCGGATTCCTGGCGTGGCGCGACTTCTGTCGCTCGCAGCACGACATGAACATCGGGCGACTGCTGCGCCGTAGCGCCCCGACGATTACGGAGAACGAGGCCGCCGCCTACGATGCGCCGTTCCCCGACGCGACTTACAAGGCGGGGGTCCGCCGATTTCCGCATCTCGTGCCGATCACGCCAGAGATGGACGGCGTGGCCGAAGGCCGCCGCGCTCTCGAGTTCTGGTCGAAGGAGTGGAACGGAAAATCCTTCATGGCGATCGGCCTGCTGGACCAGGTCATACCTCCATCCGCGATGGAGTGGCTGCACCGCATGATCCGCCACTGCCCGCCGCCGCTGCGCCTCGAGACCGCCGGGCACTTCGTGCAGGAACAGCAGGGAGAGGCGGTCGCCCACGCGGCGCTGGCCGCGTTCGCCGGCGCGGGCGAAGGCGCGGGCCGATAGACCTATCGCTTCATTTCGACGACGACTTCTCCCGATACCGGGTCGGTAACGCCCAACCCGCCGCCAAGTTCTTCCAGCGTATCGCGGAAGCGATCCAGCAGAGCGATCATCCGCCGCCGTGCCCCGGCGATGCTCGCCATGTCCTCCCATTCGTCGACCATGCAATACGTGCGCTCGCCCGTCTTGATGAGCGCGGCGCGCCGCATGCCCGGAAAATCGGCCTTCGCCTTGCGATGTTCATCGAGAAACTTGTCCTCGCGCCCGGGTTTGACGCGGAATCGCACAACGTTGAATGCGGTCATGATCCCTCCTCGTGGAAAAGCCTGATCGAAGATCGAACGCCAAGGCCGTGCGCTTGCACGCGGCAAGCGTCCTGAAGCGTCGCGGTAACCGCCGCACCGGAGTCACAGACACACTCCGCGAACGCCACACAGGATGGCCATCGCGTAGATACAGAGGGCAACCAAGCCAGCAGCGAAGTACATGAGCATCGGAAGCAGGCGGCTGCCGTGCGGCGCCAGAAAGAGAATAAAAGGAGCCCCGGTGAGCAAGCTCAGGAAATAGGGGCCCGTTTGAGCGAGGAACGACATGCCATGCGGGCGGGGCCAGATCCAGAGCAGGTAGATGGTCATGGCAAGTAATGGAAGAGCGATCATGCCCGCGAGCAGCCAGGGCCGCGCTTGGGGGTGGGACGTCAACGGACGGGTGTCCATCAGGCCTTGATGATGTGTTCCACCAGTTCCCGGCGCGGAGATGGCCCGATCGTCGGCCCGTATCCCAGCCGTGTCCACATCTGGACGGTGTAGCGGGGCATCTGCGCGCCGAGCCACGCCCGCGCGTAGGCACGACCGGCGTTCACCTGCGTCCTGCGGTCGTTTCCTTCGGTAACCGTCCAGAAGAACGCCGGCGTCGACTCGAGCTTGGCGTTGAAATCCTTGATCTGGCTCTTCACCGCCGCATCACCGGCCCGGAGGAGCTCGAGCCCGAACGCCATCGCCGCGGTGCATGAAACGGCCGAACTCATTCCCGGACCAGTCGCGCCTCGTCGCCGACGGCGATTTCGCCACCTTCGATCACGAAGCAGTTGAGCGCAAGCTTACCCTCGAACCGCCGATAGATATCGCGCGTGATTTCCTTGTTCTGGACCAACGTGTCGGGATCGTACGAAGTCATGATACAGCGCAGACGCAGATCCTGGACACCGATGAGCACTTGGCCGATCCGCAGGCACAAGCCCGGCCAATCGCGTTCAGCGAGCCCCTCGACACCGCCGATCACGATGTTGGGTCGCAACCGGCGACCGTCGTGGCCGAAGGCCGCGATCGCGCCGTCGGTGGCCACCAGTAACGGCAATACGTCGAAGCGGTCGGCACCGTCGTAGCGAACGAGCTTCGCGCCAGGTCCGACGATGTCCACAACCTCGGCGGCAATCTCCGCACTGTCCCACGCTCGACCGTCCACCATGATTTCGCCGTGCGCGCCCAGCGCACTCCGATGGCCCAGAAATCGCGGATGTGAGCGGGAGGTAATCACCCGGCCCGTTGCGTTCTCTACGTGTACGACCCGATCACCCTCGAGTCCGAGAGGCCCCACGCGTACCCGTTGCAGTTTCTCGCCGGCCATTGTCTTGACCGGGTATCGCCAGATTTCCGTGATCTTCACGGCCACCTCTCTTATTGAGCCGGCACACGAGCCCCCTGATGTCGCGGTTCAGGCGCGAACCGGCCGATCACGGCGGGACCGCTCGACTGATTGGTCAGGTCCCGCCGTGGCTGATCCAAGCGGCGAAGACGCTTCGGCGAATGTCACGGAATGGCAAAGCAGGGTGAGTGTCCACATTGCACAGGCACGCAAAGCCGAGACCGGAAGCAAGGTGGCTGGCTGCAAACGACGCAAAGCCGTTGATTCCGCCGTGATGACTTACGATGAGCGTCTTGTCCACGGTAGAGCTGCTGTCGAGCATCAGCCCGAGCCCATATTGCGTATCACCCATGGGCTTGTCATCGGCTGAAAAGCGATTGGTGCCTGCAAGTTTTCCATTCCTGAGTCTGCCGGGCACGATCATTTTTGCGGCCAGGGGAGATGGAAGGGCCAGTCCGTTGAAAAGCACATACTGCCAGCGACACAGGTCGGAGGCTGTTGAGTGCATTGCCCCGGCGGCACCTGCAAGCGCTACATCGAGGTACTCGGCGTTTTGAAACGGTCGCTCCGGCGTGCGCGTGAGAGTGTATCCCGAGACTCGCCCAACGACGACGTCGCGTGATGCATCAAAGGCGGTGTGACCGAGACCCAGCGGATCGAACAACAGCTCCTTGGCCGTCGCTGCAAGGTCTTTTCCGGTGACCCGCTCGATAATCGCTCCAATCAACATGTAGTTCGCATTGCTGTAAAGCCATGCGGTCCCGGGGCGGAAATCGAAAAACGGAGTCTGCCGTGCGATTCGTTGCGCCACTTCGATCTGCGAGTGGGTCTCGAAGTTGGCGGTGTCGTAGTCACCGTCTCGCACGCCTGCCGTGTGGTTCAGCAACTCCAGCACGGTAAATGGTTCGTGCCTTGCAAGGAATGGCAGGTATTTGCCGGCAGGGTCGGACAGGGATAGCGCCCCGGAAGACACGAACTTGAGTACGAGCGCCGCGGCGAACTGCTTGGTCAATGAGCCGATGCGGAAGACGCTCGTGCCTGCGACCGCACTCTCGGATTCGAGGTTCGCCATCCCGGCATTCCGGAAGTAGACCTCGTTCCCGTGGCTCCAGACGGAGAGCGCGATTCCTGGGGTGGAGCGCGCGGCGACTGCCCCATCGACGAGCTCGCCCAGTCGCTCGGCGATCGATGGGTCGAGCGCGGAGCCGGAAGGCTGAACGGCGCCAGCAATTGCAGGTGCTGCAAGAGGACCGCTCGCAACGATAGCGCCGGAGATCAGGAAGTCGCGGCGTGAAATGATCATGCTGAGCCCGTTGTGGTCGAGAACAAAGCCCGACGATCTGGCGTTCGGCTGTGAAGTCCGAGGGGCAGTAAGGAGTTCAGCGGCCGCAACGCCTGGTTGAGCGGCCGTTCCGGACATCTTGGTTCAATCACGCAGGTTCCTTTTCCCCGGTCGCCGCATGGAGACGTACGGTCTGCCCGACCGCCAGTCGACCGACGCGGGTGACCGTTCCGTAGATGCCCGCGTTGTTCTGGTTCGCGCGAACGACCGCCTTCAGCACTTCGGGGGCAGAACTTGCAGAGTCGGGATCAAAGGTCACCATCGAGCAGCGAGCGTCGCGCATCGTGACAGCGACGGCCGGGGAATCGTCCCCCTCGCCGAATGAGAGCACACCGCCCAGCCACTCGTCCTCCTGGAAGGGAACCGGCCGCAGCAGACGAACCACGATATTCGGGCGGAATCGCCGCACGTCCGGGCTCCGTCCTGCGAGTCGCGCGATCTCGCGCACGGTGTCGGAGGCGATCACAGAGATGCTGGCTTCATCGAAGATGCCATGACGCAACTGCATCATCTGCACGGGAGCCCCGTAGCGGCGTCCGACCTCTCTGGCCAGGTCTTCCCCGAAGACCGGCATCTCCACGCCATCCGGCGTGCGAATGTGCGTAGGAAGGTCTCCCAGAGCACCGTTGTCACGGCGCTGCGGAGTAAACAGGAGCAGCTCGGGAAGCTTGCTGGCGTTGAGCCACGGGAACCCGCTGCGGTCATCCATCCGCCGGAATGCCAGGCGCCTGTCGCCCTCGAGGCCGTGCCAGCCCAGCTCGGCGACCTCGAGCCGTTCGCCGCCCATGGACTTCACGGGATAGCGGAAGATCGCCTCGACCTGTGCAATTTCTACAGGCAGGTCCGACCGGGGTGCGCGCAACGCCGTGCCTCAGCTGCAGATTGCGCAGCGGGCCGCCCGCTGCGACCGGTGGTTAGGTCGCTGACACATCGTTGCTGCATACTCGCTCACTTGCGCGTTCCGCTCGTCCTGGACGCGATCCAGTTCACCAGGATCAGGCACGGAACGACGTAGGGAAAGACACCAAAAAGCGTGTCGCTTGCGGAATGCGAGTGTCGGTCAATGGCCGTGAAGGCCTGTACGCAAAACGCTACGCCAAGCAATACAACGAGGACCCCCTGCCAGGAAATTGGTCGGTAGACCCAGCCCCAGGGGGTAAACCACGAGCGATTCATTTCACCTCCAACTCCAGGCAGCAGCGCCAGCCGGACCGGCGCCGCCTGGCGTTCGCATCAGCGGCGCGCGCAGATAGGTGTCTGCCAGAGCACGTCCGGTCGATTGAGGGGTTAGGCCGCATTGAGCGCACTGATGGTGACGTAGTACCCATCAGGATCTCGGATCGAAAACTCCGTAGTGCCAGTGCTCGGGTTCACATGAGGCTCTTCTTCCAGTCGGCTCACGAGCGCGCGCGCCCTCGATAAAGCTGCGTCGAAGTTGTCGACCCGGAAGAACAAGAGGAGGCCGTTGCCGGGCTTGGCGTAGTGGGGGCTTGTCAACGATGGATGCTCGTGAGCACCCCACTCATGGAGACAGAGCAAGACCGTTCCATCCGACTCGAGGATTTGCCCGAAGTCATCGTGAGCGGGAGCCGTCTCCGGCAGGCCAAGTAGCGTCTGGTACCACTTGAAGCTCCGGGACACGTCGGCTACGCCAATGATGGTCCAGATGCGTTTCATGGGTTCTTCTGCGGCCCGGCGCCTAAGCCGAGCGCCGGTCGCCGGAGGCGGGCCCGCACGGCCTCCAGCTCGGCATCCCGACCCCGGGCGATATCCTTCACCGCGGGCACGACGACGATGTCCGGCTGCAGACCGGCATCCGGCCGGTCGCCATCCGGGAACTGACCGATGAGTGGCAGGTCGAGTTCAAGCGCGGAATGTGGCAGTCGCAGGAAGAAGAACGCACCACCGTTGATCCCGCGCTGGTTGCCACCAGTTGGCTGGCCGACCAGCGTTCCCAGATGATTCTGCCGTACGGTCTGGGCAAACTCGAAGGTGGCCGAGCTGTTCGAGGCGCCGACCAGGACCCACAGGCGCCCGGTGAACCGCGGGGACGCCGGTGCGATGACGCCTCCAGGGTCATCATCGGCGTCCCGCCGCAGGCGATAGAAGCGATCGGTCGAATCGATGGCGGCCGAGCCCCAGTCCCTGAAGGCGGGGTCCCAAGTATCCAGGTGCGGTAGCAGGTCGTCCGGGACCTTGCGGTATCGAACCAGGCGGGTAACGGCTTGGCGCGGCACCGGTGCCGCAATCAGATGGCTGATAATCACGTCGCCGACGTCGTTGCCGCCTTCGTTGCCTCGCAGATCGACCACCAAGTCCGTGTCTCCGCGGGCGACCAGCGTCGCAAAGGTTTCAGCGAGCGACCGCTGCCAGTTCCACTTGCTCTTGTAGAGGACCCAGCTGCGCATGCGCAGGTACCCGACGCGGCCGTCGAGCTGGCGCAGCTCCCAGATCGGTGCGTCGGCATCGGCCGCGGGACCTTCGCCAGCCGTGAACGCTGCGAGGCGGTCGGCGTCGGTGATCGCAGGCACACTGATAGTCTGGGTGCGGATTGTCTCGGGATCGCGGACACGCAGCGTCAAGAGGGAGGTCGACCAGGGGAAGAATAGAGGCCAGTAGATGTCGAACGCCTCGTACCGGTCTGTCCCTGCCACCTCCAGGTAGGCCACGCGCTTGGCGTCATTGCCGCCGTCGGCTCGCGCCACGGTCATGAGCCGCTCCAGTATCGCGCCCACGGGCACGCCGTTCAGGGCCAGAACCTCAGTGCCGGCCCGAATCCGCGGATCCGACGCGAAGGACCGGGTCACGATCATGCGATGGTCCAACCACCGAAAGTAGAATGGGACTCGCGGGGCATTGAACAGCGCTGACTGCACCGCATGCGACTGGTTGTAGAAGTTGAGGTAGGTGTGGCCACATTTCACCTTGGCCGCCAGGACCGAGAATGCGAGGTACGCGTCGGCCAGCGTGCGATCGCGCTGGAACTCCAGCTCCAGCGCGCTGAACGCGGCGTCGATCTGCGCTGGAGTGTTGTAGCGATACAGTCCCGGATGAAGTGCGGTGTAGGCACGCCGAAGAACGGCCACGTCTGCCAGGAGGTCGGAGGCGCGGAGGAGCGCGGCAGAGGCGGTCTGAGGCGACGGTGTGAGGCGCGCCTGGGCTTCGGCCAGCGGGGTCACGCAGGGCACGGCCGAGAGTCCAACCCACACAAGCGCACGAAAAACATTCACGGTTGGACTCCGAACGGCGCCGTCGAACGTCTGAGCTCGGCCGCATGCGCAGGCCCCAGACCGTAACGCGTCGGTTCGAGCGAAAGGTCAGGCATCGCTTCTGTGCGAAGCGCGCCAACGCAGGAGAAGCGCACCATAGATTGCCAGATTGGCAGCGACGACGGCAAGCGCGAGCGCCAGCTGAATTTCGCGAGTCAGACCCGCAGGATAGACGACTGGCAGAAGATAATGTTCGATGAAGCTGTCCGAGTAGCCGGACTGACCTGCCAGGATGCGCAGATAATTCTCCAAGTACGTAAGCGGGCAGATGCGCCCTGCGAGTTCAACAAAGACACCCCACGCAGCGGCGGGAATATGAGCGAACGCGAACCAGGGCCATCTGGCCGCGAACGTACCGCCGAGGATGACGAACAGGACAAACGCCACGTGAGCGACAAGAACCGCATCAGCAGCCAGGCGAAAGTACATGACGATGCGGTCGCGCTGTTTCGATGCCTAGAGTTCGAGCTCAGCGGCTGCCGAAAGCAGCCCGCTGGAACGAATGGTTAGGCGCTGTTGGGGTTGGTCTAGGGACGTGGATGACACTTTGGGTACCTGGTGGAGGTGTCCCATCCCGTGGAGCACACTGCCACCGGTCGTCGTCCGCGCTCACCCCATGCAGAACACGCTGAGTTTGTTGCCATCCAGGTCGCGGAAATAGCCGGCGTAGAAACCTTCCCCGCGCAGGCCAGCCGGGCCTGCGTCGGTACCGCCGAGTTCCAGCGCCTTCTTGTACACACGGTCCACCGTCGCGCGCGAGCCGACACGCAGCGCCACCATCACGCCGTTGCCGACCGTTGCTGGCTTGGCGTCATGAGGCGTCACGATGCCGAGGGTCGGCTTGTCCATCGACTCGCCGTAGGAGTAGCCGCGACCATAGTCCATCAAGCGCTTCGCGCCGATTTCCGCCAGCAGGGCGTCATAGAAGGCCGCTGCACGTGGCAGGTCGTTGGTTCCGAGGGTGACGTATCCGATCATCTTGAGCACTCCTTGTCGGTTGCAGAAGAGGTGAAGCGTGTATTAGTCCAGCGGCAGCACCCCTCTGGAACAGGTTGTTAGATCCCGGTCGGGTGGACCCCTCGGTCATTGGCCTTCCGGAGGCTCCCATAGCTCGACCTTGTTGCCCTCTGGATCCATGACCCAACCGAACTTTCCGTATTCGGGGTCGTCCTTCTTATCTAAGACCTCACAGCCCTCGTCACGAAGTGCTTGGAGTAAGGAGCTAAGGTTCGCTACTCGATAGTTGACCATGAAAGCGGACTTGCTTGGGGCAAAGTAGTCACCGCCACCGCCAACTGACCAGATCGTTGTTCCTCCGACTGGCTTTCCTGAATCGTCGGCCCATCGAAAGGCAGCGCCGCCCCATTCCTGGACGTCTATTCCCAGATGCGTCTTGTACCAGGCTCGTAGAGCTACCGGGTCTCTTGCGGTGAGAAAGATGCCGCCGATGCCTGTAACGCGCTTCATTGCCGCCTCCGATGAATGTAACTTCTAATCTAGTTGCCCCGGGACCTAGCGCTCGTCGGCTGCAGCGCTCTGTTGGACAGCCGTGCTAGCGTTTGAATGCAGGTAAGCGTAGTTCTTTCCGCACGACCAGCTTCAGTCCTGACCTGACATTATCTATCGCACAGACGTTCCCGTCGACCAGACCCAGCGGCAAGGCCAAGCCGCGCACGGCGTCCTCCGTGAGATCGGTCACGACGTGAGCAGCTTTCTTTGGCCAGAACACCCACACCGCCGCGTCCGCTCCGCCGCCGGGTTGGGAGGCATGGGGCAATAGGCTGTGTAGGCTGACGAGATCAGAGACGCCAAGCGTCAGTACTCCGGAAACGTCTGATACTGCGGCAAGCTGTCCGTGATCTCGTACCACGGCGCCTTTGAGCCTACGAATTCGTGGCACAAGGGCCTAACTCCTGGGTCATCAGCCAGCGAGCCCATGGCCAATCCATAGCTATCTGGCTCAGGGTCCCAGGAGTTCACAATTGATGAACCGCATATCCGGCAGAACCTCCTTATCGTGTCCTCGGACGAGCGGTAACTCGTCAACAAGTCCTCGCCTTGAACAAAACGAAAAGACGACTTTGGAACCGAAAGCCGTGCCCGGAAAGCTGTGCCGTGAAACTTACGGCACATTGAGCAATGACAGTACAGGGCCTTTGCGACGGGGCCAACGATCTCGTATCGGATTCCTCCACACAAGCATCCGCCTCTCAGCATATCTCCCCCTCAGCGCTCGACACGATCTCTGCCGCCCAACGCTCCGGTTCAGCGGCGGCGCGTAGCGCCGTCCGCTGGAACCGGTTGTTAGCTGACCGCCGTTGCCACCGTGTGTGGCCCGCGAAGACGTTCATGCCACCATCAGGCGAGGGCGAAGCGGTCCAGGTTCATCACCTTGGTCCACGCCGCCACGAAGTCCTTGACGAACTTCTCCTTCGCAGCCGCGCTCGCATAGACCTCGGCGAGGGCCCGCAGCTGCGAGTTCGAGCCGAACACGAGGTCGACGCGCGTCCCGGTCCACTTGACCTTGTTCGTCTTGCGGTCGCGCCCTGCGAACACGTCCATCGTATTCGAGACCGGCTTCCACTCCGTCCCCATGTCAAGCAGGTTGACAAAGAAGTCGGTCGACAGCGCGCCGGGCCGGTTCGTGAAGACTCCGTGCGGGGAGCCGCCGGCGTTGACCCCGAGCACGCGCAGGCCGCCGACCAGCACCGTCATCTCGGGCGCCGTGAGCGTGAGGCACTGCGCCCTGTCGACCAGCAGCTGCTCGGCGGAGACCGCGAACTTGCCTTTCAGGTAGTTGCGGAACCCGTCGACGATCGGCTCGAGCACCGCGAAGGACTCGACGTCCGTCTGGTCCTGCCGGGCATCCATGCGGCCGGGCCGGAACGGCACCTTCACGGTGACGCCGGCCTTCTTCGCGGCCTGCTCGACGCCCGCGCAGCCCGCGAGCACGATCAGGTCGGCGAGCGACACCTTCTTGCCGCCTCTGGCCTTCTTGTTGAAATCCGCCTGGATGCCCTCGAGCGTCTTCAGCACCTTCGCGAGTTGCGCCGGCTGGTTCACTTCCCAGTCCTTCTGCGGCGCGATCCGGATGCGCGCGCCGTTGGCGCCGCCGCGCTTGTCCGAGCCGCGGAAGGTGGAAGCCGACGCCCAGGCCGTCGAAACGAGCTGCGCCACCGACAGCTTCGAGGCGAGGATCTTCTTCTTGAGGTCGGCGATTTCCTTCTCGCCGATCAGCCTGTGGTTGACCGCGGAAATCGGGTCCTGCCAGATCAGCTCTTCCTTCGGCACTTCCGGCCCTAGGTAGCGGGCGCGCGGGCCCATGTCCCGGTGCATCAGCTTGAACCAGGCGCGCGCGAAAGCGTCGGCGAAGGCCTGCGGATCCTCGAGAAACCTGCGCGAGATCTTCCCGAACTTCGGATCGAAGCGCAGCGTCAGGTCGGTGGTCAGCATGGTCGGTTTGTGGAACTTGCCCGGGATGTGCGCGTCGGGAATGATCTCCGGCGCGTTCCTGGCCACCCACTGCTTGGCGCCGGCCGGCGACTTGGTCAGCTCCCATTCGTACTTGAACAGGTTCTCGAGGAAGTTGTTGCTCCATAGCGCCGGGGTTTTGGTCCAGGTCACTTCAATGCCGCTCGAGATCGTGTCGGCACCGTGCCCCGTGCCGTAGTTGCTCATCCAGCCGAGGCCCTGCGCCTCCAGCGGCGCGCCTTCCGGCTCGGGACCCTTGTGCGATTCCGGCGCGGCGCCATGGGCCTTGCCGAAGCTGTGGCCGCCGGCGATCAGGGCGACGGTCTCTTCGTCGTTCATCGCCATGCGGCCGAAGGTGGCGCGGATGTCCTTCGCGGCGGCCATGTAGTCGCCGCTCGCGTTCGGGCCTTCCGGGTTGACGTAGATCAGGCCCATGTGCGTGGCGCCGAACGGCTGATCCAGCTCGCGATCGCCGCTGAAACGCTTGTCGACGCCCAGCCAGGCGATCTCCTCGCCCCAGTTCACGTCCTCGTCGGGCTCCCACACGTCCGCACGGCCGCCGCCGAAGCCGAAGGTCCGGAAGCCCATCGACTCGAGCGCGACGTTGCCGGCGAGGATCAGGAGGTCCGCCCACGAGATCTTGTTGCCGTACTTCTGCTTGATCGGCCACAGCAGGCGGCGCGACTTGTCGATGTTGACGTTGTCCGGCCAGCTGCCGAGCGGGGCGAAGCGCTGCTGGCCGCGACCGGCACCGCCGCGGCCGTCGGTGATGCGGTAGGTGCCGGCGGCGTGCCAGGCCATGCGGATAAACTGTGGCCCGTAGTGGCCGAAGTCGGCCGGCCACCAGTCCTGCGAGTCTGTCATCAGTTTGACCAGGTCCTTCTTCAGCGCCTTGTAGTCGAGGCTCTTGAATGCCTTGGCGTAGTCGAAGTCCTTGCCCATCGGGTCGGACTTCGAGGAATGCTGGTGCAGCAGTTCCAGCCGCAGCTGGTTCGGCCACCAGTCGCGGTTCGTCCTGCCGACGCCGGCGATGTGGTTGAACGGGCACTTGCCCGAGCTCTCGTTTCTGACCTTCGTGTCCATGTCTGCCTCCATATCCTGTGTCCTTGCACGCAACGGCTGTGTCGACTGAGAACGAATTTCAATTCGCGCTGCCCTTGGAATGACTCGCAGGCCAATCAGATACGTGAACGAGCTGTGATCACCAAGAAATTGCGCAAGTCAGCTAACGGCCACGTTCGGCGGCCGGCCACTGACGTATCAGCGCGCGGGCGTGCATGACTTGTTCCAGCACAACATCTCTTCGCCCGCGGCCAAGCACTTTATCGCACCCGGACCGCTGCAACGGTTTGTTAGACGACCCGGCCTTCAAGCGATTGCCTCCACTGCTTGATCTCTTCCAAATGAGCCAGATCGTGCTGCCGCAGAAAGACGGGCATGTCACACAGAGAAACGTCACCAACACCAACCTGGACGCCAGAGCGGCCCCACGCACTCTCCGGTACGGTGCGCAGCCGCTCAATGTTTGCGCGGCGAGCAGCCTCAAAAACGTCCAGCCCCCGTGCGATAGACAAGGACGAGTAGCGGCGCTCCCTCGCAATTGCGGTGCCGTCAAAGTCGGGAAGCTCAGGCTTGGACTCGTTTAGAAGGCGTTCGATTCGAACCCCGAATCCCTCTACCTCTAAGTCTGCAAGGTGCCAGACCTGTTCGACCGGGCTGAACATGCCATTTGGGCCAGGCGCAATTGATAGCTCACGGGAGAGCGCGCCTAAAGTGTCTCTGAGGCGCATCGGCATCTGCGCAAGGTCGCATATCAGCTCGGCGCGCGCCC
>JBAVOB010000121.1:0-5760 GCA_049691655.1 Steroidobacteraceae bacterium | reverse complement strand
GTATTTATCCGGTTCGGATCGGCGCAGGCTTCGGCCAGCCAGGCCGCAAGCGCGTGCCCCGCCGGCAGTCCCAGCACCGCGTTGTTGAGGTATTGCTCGTCCTGCCACGCGAAGATCTCGGGCTGCGCGTAGTCGAGCGGCCTGAGGCACACGACATCCGTGTCGGCCCAGATGCCGCCGCGGGCGTGCAGCAGCCGGTAGCGGAACCAGTCGGTGAACGGCCCGATCGATCCCGTGCGCCGGTGTAGGAAAATCTCCTTGCGATCGAGCACGGCCCCGGCATCGAGAACGCGCACGCCGCGCGGCACATCGCGCGGCTCGTCGTAGACGTGCAGCTCGACCGGATGCCCGTGCGCGACGAACGAGGCGAGGCTCAGCCGCTCGACGCGCGAGAGTGGGGAGCCGTGCCAGAACTGGTGAATCGTCGGCAGGCGGTTCAGCGGCGCCATGCGCTCAGCCGCCCGAGGAGTGCGGCAACATGCGCAGCGCTCGCGACGCCGTCCCCGCGCACCAGCGGCACGAGCGGCTCGCAGAGCATCTTGCCGAGCTCGACCCCCCATTGGTCAAACGCGTTGATGCCCCACAGGACGCTCTGCGCGAATACCTTGTGCTCGTAGAGCGCGACCAGCGTACCGAGCGTGCGCGGATCGAGCCGCGGGAACGCGATGAGCGTCGCGGGGCGATCGCCCGCATGCACCTTCTGCGGCAGCTCCGAGCGCTGCCCGGCCATGAACGCCTCGGCCTGCGCGAGGCAATTCGCGATCGCGAGATCCTGCTGCGCCTGGTTGCCGCAGGAGGAGCGCGCCGGCAGCAGGAAGTCGAGCGCGGCGCGCGGCGCGCCCTGGTGCAGCAGCTGGAAGAACGAATGCTGCGCATTGTTCCCGGGCTCGCCCCAGATGACGGGCGCCGTCGCCCAGTCGATCGGCACGTTGTCGATCGAGACGCTCTTGCCGTTGCTCTCCATCTCGAGCTGCTGCAGGTAGGCGGGGAAGCGCGCGAGACGGTCGTCATACGGCAGCACGGCGAGCGTCGGCAGGCCGAGGAAGTTCACGTTCCATACGCCGATGAGCGCCATGAGCGCCGGCAGGTTCTCCGCCCACGGAGCGCTGCGGAAGTGCTCATCGAGGGCATGACCCCCGGCGAGCAACGCGCGGAAATTCTCGGCGCCGATCGCGATGGCGAGCGTGACGCCGACCGAGGACCAGATCGAATAGCGCCCGCCGACCCAGTCCCACAGCGCAAAGCGATGGACCGGGTGCACGCCAAACTCGTTCATCGCGGCGTGATTCACCGATACGGCCGCGAAGTGCTGCGGGAGCTTCTGGGCGCCGAGCCGCGACACCACCCACTCGCGCGCCGTGCGCGCGTTGGCGAGCGTCTCCTGCGTGGTGAAGGTCTTGGAGGCGATGATGAAGAGCGTCGACTCCGGATCGGCGCGCGCGAGGAGATCGGCGAGCCGGGAGCCGTCGACGTTCGAGACGAACGCGCAGCACGGAGCGCCCGCCGCGAACCCGCGCAGCGCCTCGGTCGCCATCGCGGGTCCGAGATCCGAGCCGCCGATGCCGATGTTCACGACCAGCGCAAACTTGCGTCCGGTCGAGCCCTGGATGGCGCCGCTCCGCACCCGCTCGGCAAAATCGAGCATGCGCGAGCGCTCCTCGAGCACGGAGCGGGCGATGTCGGCGCCGCCGACGCGGCCCCCGTCGGGCTGCCGCAGCGCGACATGGAGCGCCGCGCGATCCTCGGACGCGTTGATGTGCTCGCCGCGCCACATGGCATGGATCCGTTCGCGCAATCGCACTTCGTCGGCGAGCGCGATGAGCCCGCGCAGCACCGCGGCGTCGATTCGCTGACGCGAGAAGTCCATGAGGAGCCCGACCGCCTCGCGCGAGAACGACGCGAATCGAGCGGCATCGGCGCTGAACAGGTCGCGCGTGTGCGTCGCCAGCATGCGGTCGGCCTCGGGCCGCAACCCGCGCCACGCCGCGGTGCCTGGGCCTGGAACGTGCGGCGTCATCGGCGGTAGAACGCGGTGACCGAGTCCACGACGTACTGCAGCTGCGCAGCCGCCAGCTCGGGGAATATGGGGAGCGCCAGCGTCTCGGCCGCCGCGCGCTCGGAGTGCGGAAACTCCCCCGCCCGGTGCCCGAGGTAGGCAAAACACTTCTGCCGGTGCAGTGGCACGGGGTAGTAGATCTCGGTCCCCACCCCGGCGCCGGCCAGGTGCTGGCGCAGCGCATCGCGGTCGCGCACGCGCAGGACGTACTGATTGTAGATATGGCGCGCGCCCGCGGGTGCCCGCGGCGGCGTCACGACGTCCGCGGCGAGCTTTGCGAGCGCGAAAGCGGCGTCGTAGGTTCGCGCATTGCGCTCGCGGGCAGCCGTCCACTCATCGAGGTGCGGGAATTTCACGCCGAGCACCGCGGCCTGGATCTCGTCGATGCGAAAATTGCCGCCGATGAAGTCGTTGAAGTACTTGGGCTTCCCGCCGTGCACCCGCAGCACGTCGAGCCGCTCGGCGAGCGCGGCGTCGTTCGTCACGCACATCCCGGCATCGCCAAAGGCGCCGAGATTCTTGGTCGGAAAGAACGACAGGCACCCGATGTCCCCGAGGCTCCCGGCCCGGCGGCCGCGCGCGTCGGCAGCGCCGATCGCCTGCGCCGCGTCTTCGATCACCCGCAGTCCCTGGCGCTCGGCGAGCGCGAGCAGCGGATCCATGTCGGCCATCTGCCCGTACAGGTGCACGGGCATGAGCGCCTTGACGCGCCCGCCGGTCGCGCGGTTCACGAGCTGCCCGTCACGACTCTCGCAGCGCGTATCGATGAATTGCTGCACGGCCGCGGGCGACAGGTTGAACGTCGCGGGGTCGATGTCCACGTAGTCGGGCCGCGCGCCGACCCGGGCGATCGTGCCGCCGGTGGCGAAGAACGTGTAGGGACTCGTGATGACTTCGTCGCCGGCGCCGATCTCGAGCGCCATCAGCGCAACGAGCAGCGCGTCCGTCCCCGAGGAAACGCCGAGGCCGTACTTGCACTGCGAGTAGCTCGCGACTTTTGCCTCGAGATCCCGCACCGCCGGGCCGAGGATGAATGCCTGGCTGGCGCAGACCTGCAGGATCGCCGCGTCGATCTCGCCCTTCAGTGCCTGGTACTGGGGCTTCAGGTCGAGCAGCGGCACCTGCATCGCGGCGCTCGCCTCAGCCGAGGTTCGTGACGCGGGCGGCCGGCGGCGCCTCGGTCCTGTAATACTCGAGATACCACTCGACGAAGCGCCGCACGCCGACCTCGACCGGCGTGGCGGGCTGGTAGCCGACGTCGCGCATCAGGTCGGAGGCATCGGCCCAGGTGTCCGGCACGTCGCCGAGCTGCAGCGGCACCAGGTTCTTCTTCGCCTTGCGCCCGAGGCATTCCTCGAGCACCTCGATGTAACGCAGCAGCTCGACCGGGCGGTTGTTGCCGATGTTGTAGAGCCGGTACGGCGCGCTGCTCGTCGCGGGGTCCGGTGCGTCGCCACTCCAGGCGGGGTTCGGCTGCGCGGGGTGATCGCAGGCGCGCACCACGCCTTCGGCGATGTCCTCGACGTAGGTGAAATCGCGCTTGTGCTTGCCGTAATTGAATACATCGATCGGCTCGCCCGCGAGGATGTTCTTCGTGAAGAGGAACAGGGCCATGTCCGGGCGGCCCCACGGGCCGTACACGGTAAAGAAACGCAGCCCCGTGACCGGCAACCGGAAGAGCATGGCGTAGTTATGCGCCATCAGCTCGTTCGCCTTCTTGGTGGCAGCGTAGAAGGTGAGCGGATGATCGACGCCCTGGTGCACGGAGAACGGCATCCTGGTGTTGGCGCCGTACACCGAGCTGGTCGACGCGAATACGAGATGCTCGACGCCACTGTGGCGGCAGCCCTCGAGCACGTTGGTCGTGCCCACCAGGTTGCTGTCGACGTAGGCGTGTGGGTTCTCGAGCGAGTAGCGTACCCCGGCCTGGGCCCCGAGGTGCGCGACGCGCTGAAAACGCTCGCGCCTGAAGAGCTCGGCCATGCCGGCGCGATCGGCGAGGTCGAGCTTCACGAAGCGAAACCCGCGCAACTTCTCGAGCAGCGCGAGGCGCGCGTGCTTCAGGCGCACGTCGTAGTACTCGTTGAGATTGTCGAGGCCGACGACCTCGTCGCCGCGCGCAAGCAGCTTCTTCGCCGTGTGGAAGCCGATGAAGCCCGCCGCGCCGGTCACGAGCAGTTTCATGCGGCGCGGCCGGCTACAGGCGGCCGTCGGTCTGGCGCGCCGGAAACACGTGCTTGATGTCGTAGATCACGTGCTTCTTCCGGCACAGGCGGCGCACCGCGGCGGCGCCGAGCGCGCGGAACTCCTTGTGCGGCACGGCGATCACCACGGCGTCGTAGCGGCGGGGCCGCGGCGTGCGCGTCATCTTCAGCCCGTACTCGTGCCGCACCTCGGCCGCGTTCGCCCACGGGTCGTGGATATCCACCCGCGCGCCGAATTTCTCGAGCTCCCGCACCACGTCCACGACTTTCGAATTGCGGATGTCCGGGCAGTTCTCCTTGAACGTGATGCCGAGCACGAGAATGCGCGAGCCCTTGACGTGGATGCGCTTGGCCGTCATGCGGCGCAGCACCTCGCCCGCCACGTAATTCGCCATGTTGTCGTTCAGGCGCCGCCCCGCGAGGATCATCTCGGGGTGGTAGCCGATCTCCTGCGCCTTGTGCGTGAGGTAATAGGGGTCGACGCCGATGCAGTGGCCGCCTACCAACCCGGGGCGGAACGGCAGGAAGTTCCACTTGGTGCCCGCGGCGACCAGTACTTCCTCGGTGTCGATCCCGAGCCGATTGAAGATGAGCGCGAGTTCGTTGATGAGCGCGATGTTTACGTCGCGCTGGGTGTTCTCGATCACCTTGGCGGCTTCGGCCACGGCGATCGAGGAGGCCTTGTGCGTGCCCGCCTTGATGATGCTCGTGTAGAGCTTGTCGACGAACTCGGCGGCCTCGGGCGTCGAACCCGAGGTGATCTTGCGGATCGTCGTCAGCCGGTGCTCCTTGTCGCCCGGGTTGATGCGCTCGGGGCTGTAACCGGCGAAGAAATCCTTGTTGAACGTGAGGCCCGACTCGCGCTCGAGGATCGGCACGCACACTTCCTCAGTGCAGCCCGGGTAGACGGTCGATTCGTACACGACGACATCGCCCTTCTTGAGAATCTTCCCGACCGCTTCGCTCGAGCGCACGAGCGGAGTGAGGTCCGGGCGCTTGTAGTCATCGATCGGCGTCGGCACGGTCACGATGAACACGCGGCAGCGCTTGAGGTCCTCGAGCTCGGTGGTAAAGGTCAGGTGTTTCGCCGCGCGCAGTTCCGCCGGGGTCGTCTCGAGCGTGCTGTCGCGGCCGCGGCTGAGTTCGGTAATGCGCGCCGGCTTGATGTCGAAACCCACCGTATTGAAACGCTTGCCGAACTCGACCGCGAGCGGCAGTCCGACGTATCCGAGCCCGACGACCCCGATGCGGCAATGACGCAGATTGAAATTCATGATTCCCCGGTCTGGCTGTGCTGACTTACACGCGAATAGTAATTGTCGCCGCTCCGTGGCGCTTGGGCCGGGACTCAGTTCGCAGCTTCAGTGCCCGGTTACGCCGCCGGCGGCGCCCCGGAAGACGCAGGTCCCGCCGCTCGCCTTGGCGAGCGCGTCCAGCATCCGCTCGTGGGCCTCGAGTTCCTCGCCCGAGGCTGCGATGACGCGCAGATCGACGCCGTCG
>JBAVOB010000120.1:0-21841 GCA_049691655.1 Steroidobacteraceae bacterium | reverse complement strand
GCTCGCGTGCTCGCTGGTCGGCGACGTCCTGCTCATGCTCCCGAGCGAGCGTTTCGTCCCCGGGCTGGCGAGTTTCCTGCTCGCTCATGTCGCTTACGTCGTGGCCTTCACCGCAGGCGTCGCTCGCGACGCGAATCCTGCGATCCTGCTCCCACTGCTGCTCGCGGCGGCAATGCTTCTGCGGGTTCTGTGGAACGGTCTGGCGGGCCTGCGCGGCCCGGTGTTGCTGTATGCTGCGGTGATCGTCGTCATGGCCTGGAGTGCATGGGCACGCGTGCAGACGGCCCCCGGTCCCGGAGCACTGCTGGCCGCGGCGGGAGCGACGCTGTTCATGCTCTCGGATGCGCTGCTCGCGCTCAACCGCTTCCGCCATCCGTTTCGCAGCGCCCAGGCCTGGATCATGGTGACCTACGTGGCCGCGCAGACCCTCATCAGCCTCTCGGTGAGCATCGCGTGACCCATCAGACGATCGATGACGGATAGCGCTGCCACGTCCAGCAAGGTGCCGGAGGTCACGTTGGCCTTCTGGGTCATCAAGATCCTGGCGACGACGCTTGGCGAGACCGGGGGCGATGCCGTGTCGATGTCGATGGATCTCGGTTATCTCGTCGGCACGGGAATATTCGCCGTGATCTTCGTCATCGCGGTCATCGCGCAGGTGTCCGCGAAGCGATTCCATCCGTTCGTGTACTGGACGACGATCATCGCCACGACAACGGTGGGCACGACGCTCGCGGACTTTGCCGATCGTTCCCTCGGCATTGGTTATGCCGGCGGGACGGCGCTGCTGTTCGCGCTGCTCATGATCTCACTATTTGTCTGGTATTGGACGCTCGGCTCCGTCGCCGTGGACACCGTGAATTCACCAGGAACCGAAATGTTCTACTGGCTCACGATCATGTTCTCCCAGACGCTGGGCACGGCTCTCGGCGACTGGACGGCCGATACGGCCGGCCTGGGTTACGGCGGCGGAGCATTGGTATTCAGCGCCATGCTCGCGATCGTCGCGGCCGCTTATTACCGAACGACGATCTCTCACACCGCGCTGTTCTGGGCAGCGTTCATCCTGACGCGGCCGCTGGGCGCCGTGGTGGGGGACTTTCTGGACAAGCCGATCGCGAAGGGTGGGCTCGCCCTGAGCCGCTATTCGGCTTCGGCCGCCCTGCTCGTACTGATGGCTCTGTGCATCGTCGCCTGCTCGCGCGAACCGGCGCGAGCGCAGCATTGAGCGCGACTCGCGGTGGCGAGCGGTCGCTCGCGTAATACTGGAGAAACACCCATGAACCCGTCGGCCTTCAGAAGAGTCGCAGCCATCGTCTTCGGAATCATCGCGCTCGCCCATGCGGCGCGTCTCGCCATGGCGCTGCCGGTTGAGGTCGGCACTGTGTCCGTGCCCGTCTGGGCGTCCTGGGTCGCACTGCTCGTCACCGGGGCGCTGAGCGTCTGGGGCTTCCGCTCCAGGCACTGAGCGCCGGTCGCGCTGGTCTCAGCGACCGCCGGCGCGCCGTCGCCCGAAGGTGTGACTCGGCCGTGCCCGGTGACTCGCGTTCCCGCCCCCCGCGCCGCGTCCCGAGTGCCAGTGCTGGCCGCCATGGGACGCGCGACCGCCGCCCGAGTGAGCACGCTGAACTTGCTGCGCCGAACGTCCGGCATGCGGCTCGGGCGCACGCACCTCGACCTCGGGCGCCTGGGCGACCGGGATCGAGCGGCCGAGCACGCGCTCCACCGCACGCAGACGATCGCGCTCGTCGCGACTGACGAGCGACACCGCCTGCCCGGGGCAGCCCGCACGGCCCGTGCGGCCGACGCGATGCACGTAATCCTCGGGCACGTGCGGCAGCTCGTAGTTCACGACGTGCGGCAACTCGATGATGTCGAGGCCGCGGGCCGCGATGTCCGTCGCCACCAGCACGGCGATGCGATTCGCCTTGAAATCGGCGAGCGCACGCGTTCGAGCGCTCTGCGATTTGTTGCCATGGATCGCCATGCACTTGAGGCCATCCTGCTCGAGCTGTTCCGCGAGCCGGTTGGCGCCGTGCTTGGTGCGCGTAAACACGAGCGTCTGCTGCCAGTCACCGGTTCGCAGCAGGTGGCTCAGCACTGCGCGCTTGTGCGACTGCTCGACGTGGTACATGGAATGCTCGACGAGCTCCGTAGGAGCGTTGCGCGGCGCCACTTCGACCGTGAGCGGATCACGCAGGAACGATTTCGCGAGCCCGCGGATCTCCTCGGAGAATGTCGCCGAAAAAAGCAGGTTCTGCCGCGCCTTCGGGAGCGTCGCGAGAATACGGCGGATGTCGCGGATGAAACCCATGTCCAGCATGCGATCGGCTTCATCGAGTACGAGAATGCCGATCTGCGAGAGATCGACGACGCGCTCGTGGATATGATCGAGCAGTCGTCCCGGCGTTGCGATGACAATGTCGACGCCGCGTCGCAGCGCTTCGATCTGCGGCTTCGGGCTCACGCCGCCGAAGATGAGAGCGGTGCGCAGCGGCAGATGCCGTCCGAGCTCGACGAACATCTCGGCCACCTGGGCCGCGAGCTCGCGCGTCGGCACGAGAATGAGCGCGCGAGGCACACGGTGGCCGTGTGCCGCCGGCGGCTGACCGGTCAGGCGCTGCATGAGGGGCAACGCAAACGCAGCCGTCTTGCCGGTGCCCGTCTGAGCCGTCGCCAGCAAATCGCGGCCCTCGAGCACCGCGGGAATTGCCCGCGCCTGGATGGGAGTGGTCTCGGAATAACCCAGGTCCTGCACTGCGCGCAGGAGCGGGGGGCTCAGACCGAGCGAGTCGAAAGAAACCTTCACGATGGACATGAAATAACTAACCTCAATTCACCCCGGCCACGCACGCGCGCGGACACCGGTCAGGGCGAAGACAATAAATTTGGATCGAGACGAGCGGGATAAAACGCAGACCGCGACCTGTTTGCAGGAGGGGCCGCGAGGGTCTCACGAGTGGAGACGCCGAAGAACCTCAGTTGGCGCAGACCGGCTGCGCCGTCGACAAACTGGGGCGCACCATACCAGAAAGCCGCGCGCCGTGTACGACTGGCTCTCAGATCTGCGCAACGGGCCGGCTGGAGCGATGCCGATCGACCCAGGCTGCCCAGAGGATCACGAGCCATTGCGCCATGTCGGTCCAGGCCACCGCCTGCATGCTCGGCGGCGGCGGTCCGAAGGCAGCGCCGGCATAGATGCCGAGCATGAAAAGCACGAACAGCGCCAATCCCCGGCTGCCGATGCGATCGCGGGCGACTGTCATGTGCAGGTAGATTGCGAGACCCAGTGCGAACATGCCGAGCTCGACCGCGAGCGTTCCGGGGATTGAATTCCACAATCCGAGGCCAACGCGCGTGTCGCCGCCGAGCGTCAGCGGCAGGTCGGGCCGGTGAGCCACCGCGTCGAGCAACCAGTGGCTGACCACCAGCAATCCCAGCACGGTGGCCGCCAGGGGTTTGCGTTTGGCGAGAAAGTAACTACCGGCGAATGCAAGACCCCATACGACGCTCATCCAGAGACTGTGCGAGATGGGGTAGTGAGTGAACTCGAGCGGCGTAAAAGCCGTGATGCCGGGAACCGCGACCGCGCGCTCGATGCCGGCGATCACCAGCACCGGCCAGAGCAAGTCCAGAAAGGTTGCCGCGGCCAACAAAGTTCCCAGCGAAACAGCGGGTGCGGCGCGCTTTGCGCCGAACGCGACCGCATAGTGACCGAGAAACATATGGCCTCCTGCTTCAGCCTCGCGCGCACGCCGAGCTTGGCGTCGCCACAACGGCGAACCGACACCCGAGAACTCGCCGCAGCACCGGGTTCACCCGCGGGACGGCCGGACCAGCCCGGCGGGGCGCGTGAGCGGCGCCGTCGAAATCGCTGTGGTTTGTACGCATAGCACGCGGGAATAGGGGTACCCAGTATGCGCGGGAAACTGGCACTCGGGAGAAGCCGCCATGCGGATCCGTCTGGTCACAATTCTGCTCGCACTGGTCTGGGGTATGCCGGCGCACGCGGTGCCGAGTTTCGCGCGCCAGACTGGCATGGCCTGCGAGGCCTGCCACACCGTCTTTCCCGAGCTCACGCACTTTGGTCGCACGTTCAAGGCGAACGGTTACGTGCTCGACAACCTGCGCCAGGTGCGCGGCATGGATTCGCGGCGCGGCGAGTTGCTCGACCTGAGCCAGACCCCGCCGATCTCGATCATGGTGCAGGCCTCGGACACGCAGCTGAGCAGGGGCGTCCCCGATGCCTCGAATCCCGCCGTAGCGGCGCGCTCGCAGAACGGCACGGTCGCCTTCCCGCAGCAGGTCAGCATCTTTTACGCGGGCAAGATCGCGCCACGCCTCGGCGCCTTCCTGCAGCTTACCTATGGCAACGACAGCGGTAGCGTCGGCATCGACAACCTCGATCTGCGGTTCGCGGACCTGATCGTGCTGCCAAGCGGCCGCAGTCTCGTGTATGGCGTTTCTCTGAACAACAATCCCACGCTGCAGGATCTGTGGAATACCACGCCGGCGTTCGGATTCCCGTCGCAGTCGAGCAACGCAGCGGTCTCACCGATCGCCGCGGCACAGATCGACGGAACGCTGGGGCAGGCAGTGGCAGGGGTCAGCGCCTATCTCTACTGGAATGAATCCCTGTACCTGGAGCTCGGAGGTTACCGTTCGGCCCCGCAAGGCGCGGTCAACACACTGACTCAGGCTGCCGGCCCGCTCGATGGTGCCACCTCGAACGTGATCAGCGGGCTCGCCCCCTACTGGCGCGTCGCCTATGAATACAGCTGGGGGCGGCACTCGCTGGAAGCAGGCGCTTACGGCCTCGACGTCAACCTGCTGCCGGGCGCAGTGGACAACGAGCCGATGCCGCTGCAGGGGTTGAAGAACGAGTTCCGCGATGTCGCCGAAGATCTGCAGTACCAGTTCCTCGGCGATGAGCACCTGTTCACGGTCACGGCGACGCGCATCCACGAGGCGATGACGCTCAATGCAAGCTTCGAGGCGGACAGCGTCGAGCGTGCGTCCAACGACCTGACGACCACGCGCCTCGCCCTCAGCTATTACTACCAGCGCAAGCTGGGCGGCACGCTGGGCTTCTTCTCCACCAAGGGGAGCACCGACACGGGCCTGTACTTCGCGCCCGTTGCAGGCAGCGGCGATCCGGGTGTCGTCACCAGCGCCGCGAGTTCACCGGACACGCGTGGCTGGATCGCCGAAGTGAACTACCTGCCGTGGTTGAATACCAAGTTCACGTTGCAGTACACGGCGTACTCGAAGTTCAACGGAGGCGGCACCAACTACGACGGCGTGGGGCGTAATGCTTCCGACAACGACACGCTGTATGCACTCATCTGGTTTGCATACTGATGGAACCGGCCCGTGTGCCGATCGGGGACGCGCGAACGGCGCAGGCTTGAAGGAGACGACGGTATGAAACACATGACAGTCATCGCGGGCGCAATGCTGCTCGCGTGTGTGGCGGGCGGCACCATGGCCGCCGAGATCGACGCGCTGACCAAGGCGCGTGCGGAGCGACTTGCGATCGGGGTCTGCGGAACCTGTCACGGACCGCGCGGCAACAGCGAACAGCCGAAATACCCGCGGCTCGCGGGGCAGAGCGCGAAATATCTCGCCGCCCAGCTGCATGCGTTCAAGGCTCAGACCCGCGGCGATCCAGACGCTATCGGGTACATGTGGGGCATGGCGGCGAATCTCGATGACCCGGTGATCGATGCCCTGGCGGACTACTATGCGGCGCAGTCGCCGCGCGCCGGACGCGCTTCTGCTGCCGCCACGACGGCACGTGGCAAGGAGATATTCACCCAGGGAGTCGAGAGCGCCGGCGTTCCGGCCTGCGCGACGTGCCACGGCCCTGACGCCCACGGGCTCGCCGACTTTCCCCGGCTCGCCGGGCAGCATTCCCAGTACATTCTGAAGCAGCTCAAGTCGTTCCACAGCAATCTGCGGGACGTGGCCGTCATGCACGGCGTCGCCCAGGGCCTCAAGGTCGCGGAGATGCAGGCGGTCGCTACCTACCTGCAGGCGCAGCCGTGAAGGTCCGCGCGGCGGCCCGCGATCGGGCCCGCGGCGCGCTTACGTTGATCGTGCTTGCCCTGCTCGCCCCTGCGGCGTGCGCGGACGATGAAATCGCTGCGCTGCGCGGGCAACTCGAGCAGATCAAATCGCTCGTGCAGGGCTTCGATGCGCGACTGCGGGCTCTCGAGGCTGCGCGCGCGCAATCGCCGCTCATACCACGCCCGACCGCTCCGGACGCGTCCACCTCCGGGCTTGTCGCGCAGGGGACGCCGCGGCCCGTAACGTCCACCGCTCACCTCGCACCGACGATCGATGCATCAACGCCGGTCGTACCGCGGCTGGCCTGGCACAGGATCCACGCAGGCCTGACCGAGAGCGACGTGCAGGCGCTAATCGGGCCGCCGACGAAAGTCTTCGAGCTCGCCGGCAAGACGGTCTGGTACTACTACTATCCGTCCGTCGGCGCCGGCTCGGTGTTCTTCGGCTCGCGCGGCGTGGCGTCCAGCGTGCAGCGTCCGTCTGGCGGGGGTTGAGAGCCCGCGCAGCGCAGACGGCCGCGAACAGGGTATCCTGCGGGCCTGCGCACGCGAGGACGTCCCTTGGCCAACGCCACCATAACAGGCTGGGGCAAATGCATGCCGCCGGCGGTGCTTTCCAACGGCGATCTGTCGACGTTTCTCCAAACGGATGACGCATGGATCCAGACGCGCACCGGGATTCGCGAGCGGCGCATTTCGCACGTATCGCTCGGTGAGCTGGGTTATATCGCCTCGCTCCGCGCCCTCGCCTGCGCGGGGCTGAAGGCGACGGACCTCGACCTCATCGTTTTCGGCACCTGCAGCTTCGACGACCAGGTGCCCAACATGGCCTCCGGCATCCAGGCGCGGCTTGGCGTTTCGGGTTGCGGCGCGATGGACGTCAATACCGCGTGCACGAGCTTCCTCTACGCCCTGAGCACAGCGGCGGGAATGATCCGCGGCAGCGTGATACGCCGCGCGCTCGTGATCGGCGGGGAACTGATTTCGCGCTACATGGATTGGACCAACCGTAATGTCGCCGTGCTCTTCGGCGACGGCATGGCGGCAGTGGTACTCGAGGCGAGCGAGCGCGATGAGGGGTTGCTCGCGGAGCGGCTCGGCTGTTACGGCGACGCGCGCGAGATCCTGCGCGTGCACGGCATGGGCGGCGCTTACGCCAATTGCGGGTGGTTCAACGGCGAGACGCAATGGGTATTCGAGGGCCAGGAAATCTTCCGCAAGGCGGTGCACGGCATGTCGGACGCGTGCGAAGCCGTGCTGCGCAGGGCTGGCGTGACGGCGGAACAGATCGACCTCGTGGTGCCGCACCAGGCGAACCTGCGCATCATCGAAGCGGTCGCCAAGCGTGCCCATGTCCCGATGGAGCGCGTCTTCGTCAACCTGGAGCGCTACGGCAACATGTCCGCGGCAACGGTGCCGGTAGGGTTGTGCGAGTCGTTAGAGGAG
This sequence comes from Steroidobacteraceae bacterium, assembly GCA_049691655.1. Taxonomy (GTDB): domain Bacteria; phylum Pseudomonadota; class Gammaproteobacteria; order Steroidobacterales; family Steroidobacteraceae; genus JBAVOB01. The sequence continues at coordinate 14,327 of JBAVOB010000120.1, read as the reverse complement.
AAACGCATCAGGCCGGGCGCGCTCGTCCTGTTGACGGGCTTCGGCGCCGGGCTCACTTTCGGCGCCCACCTGCTTCGATGGGGCGATCGGGTCACTGCGATGGGCACGACCGATGTGGATCTTCCACCCTGCCCACACACGGGACTCGAGATGGTGCGCGACATCATGGCCCGCAAGGCATCTCGCAGTGCGCCCGCGGCGAGCCGAGCGACCGAGACTCCGTAGCGATCGACGCACGCCGGCGCCCCACATGGGTCTCCGCAGTGCCGGCTATTTCCGGCCGAACTTCTTTTTCGTCGGCTTCTGGTTCTTCTTCGGACTCTTCGGCCGGGACTTCCCGAACGAACCCCGGTAGATCTTGCCACGACGCGACCGCTGGTCACCCTTGCCCATGATTCCTCACTCCGAGACTGCGCGCTGAGAAACGCGCGCGCAGTCTAGCTCATCGATAGCGCGCGATCACTTTCTCGAGCGCCCTGGCGCCGGGCGAGAGTTTTTCCCATGGCAGCGCGTTGAGCGGTTCGTCCGGCGTGCCATTTTGATCGTGAAAATCCTTCTGCTCCGGCTCGACGAACAGCAACCCGGTCAGGTGCTCGCCGTGGCGCATGCGCTCCTGCAGGTACGTCGTAGCCGCGACCCGATTGGTCGGATCGTACGAGTTGTCGAGCTTGCGCAACAGGATGCGGCTGCCGTCGTGCATCACGACCGGGAGCGTCTCGCCCGCGGCGTAGGTGGCCTTGATCTCGCGCTCGAACGGGATGAAATCCGCATGCACCGCCGGCTCGTAATGCTCGCGCGTATAGGCATAACTCTTGGTCGAGCCTTCGTGATCGTTGAACGTCACGCACGGGGAGAGCACGTCGATGAGCGCGAAGCCGCGGTGGCTCAACCCCGCCTGGATGAGCGGCACCAGCTGCTCCCTGTCACCCGAGAAGCTGCGCGCTACGAAACCCGCGCCGAGCGTCATCGCGAGCAGCACCGGGTCGATCGGCGCCTGCTGGTTGACCTCGCCCTTCTTCGCCTTGGTGCCGATGTCGGCCGAGGCGGAAAACTGGCCCTTGGTCAGTCCGTACACGCCGTTGTTCTCGATGATGTACAGCATGTCGATGTTGCGCCGGATCGCATGGCAGAACTGCCCGAGGCCGATCGACAGGGTGTCGCCGTCGCCCGAGACGCCGATGTAATGCAACCGGCGATTCGCGGCATTGGCCCCCATGGCGATCGCCGGCATGCGGCCGTGCACGGAATTGAAGCCGTGCCCGCCGCCCACAAAATAAGCCGTGGTCTTCGACGAGCAGCCGATGCCGGAGAGCTTGACGAGATTCTGCGGCGCGAGCGCGAGTCCCCACACGCTTTCGATGATCGCGGCGGTGATCGAATCGTGGCCGCAGCCGGCGCACAGGGTCGACAGCGCGCCTTCATAATCGCGGCGCGTGAATCCAAGCGCGTTCTTCGGCAGCGAAGGATGCGTGACCTTCGGCTTGGGAATGAATGTCATGAGCGCTGCGTCTCCGCGGCCGGGACGGCCTTGACGCGCTGCTGGCCCGGCAGCACCTCGCCGAGCACGCCGTCGATGATGAAGCGCGAGGAGATCGGCAGCCCGCTGTAATGCAGGAGCGAGCGGAGCCTGGCTTTCTCCACGCCGGTCTCGAGCGTGAGGAGCGATTTCAGCTGCGCGTCGCGATTCTGCTCGACCACGAAGATCCTGGCGTGCGCCGCGAGGAATCGTTCCACCTCTTCGCCGAACGGGAAAGCCCGCACGCGCATGTAATCGAGAGCGATGTCCATCGCCTTGAGCGCACCGAGCGCCTCGTGCACGGCGCCGTCGCAGCTGCCGAGCGATACGATCGCCAGGTCAGTCTTCTCCCCTGCATTCTCGATCACGGCCTTCGGCACCAGTTTTTTCGCGGTCTGGAACTTGCGCACCAGGCGATCGAGCACGATCTGGTACTCCGCGGAATCCTCGGTATAGGCGCCGTACTGCGTGTGCCCCGAGCCGCGCGTGAAGTAAGCGCCCTTCGGATGCACGCCGGGAAGCGTGCGATAGGGAATGCCATCGTCGTCCTTGTCGAGATAGCGGTAGAACTTGTCGAGCTGCGCGATCTCCTCCAGCGTCAGCACCTTGCCGCGATCCGGGCGATAAGCGTCATCCCACTTGAGATCGGGACACATCCAGTCGTTCATGCCTATGTCGAGGTCCGAGAGCACGAGCACGGGTGTCTGCAGGCGCTCGGTGAGGTCAAACGCTTCGCGCGCAAAATAGAAGCACTCCTCCGGATCACGCGGGTAGAGGCACACGTGCTTGGTGTCTCCGTGCGACGCGTATGCGCACTTGAGGACATCGCCTTGCTGCGTACGGGTCGGCATGCCGGTCGAAGGACCGACGCGCTGGACGTCGAACACGACGACCGGGACCTCGGCGTAATAAGCGAGCCCAAGGAATTCGTTCATCAGGGAGATGCCCGGGCCGGAGGTCGCCGTGAAGGCCCGCGCGCCGTTCCACGAAGCTCCGATCGCGATGCCGATGGCTGCGAGTTCGTCTTCCGCCTGGATGAACGCGAAGTTCTTCCGGCCCGTCTGCGGATCGACACGCATCCGGTCCGCGAAGCTCTTGTATGCGTCCATCAACGAGGTCGACGGCGTGATGGGATACCAGCCTGCCACGGTCGCCCCGGCGAATACCGCGCCGAGTCCCGCCGCGGTGTTGCCATCGATCATGATGAAGCCGGCAGTCTTGTTCATCGGCTCGATGCGCAGCGGCAGCGGACACTGCACGTTCTGTTTCGCGTAGTCGTAGCCGAGCTGGATCGCCTTCATGTTGCTGTCGACCAGCGCCGGTTTCTTGGCATAGGTCTCGGCGAGCAGCTCGCGAATCTTCGCGATGTCGAGATCGAGCAATGCCGCAAGAACGCCGGCGTAGCAAATGTTCTTCATCAGGATGCGCGTGCGCACGCCGGAGAAGCTCTCGTTGCAGAGCCTGGCGAGCGGCACCCCGATCACGGTGATGTCCTCGCGCTTGCACAGCGCCGGCCTGGGCCAGGTCGAGTCGTAAATCAGGTAGCCGCCGCTCGTCACCTCGCGCGCGTCTCGCCCATAAGTCTCGGCGTTCATCGCGACCATGATGTCAACGGCCCCCGATCGCGCCACATGGCCGTCCCGGGTCACGCGGATCTCGTACCAGGTCGGCAGGCCCTGGATGTTCGACGGGAAGTAGTTCTTGCCCATCACGGGAATGCCGCTCCTGAAGATCGACTTCATCAGCAGCGAGTTGGCGCTCGCCGAGCCCGTGCCGTTGACGGTCGCGATCTTGATGACGAAGTCGTTGACGCGCGAGGGCGCTTGAGCGGGCGGCATGCTGCGATCCGTTGGGCTGTCGTTGAACGAAGGAACTAGGCGATCTTGGGCTGTTTTGCCGTTGAGGCCGCCGCCTCCGCCGCGGCGAGCGGCCAGTGGATGAGGGATTTCTGCATGTCCCACGCGGCCGTCGGACAGCGCTCGGCGCACAGGCCGCAGTGCACGCACAGGTCCTCGTCCTTTACCATCACCCGGCCCGTCTGCGGGAGCGCAGCGGAGACGTACAGCGCCTGTGCCAGGTTCTTTGCAGGCGCCTTCAGGCGCGCGCGCAAGTCCGCTTCCTCGCCGTTGTGCGTGATCGTGAGGCAGTCGACGGGGCAGATGTCGAGGCACGCGTCGCACTCGATGCAGAGCTTGGCCTCGAACACGGTTTGCACGTCGCAGTTGAGGCAACGCTGCACCTCTTCGGCAGCCTGCTCCGCCGTGAAGCCGAGTTCCACTTCGATGTTGATTTTCTTGAAGCGCTCCTTGAGCGAAACGTGCGGCATCAGCCGCCGCTCGACCGGCGTGTAGTCATTCGAATAGGACCACTCGTGCATTCCCATCTTGCGGCTCTGCAGGTTGACACCGGGCGCGAGCCGCTGCGCAACCGGTTCGCTCTGGCAATACTTGTGGATGGAGATCGCGGCCTGATGGCCGTGCTCGACCGCCCAGATGATGTTCTTCGGACCGAACGCGGCGTCGCCGCCGAAGAACACCCCTTCGCGGGTCGACTGAAAGGTGACCGGGTCGACCTGCGGCACGTCCCACTTGTCGAATGCAATGCCGAGGTCGCGCTCGATCCACGGAAACGCGTTCTCCTGGCCGATGGCGAGAATCACGTCGTCGGCCGCGATGAATTCCTCGCCGGTCACGCGCTCCGCCGTGATTCTCCCGCGCGCATCGATGTCGTACTCCATGACGTCGAACAGCATGCCCCGCAGCCGGCCGTCCTCGATCACGAATGACTGCGGCGAACGATTCACGACGATCTGGACGCGCTCCTCCTCGGCGTCTTCGAGTTCCCATTCCGAGGCCTTGAAGAACTGCCGCGGCTTGCGTGCCATCACCTTCACGTTGCTCGCGCCGAGCCGCAGCGACGTGCGACAGCAATCCATCGCCGTGTTGCCGACGCCGATGATCAGCGCGTTCGCGCCGATCCTGTCAATGTGCCCGAAAGCCACCGACTCGAGCCAGGTAATTCCTATGTGAATGTTCGCGGCCCCCGCCTCGCGTCCGGGGAGCTTCAGCTCCTTGCCTCGCGGCGCTCCCGAGCCGACGAACACGGCGGCGAATTTCCCCTGCTCGAGCAGGCTCCGCATCGAGCGGATCGGATGGTTGAGCTGCAGATCGACGCCCATGCCGAGGATCATCCCGATCTCTTCCGTGAGCACGGCCTGCGGCAGGCGGAAGGAGGGAATGTTCGTGCGCATCAGGCCGCCGGGCTCGCCGTACTGCTCGAAGATCGTCACTTCGTAGCCGAGCGGCAGCAGGTCGTTAGCGACAGTGAGCGAAGCGCAGCCCGCTCCCACGCAGGCGATGCGCTGGCCGTTTTTCAGCTTCGGAATCTTCGGCAGCAGGCCCTTGACGTCATCCTTGTGGTCAGCGGCAACGCGCTTCAGGCGACAGATCGCCACCGGCTTCTTCTCGACGCGCCCGCGGCGGCACGCCGGTTCGCACGGCCGGTCGCACACGCGCCCGAGAATGCCGGGAAACACGTTCGACTCGCGGTTTACCATGTAGGCATCGGTAAACCGGCCCTGGGCGATCAGCCGGATGTACTCGGGAACGTCGGTGTGGGCCGGGCAGGCCCACTGGCAATCTACGACTTTATGGTAGTAGTCGGGTTGCGAAGTATCGGTCGGTTGCATGCTCTAGAGCGGCCCTCGCCCCGCGAACAGGGACTCGCGGGAGTATAGGCAACAGCGGCGAAATGTCACCGTGGCGCCGCATAATGCACGGATGAGCGATCCTGTTCCCACCGAAATCAGACTGCGCACGAAGTCACGCGTTCTCGACGTCACCTTCGACCAGGATGAGCGCTACGAGTTGCCTTTCGAATACCTGCGCGTGTATTCACCCTCGGCCGAGGTCAAGGGACACGGACCCGGGCAGGAAACGCTGGTCCTCGGCAAGGAAAACGTGGTCATCAGGGACGTCGAGCCGGTCGGTCAGTATGCCGTGCGGCTCGTGTTCGATGATGGCCACGATACCGGCCTGTACTCGTGGAAATACCTGCGGGACCTCGGTCGCGAGCATGAGGCGAACTGGCGGCGCTACCTCGAGCGACTCGCCAAGCTAGGGATCGCTTCCCGGAAATAGGGCCGTGCAAAAAAGAAAGGGCCCTCGCGGGCCCTTCTCGCCATTCCCTGGTCGTATTGTTCTTCGTCCGGTTCCCTAGCGGTTCGTATTCTCTGACCTGAGATAAAGCAGGAAGCGCGCCAGCGCGAGCGTTGCCTTAAAAATCATTGGGTTACGTAAACTTCAGTTTAGGTGTTCACTGCCGCTGTAAGAAAATTCGACACCGAAGAGAAACCGCGCGACCTCCAAGGCAGCGTCCAGCTCCTGACTGACCTTGCCGACGAGAAACTCCGGCGCGTAGGCGACGCCTCCCGGCCACGTGTGCCCACCGCCTTCGATGCGGTACAGCCGCACCTCGGATGGGCGGTCGCAGCCGCGCGCCCGCGACAGGATGAGTGCCGTGCCATCCGCCGCCACGCGGTCGATGCGCGGATCGGCACCCCGATCCCGGCAGTGGAAGCGGCCGGCGAACCAGGAGAAGCTGCGCTCGGCCGACCAGACATCGCCGCGGCGCCCGGCAAAGCCGACGCCACCACCCTGCCAGGGCACGAGCGGATCGCGCGTACCGTTGATGAAGGCGACACGGATTGGCCGAGCCGGCTCGCACCGCGGCCCGAGCGATGCGGCCAGGTTGCCCGCGACCGCGACGATTCCGGACACCATGTCCGCCGCGTCACAGGCCAGCCGCAGCGACATCAGCGCTCCGTTGGAAATTCCGGTAGCGAAGACGCCGTCGCGCCGCACACCGTAGCGTCGATCCAGCTCGCTCACTACGGCGCGCAGAAAACCCACGTCGTCCACGCGCTCCCTGGTCGCACGCGTGACGCTGTCGTCACGGCCATCGTTCCAGCTGCGGCCGATGCCCTCCGGATACACGATCAACGCGCCACTCTGGTCTGCGAGACGGTTGAACGCCGCGCGCGTCAAGCGCTCCATGCCGGCCGCATCGCCCTGGCCACCGTGCAGGACGATGAGCAGCGGGGCCGGGTGCTGCAGGTGCCGAGGCACGTAAGCCCGATAACTGCGCGTGACACCGCTTGTCGCGAGATCGTGGCAGGCTGCCTCGATCGGCCCGGAACGCGTGCCCAGCGGCTCCGAACAGCCCGCTCGGGCAAGGGGCGCCGCTGCGCACAACGTCACCGCGAGCGTGGCTGCAATCTTGAGCGCCCTGTGCATGCAGTGCTCCTGTTTCCGGTGAGTTTGCCAGCCCGCACCGATAGAATGCACGTTCAGCCGCAGGGCGCTCCCGGCAGACCCCGTGAAGCAGGAACAGAAGAACAAGAGCACCGACTTCGGCTACGAGAAAGTCGCGTGGGACGAGAAACAGTCGCGGGTGCGCGCCGTGTTCGATTCCGTGGCGGACAACTACGACCTGATGAACGATCTGATGTCAGCCGGCGTGCATCGGATCTGGAAGCGTTTCACACTGTCGCTCGCGAACCTGCGCCCCGGCCAGCGCGCGCTCGATGTTGCGGGCGGCACAGGCGATCTCGCGGCGGGCCTCGCGAAGCAGGTCGGCGAACGCGGACTGGTGGTGCTCACGGACATCAACGACGCGATGCTGCAGCGCGGCCGCGACCGCCTCATCAATCAGGGACAGGTTGCGAACGTCGCGTTTGCGGTGGCCAATGCGGAGGCGCTGCCGTTCGCCGATGCCTGCTTCGACTGCGTAACGATCGGCTTCGGGCTGCGGAACGTCACGGACAAGGCGCGTGCCCTCGCCTCGATGCGCCGCGTGCTGCGACCCGGCGGGCAGTTGCTGGTGCTCGAATTCTCGCAGCCCGTCGCGCCGGGGCTGAAGCCACTCTACGACCTGTACTCGTTCCGCGTGCTGCCGCTGCTCGGGAAACTGGTCGCGCACGATTCAGCCAGCTACAGGTATCTGGCCGAGTCAATCCGCATGCATCCGGACCAGGAAAAGCTTCTCGGCATGATGCGCGCAGCGGGTCTGGACGATTGCCGGTATCACAATCTCAGCGGCGGCATCGTGGCGGTGCACCGCGGCTATCGCTACTGAGCGCCCGATGCTCACTGAACTGCTCGAGAACGCGCTCAACCGCAACCTGCCGCAATCGCCGCGAGCGCAGGAATTATGCCGCGAACTCAACGGCCGCCGGCTCGGCGTCGAGGCCACCGGCGGAATCTTTTCGATCGTCGTCGAATCGGCCGGCACTTCGCTGCGACTGATCCGCGGGGGTGCGGCGCAGGCGCCGGCCAACAAGCCGCCCGAGGCGCAGGTCCTCGGTTCCCCGCTGGCGCTGCTCGCGCTCGCCGGCTCTGACCCCGAGGCCGTGATCCACCGCGGCGACGTGCAGATCACGGGCGACGCCGAAATCGCGCAGCAGTTCCGCGAGCTTGCCATGCTCTTGCGGCCGGACATCGAGGAGGCTCTCGCGCAGTTCGTAGGTGACGCGCCGGCGCATTACGCGGCGCGTTTCGTGCGCATGGCGCTCGGCTGGGGCAGACGAACGGCGGATACCACGGTGCGCAATATCGCTGAGTACCTCAGTCATGAGCGCGGCGACCTCGTGCCGCGAGCCGAAGCGGACAGCCAGATGCGCGAAGTGGATGCACTGCGCGAGGACGTGGACCGGCTGGAAGCACGCCTCGCCGCGCTCGCCGGCAAAGGTCGCGGTGCGCGCCCGTGAAATTGCGCGTCATTGCACGCCTGGTCGAGATCCAGCGCGTGCTGGTGCGACACGGGCTCGATGACTTCGTCCAGGCGACGCACCTCTACCGCCCGTTGCGATTCCTCTTCTATCTTTCGCCGTGGACCTGGTTCCAGCGGCGGCGCGGTGCCACGCGCGGCGAGCGTCTGCGGCTCGCGCTGGAGGAACTCGGGCCGATCTACGTGAAGTTCGGGCAGGCCGTATCGACGCGCCGCGACCTGCTGCCGGCGGACCTCGCCGACGAACTCGCGAAGCTCCAGGACCGTGTGCCGCCTTTCCCGGGATCCGTGGCGAGCGCGACGATCGAACGCGCTTTCGGCCAGCCGATCGGCGAACTGTTCCGCGATTTCGACGAGACGCCGCTCGCGGCTGCCTCCATCGCCCAGGTGCATGTGGCCACCCTCGCGGCGCCGCCTGCCGGTGCGGGCAGCGCTGCGCTGGCCCTCGAGGGTCGTGAGGTCATCGTCAAGGTGCTGCGGCCGGGCATGCGCGAGGTAATTGGCCGCGATCTCGAGGTGCTGCACGCTATCGCCGCGCTTGCCGAGCGCTATGCCCCGGACAGCCGGCGGCTGCGCCCACGCGAACTCGTCAGGGAATACGAGAAAACCATCCTCGACGAACTCGACCTGCTGCGCGAGGCGGCAAACGCATCGCAGCTGAAGCGCAACTTCGCCGGCTCGACGCAACTTTATGTACCCGAGGTCTACTGGGACTACTGCCGCAGCGACGTCATGGTGATGGAGCGCATCCACGGCGTGCAGATCAGCGACCTGCAGGAGCTGCGCAAGCGCAATGTCGACATCCAGAAGCTCGCGCGCAACGGTGTCGAAATCTTCTTCACGCAGGTGTTCCGTCACAACTTCTTCCATGCGGATATGCACCCCGGGAACATCTTCGTGCTCACCGACGATCCGCGGAACCCGCGGTACGCGGCGGTGGACTTCGGCATCGTCGGCACGCTCGACCCGCGCGACCAGTACTATCTCGCCGAGAATTTCCTCGCGGTGTTCGATCGTGACTACCGCCGGGTCGCGGTGCTGCACCTGGAATCAGGCTGGGTGCCGGCGACCGCGCGTATCGACGAAATGGAGTCCGCGGTGCGGACGGTGTGCGAGCCGATCTTCAACAAGCCGTTGAAGGAAATTTCCTTTGGCGCGGTGCTGCTGCGTCTGTTCCAGATCGCCAGGCGCTTCGACGTGCAGGTGCAGCCGCAACTGGTGTTGCTCGAGAAGACGTTGCTCAACGTCGAAGGGCTGGGCCGCGAGCTCTACCCCGAGCTCGACATCTGGGCCACTGCGAGCCCGATCCTGAGGCAATGGATGGCGGAGCGCGTCAGCGGACGCACGCTGATGGAGACGCTGCGCCAGCAACTACCCGATCTCGTCGATGCCCTGCGCGCACTGCCGCCGCTCGTGCGGGGCGTCGTGCAGCGCGCGCAGGAGGGCCCGGTCCAGGCGCCAGCCGCGGGAGTGGACTCCGAGTCGATGCGCGAGGTGATTGGCACATCCGGCCGGCGGCGTGACGCGATCACCGTCGGCAGCGCGCTGCTGCTCGGCGGCATCGTGTGGCTGGCAACGGCAAGTGGCCCGCAGTGGCCGGGCTGGGCCCTGGCGCTGGCGGGCGGCGTGGTCATCGTCGCGTTCTGGAGGCGCTGATCCCGGGCGCATTCATTCCGCGGACGCCCGCGGCTCGATCCACAACCCGCGCGCGACCCCGCAGAGCTCGCCATCCTCGTCGAAGATCGCGGTGCCAGCTGCGTGCTTGCGGCCGCTCGAACTTATGCGCCAGCCGATGAGCACGCAGGGCTCATCGGCGTGCACGAGACGATCGGCGTGTGCGGTGAACTCCCCGAGCAGCATGGGCCGACCATCGGGGCTCGACGCGTAGTACCCGGGACAATCGAGGGCGGCCCACAGGAACTCGGCCTTCACTTTGCCGTCCGGTCCGGCAAGCGACGGATCGGGGATCCAGGCCGCGGCGACCCTGCCGTCACCGACCGTGCCCGGGTGGATCCGCAGTCCGTCGCCGCGCTGCCGGGCCGCGCCGCACACGAAACACTCGCGATAGGGGCTCGACGCGTATGCGCGATGCTGGCACGCCACTTCCAGCGCTTCGATATAGGTAGGTGGACGCGGCGGGCGCAGCTCGAGCGCAGCGGGCCGCGCCTCGGCGACCGCCGTGTCCTCGTGCAGCACACAGAGCCCGCCGTCAGGCTCGCGCCGCACGCGCAGCGGTGTATCGAGCGGCGGCGGACGATGCAGCCGCACGCTGACGAGCCGGTCGGCAAGCGCAGCGACACGCCCGGCGAAATAGCCGCCGTGGGCCGAGGCATCCGGGCCCCGAAAGCGCCGATCGATAGTGATGGTTGCCACGCTCATGCCGCACCCGGTCGTGAGCGTACCCGCTTGCCGGCCCAGGTGAAACCGGCCGAGAGCATCGCTGCCAAACCCGAGCCGACAGCCAGCCCGAGCAGCGAACCGTGGATCGCTGGAACCACGGCGCCGAACACGAACGCCATGATCATCAGCGCGACGAAGGACTGCACCGAAGCCGCGGAGCCGCGGGCGTGCGGGAACAGGTCAAGGAGGCGCAGCGCGAGTATCGGGCCGGCGATCTGCACGCCGGCCGCGCTGCAGAACAACAGTGTCTGCTGAGCGAGGACCGGAACCGCGACGCCGCTGCCGTGCAGCGCGCAGCGCACCAGGACGGCGGCGAGCATGATCGCGAAGCCGATGCGCAGTTGCCGCTCGCGGCGCGTGCGCCCGGCGAGACGCCCCGACACGAGCGCCCCGGTGACGAAACCGCCGATGGACGGCACGAACAGCGCGGCGAACTGGGTCTCCGTCATTTTCCACTGGTCGAGAACGATCGCCGGCGCAGCACCGATATACATGAGGACGACAGCGAAGCTCAGCCCATTTGCGGTCGCGAGCAGCATCGACTCGGGATGCCTGGCAACCGACCAGTTCGCGGCGATCAGCGCGCGCAGCCGGAACGGCCGGCGCTGCTGCGGGGGATGCGTCTCGGGCAGTCGCAACGCGCTCGCCACGACCAGCCCGGCGCCGATCAACGTCATGAAGACGAATACGGCCCGCCAGCCGCTGGTGACGTGAATCCAGCCACCGAGGATGGGCGCGACCGCGGGCGCGATTCCCATAATCATGGTGATCGTACTCATGAGCTGCTGCGCCTGCGGTCCGTCGTACAGATCACGCACGATCGCGCGCGCCGCAATCATGCCGGCGCCGGCAGTCATGCCCTGCATGGCCCGAAACGCAATCAGCGTTGCGAAGCTCGGCGCCAGTGCGCAGCCGATCGATGCCAGCGCATACAGGGTCAGGCCCCAGATGACGATCGGCCGGCGGCCGAGCGCGTCCGAGAGCGGCCCGTGAACTAGAGCCATAAAGCCGTAGGGAAAGACATAGGCGGTGAGCGTTTGCTGGATCTGGAATTCGTTGAGGTGGAATTCCGCGGAGATCGCGCGAAACGAAGGAAAGAAAGTGTCGATCGAGAACGGGCTTACCATCGACAGGGCCGCGAGCAGGATCGCGAGCCCGAGGCGCGGTGCAGCCGGAGCCTGCGTCACGCCGTGGGCCGGAGTGTCGCAAGCCAGGCCGCCGGATCCTCGCCGCGCTCGAGCACTTCAACGAGCGCCGAGCCGACGATGACGCCCGCCACATGGCCGCGCAGTCGCGCCACCTGCTCGCGGCTGCGGATCCCAAAACCGGCGCAGACCGGGACCGATGCGACGCCGCGCACCCGATCGAGGTAGGCCACGACGTCATTGGGTACGGCATTCCTGCCCGTAGTGCCCGTCATCGTGACCGCGTACACGAAGCCCTGGCTCGCGCCGCAGAGCAGCTGCATCCGCTGCGGCGTCGTCACCGGCGTCACCATCTGCACGAGTGCGAGCCCGTGAGGTTCGAGCGCGGCACGCAGGTCTGCGCTTTCATCGAACGGCAGGTCGGGAACGATGAATCCGCAGACGCCCGCGCGGGCGGCGGCGGCGGCGAGCGATTCTAGGCCGAGCGCGAGCAGCGGATTGAGATAACTCATGAGAAGGAGTGGCACCGCGTGCGGCCCGCTCGCGCCCAGTTCCTCGAGTATCCAGCGCAGCGAGACGCCCTGCTGCAGCGCCGCGTGGCTCGATCGCTGAATCGTCACGCCATCGGCCATCGGATCGGTGAATGGCACGCCGATCTCGACCACGTCCGCGGCCGCGGCGACGGCGCGCAGGTGCTCGCGGAATTTCGCGCGGCTCGGATAGCCGGCGGTGAGGAAGGCGACGAGCGCCGGCGCCCCACGGCCTTGCGCCGCCGCGATGGCAGCCGAGATCCGCTCACGCGGCAACGCGACACTCACCGCCGCGCGCCCTGTTGCTGCTCGATCTGGCTGATCAACGTGCGCTGCAGCGTGGGCATGTCCTTGTCGCCACGACCTGAGAGCCCGATGAGCACGCGCTTGCCGGGATGATCTCTCGCCCAGCGCTTCGCCCCGGCGAACGCGTGCGCGGATTCCAGCGCGGGCAGGATTCCCTCGGCCTCGCAGCACTCGCGTACCGCGGCGAGCGCATCGTCGTCGCTCGCAGCTTCGTAGCGCACGCGTCCCGTGTGCAGCAACAATGCGTGCTCCGGTCCGACACCCGGATAGTCGAGACCCGCCGATATCGAATGCGTCTGCTGGATCTGGCCGTCGGCATCCTGCAACAAAAGCGAGTAGGTACCTTGCAGCACGCCCGGTGTCCCGTAGGCCAGCGTCGCGGAATTGTCTCCAAGCCCGGTGCCGCGGCCACCCGCCTCGAGGCCGAGGATTTCGACCGCGCGATCGGCGATGAACGCGTGAAACAGGCCGATCGAGTTGGAGCCGCCGCCGACGCAGGCGATGACCGCGTCGGGCAGAGCGCCGGTGCGCTCGAGCAGCTGTGCGCGCGCCTCGCGCCCGATCACCGCTTGTAATTCGCGCACCAGATAAGGATAGGGATGCGGGCCCACCACGGATCCCAGCAGGTAGTAAGTCGCGAGCGGATCGGACACCCAGTCGCGCAGCGCCTCGTCGATCGCTGCCCGCAGCGTCTGGTCGCCGCCGGTCACGGGCACAACGGCCGCGCCGAGGAGTTTCATGCGCCCGACGTTCGGCGCCTGCCGCTCGATGTCGATCGCGCCCATGTAAACAGTGCACGGCAGCCCGAGCCGCGCGCATGCGGCGGCGCTCGCCACCCCGTGCTGGCCCGCGCCGGTTTCCGCGACGATGCGTCGGGCGCCGAGGCGCCTGGCAAGCAGCACCTGTCCTACGGCATTGTTGATCTTATGCGCTCCCGTGTGCGCGAGATCCTCGCGCTTGAGCCACACTTCCGCGCCCCAGCGCCGCGAGAGATTCGCCGCGAACGTGAGCGCCGTCGGGCGCCCGACCCAGTCGCGCAATTGCACGTGGAACTCTTTCTGGAAAGCTTCCGCATGCAGATGCTCGCGCACGCCCTCGGTAAGGCGATCGAGCGCGGGGATCAACGTCTCGGGCACGTAGCGGCCACCGTAGGGACCAAAGCGCCCGCGCGCATCGGGGAACCTGCCGGCGATCGACTCGGCCAGCAGCCGCTCGCGTTCACCGAGCGATGCGGTCGGTTGCCTCACTGTGTCTCCCGGAGCGCGGCTCGGGCCGCCCTGACAAAGGATTCGATTCTCGCAGAACTCTTGACGCCCGGACGTTCCTCTACGCCGCTCGACACGTCGAGGCCATACGGCGCAACACGGCGGATGGCCTCGGCCACATTCCCGGCGTGCAGCCCGCCCGCGAGCACGAGCTCGGTCTGGCGCGCGAGCCGCGCGGCCTGCACCCAACCACTCGTGGCACCGGCGCCGCTCGCCGGGCCCTCGAAGAGACAGCGCAGCGGCAACGGCTCGGGCGGCGCAGCGCCCGCACGCAGCACCGGCAAACGCGGTAAGTCGCGCGGTAATCGCAGGCGCTCAAAATCGGCCGCGTCGCTCTGCAGCGTGTCGGGCCGCAGCACGGCGAGGATCTCATCCACCT
>JBAVOB010000119.1:0-7151 GCA_049691655.1 Steroidobacteraceae bacterium | reverse complement strand
TCGCGAGGGCGTCGCGCCGGTCCGCATGGCGATCGAGACCGCCGCGCAGCGCGGCATCGCGGCGCTGACGCTCTTCGCTTTCTCGAGCGAGAACTGGCGCCGCCCCGGCGAGGAAGTCGCAAGCCTGATGACGCTGTTCGTGGATGCGCTGGATCGCGAGGTCGAGAGCCTGCGGGAGAATCGCGTGCGGCTGCGGTTCATCGGCGACCGGTCGACGCTCGCGGTGCGTTTGCAGTCCCGCATGGCCGATGCCGAGCAACGCACGGCGTCGAACGGCGGACTGCAGCTCCAGGTCGCGGTGAGCTATGGCGGGCGCTGGGACATCGTCGAGGCGGTGCGGCGCCTGGCGCGCGCTGCGGCCTCGGGCGCGCTGCGCCCCGAGGATATCGACGAAGCGCGGTTCGCGCGCGAGCTCGCGCTCGCGGACCTGCCGGATCCGGACCTGTTCATCCGCACCGGTGGCGAGCGGCGTATCAGCAATTTCCTGCTCTGGAACCTGGCGTACACGGAGCTGTGGTTCACCGAGGTGCTCTGGCCGGATTTCTCCGTTGCGCACTTCGACGCCGCCCTGGAGTATTTCGCGCGCCGCGAACGGCGCTTCGGACTCGCTACGCCCGAGCGCGCGGCCGGGGCCGGCGCTTGAGCGACGCTCTGCGGGTGCGGGTGGTTACCGCGGTGGCGCTCGTGGCGAGCCTGCTCGTTGTGCTGTTCGCGCTGCCGCCCGCCGCGACGCTCGTGTTGCTCACCGCGGTCGTTCTGGCCGGCGCCTGGGAGTGGTCGGGGTTCCTGCGCATCGATTCGCGCCTGCTGCGCGCGCTCTTCGTTGTGCTGATCGCGGCGCTGCTGCCGCTCGCATGGCGGGTGACGACGGGCGGCGCGGGCCGCCGCGCGCTGCTGTTCGCCGCGAGTCTCTGGTGGCTGTGCGCGCTCGCCTGGCTGTCGATCGCACCGCAACGCGTGCGGCCGTGGTCGGTTGCCCTCGCCGGCATCTGCGTGCTCGTGCCGATGTGGATCGCGCTGCTGCGCCTGCGCCTCACGCAGCCGCACGGCAGCGCCTTGACGTTGTTTGCGCTTGTACTCGTCTGGGCTGCGGATAGTGGCGCGTATTTCGCAGGGCGCAGCTACGGCCGTGTGAAGCTCGCGCCGCGTGTCTCGCCCGGCAAGACCTGGGAGGGGGTTCTCGGCGGCATGATGCTCAGCGCACTCGTCGCAGCGGGTGGTGTGTTCGCGCTGCATGTGCCGGCCGTCCCGTTCGTGCTCGTCAGCGTCGCCGCGGTTGCATTTTCGGTCGTTGGCGACCTTACCGAAAGCATGTTCAAGCGCTACGCCGGCCTGAAGGACAGCGGCTGGTTGATCCCCGGGCATGGCGGTGTCATGGACCGCATCGATAGCGTCACCGCGTCGGCGCCGGTTTTCCTCTTCGGGCTGCTGCTTACCGAGGTCGTGCCATGATCGGCGTCGCGGTGCTCGGTGCGACGGGCAGCATCGGCGACAGCGCGCTCGATGTCCTCGCGCGTCACCCGGAGCGCTTTCGTGTCGTCGCGCTCGGGGCGCGCGCCAACGCAAGCAAGCTCGCGGCGCAATGCGCACGGTTTCGCCCCGATCATGCGGTGCTCGTCGATCCGGTTGCGGCGCGCGAGCTGGCGGAGCGGCTGGCCGCGCAGCGGATTCCGACGCGCGTCGCGGCGGGGGCCGAGGCGCTTGCCGAAATTGCATCGAGTGCCGACGTCGATTACGTCGTGGCGGCCATCGTCGGCGCGGCGGGGCTGCGTTCCACCTTCGCGGCCGCGCAAGCGGGCAAGCGCCTGCTGATCGCCAACAAGGAGTCGCTGGTGATGGCCGGGCCGCTGCTGCTGCAGGCAGCGCAGGCATCCGGCGCCGTGCTGCTACCGATCGACAGTGAACACAACGCCATCTTCCAGTGCCTGCCGCACGGTTCGGCAGCCGGACGGCCGCCGCCTGGCGTGCGCCGCGTTCTGCTGACAGCCTCCGGCGGCCCATTCCTCGACTGGCCCGCCGACGCGATCGCGCGTGCCACGCCGTCCCAAGCCTGCGCGCACCCGCGCTGGTCGATGGGTCGCAAGATCTCGGTCGACTCCGCGACGCTGATGAACAAGGGGCTCGAGTACATCGAAGCGTGCCTGTTTTTTGGCCTCGAGCCGGCGCAGGTCGAGGTGCTCATCCACCGGCAGAGCATCGTGCATTCGCTGGTCGAATACCGCGACGGCTCCGTCCTGGCGCAACTCGGATCGCCCGATATGCGCACCCCTATCGCCCAGGCACTCGGCTGGCCGGAACGCCTCGATTCCGGTGTACAATTTCTCGATCTCGCGCGCGTCGGCACCCTGGACTTCGAGGCGGTGGATCTCGGCCGGTTTCAGTGCCTGGCGCTGGCGCAGGCAGCGGCCCGCGCGGGCGGGCTCGCACCCGCCGTGCTGAACGCTGCGAACGAGGTGGCCGTGGAGGCCTTCCTGCAGGGCGCGTTGAACTTTAGCGACATTACGTCGGTCATTGATGCGGTCATGCAGAAAACCGCGACGGGGCGGGTCTGCGCGCTCGACGACGTGCTCGCAGCCGACGCAGAGGCACGGGCCCGGGCCAGGGAATTCACGTTGGCCCGAGCGGGCCGCGAGCGGAGTGCGATCGGATGAATTTCGCGTGGTACGCGCTGTGGTTCGCGGTGGCCGTCGGGCTGCTCGTGACCGTTCACGAATTCGGCCATTTCTGGGTTGCGCGCCGGCTCGGCTTCAAGGTGCTGCGTTTCTCTGTCGGTTTCGGCAAGCCGCTCTGGAAGCGCGTCGGCGCGGCGCCGGACCACACCGAGTATGTGATCGCGGCCATTCCTCTCGGCGGCTACGTGAAGATGCTCGATGCGCGCGAAGGCACCGTCGACCCGGCCGAAGCGCATCGTGCGTTCACGAGCAGGCCGCCATGGCAGCGGATCGTCGTGTTGCTCGCCGGTCCCGTCTTCAATATCGCGTTCGCCATCCTGGTGCTGTGGGCGATGTTTGCAGCGCTCGGCATCACCGATGTCAAGCCCGTGGTCGGGGACGTGCGGGCCGCGTCCGTCGCGGCCCAGGCAGGATTGCGCCCGGGCGATGAAATTCTCGCGATCAATGGTGAGCGTGTCGTCGGCCAGCGCGACGTAGTGTTCGGCCTGATCGACGCGATGAGCGATGATGGCGTGGCGCGGCTCAGGGTATTGCACGAGAGTGGCGCGTTCGCGGCAGCAGAGTTGTCCGTTGCGGACCCCACGCAGCGCCGTCGGCTCACCGAACCGTCGCAGTTGTTCCGGGGACTCGGTTTCGGATTCTGGGAGCCGCCGGTGCCGGCGGTCGTCGGCCGCGCCGATCCGGAAGGCGCGGCTGCGCGCGCGGGCCTGAAGGCTGGCGATATCATCCTCGCGATCGATGGGGAGACCGTACGGGATTTCCGGGACGTACCGGCGCGCATCGCCGGGCGACCCGGCGAGACCACTGCGATCACCTATCGCCGCGGCGGATCCGCAAGCACCGTGCGGTTGACCATTGGCAGCGTTACCGAAGACGGCAAGCGCGTCGGGCGCATCGGCATTTCGGTGCCGACCGGGCCGAGCCTGCCGCAGAGCATGTTGCGTCACACGGAGCTGTCCGTGCCGGCGGCCGGCGTCGCAGCGGTGCGCGAAGCCTGGAGCAAGACGCGGCTGCAGGCGCGGCTGTTCTTCCGCATGCTCACCGGCCAGGTCTCGATCAAGAATCTGAGCGGCCCGATCTCTATTGCGGAGTTCGCCGGCGATTCGGCGCACGCGGGAGCAGCCCCGTTCCTCGAGTTTCTGGTTCTCATCAGCCTGAGCCTCGGGTTCCTCAACCTCTTGCCCATCCCGATCCTCGACGGCGGCCAGATCGTCATCCAGGCGATCGAGTGGCTGAAAGGCCGCCCGCTGTCCGAGCGCACGCAGGCACTCGGCCAGCAGCTCGGCATCGCGCTGCTCCTGCTGCTCATGGGCGTCGCGATCTACAACGACCTTGCCCGTCAGCTCGGCTGACGCGCCTAACGCAGCGCTGACTGGCAGCATCCGTGTGAAATCAGTGGCTCCAGGCCGTTGTACCGTTCTCGCGTTGCTTGCGCTGTTGGCGCGCCCAACTGGCGGCAGTGCGCAGGACGTCAGCGACTTCGTGGTGGGCGATATCCGGGTGGAGGGATTGCAGCGGATCTCCGAGGGCACCGTCTATAACTACCTGCCCGTGAACATCGGCGACCGGTTGTCGGGCCAGCGGGTGCGCGAAGCGCTGCGCGCGCTGTACGAAACGGGATTCTTCCGCGACGTGGAGCTGCGTCGCGACGGCAGCACGCTCGTCGTCGCCGTGCTCGAGCGCCCCGCCATCGAGAGTTTCGAGGTCAAGGGCAATAAGGACATCAAGACCGAGGATCTGAATAAGAGCTTGCGCAACGTCGGTCTGGCGACCGGCAAGACTTTCGACCGCTCGGTGCTGGAAGATGTCCAGCAGTACCTCACGGATCAGTACTTCAGCCGCGGCAAATACGGGGTGAAGATCGATTCGAAAGTCGAGGAACTGGCCAACAATCGCGTCAAGGTGAAGATCGACATCAAGGAAGGCAAGCGCGCGCGCATCCGCCAGATCAATCTCGTCGGCACGACGCGGTTCGCGGACAAGAAGATCCTGGACGACTTCGAGCTGAAGACGCCCAACTGGCTCTCCTGGTACAAGCAGAACGACCGCTATTCGCGCGAGCAGCTGCAGGGCGACCTGGAGAAGCTGCGGTCGTTCTACATGGATCGCGGCTACGCCAATTTCCAGATCGAATCGACGCAGGTGGCCATCGCGCCCGAGAAGGACGACATATTCATCACGGTCAACGTCGACGAAGGCGATGTGTACAAGGTGTCGGACGTGAAGCTCGCGGGCACCTTCGTCGTGCCCGAGAGCGAGCTGAAGAGCTACCTGTTGGTCAAGCCGGGACAGACCTTCTCGCGCAAGCAGATCACCGCCACCCAGGAGCTGATCCAGAATCGCCTGGGGGCGGACGGCTATGCGTTCGCCAAGGTCGATCCCGTGCCGACTCCGGACGAGGCTAACAAGTCGATTGCACTCACGTTGATGGTGGACCCGGGCAACCGCGCTTATGTGCGGCACATCACGTTCTCGAACGTCACCAAGATCAACGACGTGGTGCTGCGGCGCGAGATGCGGCAGCTCGAGGGCGCGGCGCTGTCCAACGTCGCGCTGGAGCGCTCCAAGCAGCGTCTGCAGCGGCTGCCGTACATCGAAAAGGTCGAATCCGAGACGACGCCCGTGCCCGGCTCACCGGACCTCGTGGACGTCGATTTCCAGATCAAGGAGGGCCCGAGCGCGCAGCTCGGCGGCGGCATCGGCTATTCGGCGTCGCAGAGCATCATCCTGAACGGCAACTATGCGGACAGTAACTTCCTGGGCAGCGGCGAGCGGGTGGCCGTCGAGCTGAACGCCGGACAATTCTCCAAGGTTTACAGCATCTCGCACACCGATCCCTATCGCACCATCGACGGCGTCGCGCGCACGCTCTCGCTCAACTACCGCAACGTTACGCAGTTCACCTCGGCGTCCTCGGACTTCTCCTCCAAGACGTTTGCCGCGGGCATCGATTACGGCTATCCGATCACCGAGTTCCAGGGAGTGCGTTTCGGCCTGTCGTTCCAGGACGCCGATCTGCTCACCTCGACCGGCAGCGCGGCCCAAGCGATCAGCTGGGTGCAGAGCCCGAACAACGGCCACCCGTTCCAGCGCTCGATCTGCGGCCTGGTCGCGCAGCTGGATGCGAACGGCGTGGCGGTGGTCGATGCCAATGGGAAAGTGGTGTACGACACGATCTGCACTCCCATCTACGGCTCGAAGTTCAGGACCTATGAACTGATCGCGGGCTGGAGCTTCGATACGCGCAACCGCGCGATTTTCCCGAATCGCGGTACGCGCCATTCCGTTTCTCTCTCGTACACGCTGCCCGGGAGCGAGGTCAAGTACTGGACCGCGAGTTACGAAGTCATCAAGTTCATCCCGCTGTGGGGACGGTGGGCCCTGTCGCTCGGCGGCGAAGTAGATTTCGGCCAGGATATCGGCAAGACGACCGCGCTGCCGCCGTTCCGCAATTTCTTCGCGGGCGGCCCGGACAGCGTACGCGGCTACCGCGAGAGCCGCCTCGGACCGAAGGACAATTTTGGCAACCCCTATGGCGGCAATCTCAAGGTCGTGGCCCATGCCGAGGTGATCTTCCCGACACCGGAGAAATTCCGTTCATCGGTCCGCGCCAGCTGGTTCTACGACATCGGCAACGTGTTTGCGACGGGTTCCGGGTATGCCTTCACCGGCCTGGATGGGGTGACCCCGGTCGACTACCGGCTCAAGTATGATAAGTTGAAGTATTCGACGGGGATTGCGGTGCAGTGGCTGGCGCCGCTTGGCATTTTCCGGTTCAGCTACGCCATTCCGCTCAATGCCGACCGCGGCAATGGCATCACCTATCCGGACGAGAAGGAGCAATTCCAGTTCTCGGTCGGGCAGGCCTTTTGACCGTGCGCAGCGGTCGGATTCGGACTCGGGAGGAGCATTCAGCGTGAAGATTCTGCAGGCTTTGGTCTTGACGGCGGTTTCCGGTGCGGCGCTGGCGGCGATGGCGCCGGCCGCGGCTGAAACCAAGATCGGCGTCGTGGATTACGGGCGTCTCATGGAGGAGTCGCCGCAGGCCAAGACCGCCCTCGATGCGATTCGCACGGAGTTCGCGCCGAAGCAGCGCGACCTGCAGAACCTGCAGGTGGCGCTCAAGGCCAAGGAAGACAAGTTGCAGAAGGACGGCGCTACGATGAGCGCCGACCAGCGCGCGGCGGCGGAGAAGGACCTGCGCGACAACGCGCGGGAGTTCGGCCGTCGGCAGCAGGAGTTGCAGGACGATTTCAACGCGCGCCGCAACGAGGAGATGTCGCGGCTGCAGCGCACTTTGATCGAGGAAGTTCGCGCCTACGCCAAGGCGCAGAATTTCGACCTGGTGCTCGCGGACGGCGTGATCTACGCCAATCAGAGCATCGACATGACCTCGGGCGTGCTCGCGTCGCTCCAGAGCCGCGCCACGCGCCCGGCCGCGGCGGCTCCGCCCGGCCCCGCGATTCCGCCCGCCAAGCC
>JBAVOB010000118.1:0-1925 GCA_049691655.1 Steroidobacteraceae bacterium | reverse complement strand
TTGCAGGTGACCGTCGCCGCCGCGCCCTGCGCGCTGGTCACGACCGGTCCCGCCAACGCCAACACGCTGATTGCACTCAAAGCCATTAAGACTCGCATATCGATCCTCCATGAACGGGCGCAGCCGGTTGGATGCGCCAGCATTGCCCGCTAGCGTCGCAGCGTTTACCAGGCGCCACCATGAAACTATGGTGAAGACTTCGTAATGCACCCTGCAGCGGGCGCGACACGACGCGCGCGCAGCACGCAGCGGGCGGACGGGGCTCCATCGGTCGCTGGACGGCGCCTGACTTCCCGTCGATGATTCACCCAACGGCAGCGGCCAGCGAGCGAGCGAGCCATGATATCGACACTCATCGACAAGGTCGTTGCGGCGTGCATCGCCGCGACGCTGATCGGGGCGGTACCGGCCGTCCACGCCGAACGCGGCCCCGGGGAGCAGCGATTCCGCGATCTTTATAAGGAGCTGGTCGAGACCAACACGACTCTCTCCGCGGGAAACTGCACGCTGGCCGCGGAGCGCATCGCTGCACGGCTCAAGGCGGCCGGCTTGCCGGCTTCCGACCTGCACCCGTTTGCGGCTCCCGACCATCCGAAGGAAGGCGGGCTCGTCGCGACCTTTCCGGGCCGCGACCGCAAGAGCAAAGCCATCCTGCTGCTGGCTCACATCGACACCGTGGAGGCGAAGCGCGAGGACTGGACGCGCGATCCGTTCAAACTGATCGAGGAGAACGGCAACTTCTACGCGCGCGGCGCGATGGATGACAAGGCCGAGGCGGCGATCTGGGTGGACACCTTGATCCGGCTGAGCGAAGAGAAGGCCCGGCCGCGGCATACGCTGAAACTCGCGCTGACCTGCGGCGAGGAGACGAGTGGCGCATTCAATGGCGCGCAATGGCTTGCGCAGAATCAGCGCGCGCTGATCGACGCGGCGTTCGCCATCAACGAGGGCGCCTGGGGCGAGCTCGATGCGCAGGGTCATCGCGTCCTGATGCAGATCCAGGCCGGCGAGAAGACTTCGCAGAATTTCCGGCTCGAAGTGACGAATCGCGGTGGCCACAGCTCGCGGCCCGTGAAGGACAACGCGATTTATCACCTCGCGGCCGCATTGACGCGGATTGCGGCATACGAGTTTCCGGCGCAGTTCAGCGACGGCAATCGCGCGTATTTCACCGGCATGGCGAAGATCCAGGCTGCGAAGGGCGAGACCGGGATCGCGAACGCCATGAGCGCACTGGTGCACGATCCCAGCGACGCGCGGGCGATCGCGCTCGTCGCGGCGCAAGATCCGAGCTGGAATGCGATGCTGCGGACGACGTGCGTCGCAACCCTGCTCGATGCCGGCCACGCGACGAACGCGCTGCCGCAGCGCGCGCGTGCCAATATCAACTGCCGCATCTTCCCCGGTGTGGCGCAGGAGACGGTGCGGCGTCAGCTCGAAGAAACAGTTGCCGACGCGGCCGTCAAGGTGACGACCCTCGAGATCCGCGGACCGAGCTCGCCACCGCCACCCTTGACGGCCGCCATCGTCGGCCCGCTCGAGAAACTGACCACGCAGTTCTGGCCCGGCATCCCGGTCGTGCCGATGATGCAGCCCGGCGCAACCGACGGTCAGTTTCTGAACGCAGTGGGTATTCCTACCTACGGAATCGAGGGAATATTCATCGGGCCGGATCTCGGCAACATCCACGGACTCAATGAATATGTCGGCGTGAATTCGCTCCTCGAGGGGCGCGAATTCATGTACCGCCTGGTCAAGACCTACGCGAACCAGCCATAGCGTACTGCGACTGCACGCGGCGGCTGGATGGTGGGCCCGGTAGGATTCGAACCTACGACCAAGGGATTCACTTCGGCCCGGTGTTTCCACCGGGAGCGGACTATCTCTTCACCCGCGCGAGTTCCCGACGAATTCGCGTGAGGGTG
>JBAVOB010000117.1:0-3523 GCA_049691655.1 Steroidobacteraceae bacterium | reverse complement strand
CGCCAGGGGCGGCCCGCGCTGTCCGGCACCGTGAAATCCGGCACTCGGGCGTCGACAGCGACCCCGCCGCCCCCGGTCCGGGTGGCGACCTTTGACTTGCTCACGGCACCTCCGCGCACGCGCTCACGACTTGACGGGTTCCAGGATCGCGTCGAGGTTCAAAGAATCGCACAGCTCCAGGAATTCCTCGCGCAGCTGCGCGACGTGAATGCGGCTCGGCACGTTAGCGATCATCTGGATGGAGAACATCGGCGCGCCGGTATGTGCCGCCGGGTACACGCGCGTCGAGACCTCGGCGATATCGACGCCGCGGGTCGAGAAGAATCCGGTCAGGTTCGACACGATCCCGGTCTGGTCGAGGCACACCACGTCGATCGAGTAGGGCAGCATTTCAGTCTGCGCGGAGCGCGGCTCCGTGCGCTTCAGGTGCAAGCTCCAACCCGAGTTGTCGGCGAGCTTCTTCAGCTCGGTCTCGAGTTTCGCGAGCGCGTGCCAGTTGCCGGAGACGAGCAGCAGCATCGCGAACTCCATGCCGAGGCTCACCATGCGGCTCTCGCTGATGCTGCCGCCGCACTCCGTGATCACGCGCGTGAACTCGTGGACGATCCCTGTTCGATCCGTGCCGATCGCGGAGATGGCAAGGTGCTGCTTCATGCGCGCGGGCCCTTCTGTTGAGCGGCAGTTTAGCGGGTAGGGGCGGGGCGCGCGACGGCAGACGCAAGGGCGCGTCGCAGGCGGCGCGCCGGGGCAGTGCTTGCTCCGGCGCCGGCCGGGCCCGTAACATCGCGCGCTCCTTGCGGCTTGGGTGCGGCACTCGATGTTTACAGGCAGTCTGGTCGCTCTCGTGACGCCGATGCACGCCGACGGCGCCATCGACCGCGATGCCTGGTCGCGGCTCCTCGAATTCCAGCTCGCAAGCGGCACCAGCGGCATCGTCGTCGGTGGTACCACCGGCGAGTCCCCGACGTTGACCGAGAGCGAGATGCGTGACCTGGCCGTTGCCGCCGTGGATCGCTGTCGCGGGCGCATTCCGGTCATTGCCGGTGTCGGCACCAGCAGCACGGCGGCTACTGTCGAGCGCGCACGCTGGATGTCGGCGCTCGGCGTCGATGCGCTCCTCGTCGTGACGCCCGCCTACAACCGGCCGACGCAGGACGGCCTGTACCTGCATTTCGAGGCGGTAGCGGCGGCGGCGACGGTGCCGGTGATTGTTTACAACGTCCCGAGCCGTACTGCCGTGGATCTGCTGCCGGACACAGCGGTGCGCCTGTCGCAATTGACACATATCGTCGGGATCAAGGAAGCAGTCGCCGGGGTCGAGCGCGTCCGCGCGCTGATCGCCGGCTGCCGACCGGATTTCTGCGTGCTGAGTGGAGATGATGCCACGGCGCGCGAAGCGATCCTGGCCGGCGCCCGCGGCGTGATTTCCGTTACGGCGAACGTGGCGCCGCAACCGATGACGGAAATGGTTGCGGCGGCGTTGCGCCGCGATGCGCCGCTCGCCGCGCGCATCGACGCACGTCTCGCCGAACTTCACCGGGGATTGTTTGTCGAATCGAATCCTATTCCGGCAAAGTGGGCGCTCTTGCAGATGGGACTGGTCGGCTCGGGGATCCGCCTGCCGCTCACCGAACTGTCCGGCCGTTTCCAGCCCACTGTCCGGGCCGCGCTGTTCGCCGCAGGGGCGCTCGCGGCCCCGCCGCAAGGAACGTCATGAAGAACTCCGCGAGGATCGTCGTAGTCGTGCTCGCCTGCCTGCCGCTCGGGGCCTGCAAGTTGCTGCGCGGCAACTGCCACAAGCCCGGCGTCTACGCAGGCGCGCAAAGCCTGCCGCCGCTCAAGGTACCGGCGGGACTCGACGCGCCCGACACGCGCGCGGCGCTGCGTGTGCCCGAACTCAATGAGCCTGAACGGGTGCGCAGCCCGGGAGAGCCGTGTCTCGACGAACCGCCCCGTTACGTCGCTCCGAAACCGTCCAGCGCTCCGCCGGCCGCTAAGCCAGCGCCCGCGAAACCGCCCGGCTGACTGCGCCGCGCGCCGGACTGCCCGCGGGGCCGGCATGCTATCCTTTGCGCTCCGATTCGATTGGCTCGCCGCGACTCGGAATTGCACTGGACAGTCGATCGGAGAGGTGGCCGAGCGGTCGAAGGCGCTTGATTGGAAGTCAAGTAACATCGCAAGGTGTTCGTGGGTTCGAATCCCACCCTCTCCGCAGCTGCGGTCACCGTCCGGACCCTGGTGGCTCGCATCGGCCCCTTCGCGGCGACCAGCCGTAAACCCCGTCAGGCCCGGAAGGGAGCAGCGGTAGCGGCGACGTCGAGTGCCGGAGTCAAGGCTGGTGCGGGCCGCCTCCACCGAACCTGCGCTGCCGCGAACCTGAGAACATGAGTTACACCGCTCTCGCACGCAAATGGCGCCCCAGGACGTTCGCCGAAATGGTGGGGCAGGAACACGTGCTCAAGGCGCTCGCAAACGCGCTCGACACGGGGCGCGTGCATCACGCGTTCCTGTTCACCGGCACGCGCGGCGTTGGCAAGACGACGGTCGCGCGGCTGCTCGCCAAGAGCCTCAACTGCGAGCGTGGCGTGAGCTCGCGTCCCTGCGGCGCCTGCGCGGCCTGTCGCGAAATCGACGAAGGCCGCTTCGTCGATCTGATCGAGGTAGATGCGGCTTCGCGCACCAAGGTCGAGGACACGCGCGACCTGCTCGACAACGTGCAGTACACCCCGACCCGCGGTCGTTACAAGGTATACCTGATCGACGAAGTCCACATGCTGTCGGAGCACTCGTTCAATGCGTTGCTCAAGACGCTCGAGGAGCCGCCGCCGCACGTGAAATTCCTACTGGCGACGACCGAACCCGAGGAGCTGCCTGCGACCGTGTTGTCGCGCTGCCTGCAGTTCAACCTGAAGCGGCTGCCGATTGCACTGATCAGCGGACGCCTGACACAGATCCTGACCGCGGAGCAGTTGCCATTCGAGCCGGCTGGCGTGCGTCTCGTGGCCCAGGCGGCCGATGGAAGCCTGCGTGACGCTTTGTCGCTCCTTGACCAGCTCATCGCCTTCGGTGGCGGCAGGGCCGGTGAGGCTGAAGCGCGCGCGATGCTTGGGACCATCGATCGCGGCCACGTCGTGCGGCTGGCGGAATTGCTCGCGGCCGGCGAGGCAGCGCCGCTCCTCGCCGCGGCGCGCGCGCTCGACGAGGGAGCGCCGGACTACGAGCAGGTGCTCGATGCGCTGGCAGCGCTCCTGCAGCGCACCGCGCTGCGGCAACTGGTCGAGGACTTCACGAGCGACGCAGACTATGCGCCGGATGTGCTCGCCCGGCTGGCGCAGGCGCTGGCCCCGGCCGACGTGCAACTTTTCTACCAGACGGCGATCCTCGGCCGCCGCGATCTCGCCTTGGCACCCGACCCACGCACGGGCTTCGAGATGACGCTGATCCGCATGCTCGCGTTCCGGCCAGGCGAGGACGCGGATGCGGGCAACGGCGTCGCGCGTAGCGGCGCGGGGCGTGCCCCCCG
>JBAVOB010000116.1:0-27129 GCA_049691655.1 Steroidobacteraceae bacterium | reverse complement strand
GCTCGGGTCCCGGCGCGCGCCAGTCTCCGCCGAGGACCTGCGCCACGCGCGCTGCAAACTCGATTCCCGGGATCGGCTCCGGCGGCAGCAGCCGCGCGGCGCGTGCGGCACGCAGCAGCTCGACGGTGAAATCGCCGAGACGGTGCACATCGCCCGGCGGCGGATCCTCTGGATTCCAGCCGTTCGAGAATCCTGCGATCACCAGCCGGCCGCCGCCGGGCAGCTCCGCATAGGAGATGTCCTCCAGCGTGTCGAACGCCGAGCCGATCTTGTTCTCGCTAGTAGCTCCGGGCGGAAGTCCGGCGCCAAAACCCGAGTCCGCCGAGAACCGTTCGCGGCGTAGCAGATCGCGCATGTACCCGGTCGCCTGCGGTTCGATGCGACCCGCGGCGATCGCGAGCATCAGGCGCGCCGCGAGGTCGGGCGACATGGCGTTGCGGCCATGTTGCCGCCAGGCGCGCGCCTCGAAACCGGTCGGTTCCTCGCCGGAGTTCGTCGGATAGGTCTTGGTGAACAGCCGCTGCGACCCGAGGAGCGACTGGCTTTCCAGCACCCGCTCGGGATAGCGGCGCCGTTCGAACCAGTCGCTGAACTGCGCCTCGCTCCCGTCAGCGAGGTTCGCAGTACCGGTGATGGCATCGATCACGCGGCCCGTCGCGACATTGTCGGAGACGAGAATCATCGGGCGCACGTCCGCATCCAGGCAATCCGGCGCTCGCTGCTGCTCTTGGCACCAGTGCACCGCGGCCACGAGGTACGGCAGCTTCACGCAGCTTGCGGGGTACGCCAGGTTGTCGCCGCCGACCGAAGCGCGTAACCACTCCTCGCTCAGCCCGGCGGCAGAGCGCGTGGCATGGGCGATGAGCACCGTGACGTCGAAGCGGTCGAAAGGCTGGCGCGCGAGAAAGCGCGACCGGGCCTCTTCGACGACCTGCTGGAGTCGGGCATCGTCGACGATCTTCAGTGCCGCGTGTTGCGGCGCAGCGTTGGCGGCCGCGCACGCGGCGGCGTGCAGGCCAAGTACGCTGCAGCAGGCGGAGATTGCGAGGCGTCGAAGCAAGCTGGCGCGATCCTGCCCGGCGTGACACCCTAGTTTCATGCCGCGACCCCTGATTCCGCCACCCGTCTGGGCGCTCGGCGCCGGCGCGGCCATGTGGGGCCTCAATCGCGCCCTGCCGCTGGCGAGCCTGCTGCCAAGGCCTTGGAACCGCGTCGGCCTGGGGATCGGTGCCATCGGTTTCATCATCGACCTCGTGGCGCTCATGGGATTTCGCCGCGCCGACACGACCATCAATCCCCTGCATCCGTCCAAGGCGACGGCCCTCGTCACCGCTGGGCTCTATCGATATACACGCAATCCGATGTACGTCGGATTGCTGTTGCTGCTGTGCGGCTGGGCCGCCTGGCTCGGCACGCTCAGCCCATGGGTCATGCCGCTGCTGTTCGCGATCGTGATCACGGTCGCCCAGATCAGGCCTGAGGAACGGGCGCTCTACGCTCTGTTCGGCGCGGACTACGAGCGTTACTGCCGGCAAGTCCCGCGCTGGATCGGCGTGCGCCGTGGGTCATCGGGACCGTAGCCGCCGGATTTCGTTTTCGATCCAGCGCTGCAGTTCCTCGTTGATCTCGCGCGGGCCGCGTCCGGCTGGCGCGACGGCAGGCCCGATCACGAGGTGAATGGTCCCCGGTTTCTTGAGCAGCCCGCGACGCGGCCAGAAGTAGCCGGCATCGTGCGCCACCGGTACCAGGAGCTTGCCGGTCTGCGATGCGAGCAGCGCGGCGCTCACGCCATAGCGGCGAGTCTTCCCGGGCGTCATGCGAGTGCCTTCCGGGAACAACATCAGCCAGAGTCCTGCGGCGAGACGCGCCTTCCCCTGCTCGACCACCTGGTTGACCGCGGACGCGCCCGAGCTGCGATCGATCGCGATTGCCCGCATCTGGCGGATACCCCAGCCGACGAACGGTATCCAGATCAGTTCGTGTTTGAGCACCCACGCCTGGTCGGGGAATACCAGCGCCATGGCCACGGTTTCCCACGAGGAGGAATGTTTCCACACCGCGATGTGATTGCCGGCCGGGATGTTCCCGCGCCCTTCGACGACGTAATCGAGCCGGCAGGTCCAGCGCAGCACCGCCATCAGCACCCGTGCCCACACCCGCACCAGCACCATGCGCCTGCGCAGCGGCAGGAGACTGCAGGCGACCACGAAAAAAATCGCGTAGCAGAACGTCCACAAGGGCAGGAACGCGGTGAAGACGACCGATCCGAGCCACTGCATGGGTCGTTAAGCGTCTCCGCGCCGGTCAGCCGGGCAGGCGCGACAGGTCGGCGATGCCGGTGAACAGGCTCCGCAGTTCGCCGAGCAGGCCCAGGCGGTTGGCGCGCAGAGTCGGGTCGGCATCCATGACCATCACATTGTCGAAAAATGCGTCGACTTCGGGCCGCAACTTCGACAAGTCGGCAAGCGCCCCGGCGTAATCCTGGCGCTCGATCGCGCGGCGGACGAAATCCCGGTGGCGCTGCAGCGCCGCGTGCAGATGCTTTTCGGCAGGTTCGCGCAATGCCTCCGGCGCCACGGTGTCAGTCCGGTGCGCTGCGCCGGCACTCTTCACGAGGATATTCGCCGTGCGCTTGTTCGCCGCGATGAGACTCGCAGCCTCCGGCCCGGCCAGAAATCCCTTGAGCGCGCGCAAGCGCGCGACGAAATCGAGCGGCGAGCGCGGGCGCGCCGCGAGCACGGCGTCGAACATCTCGGTGGTGACCGGGCCGCCGACGAGTTGGACCGCATTCTCATCAAGGTACGCGCGCAGCCGCTCGAGCAGGTAGTCGTAGATCTCCGCGGCGACCCGGACGCCCCGCACCGGCTGCAGAGCCACGGCGCGCTCGAGCAGCGCGACCACGTCGAGATCGTGGCCGCCCTCGATGAGAATGCGCAGTACGCCGATGGCGGCGCGCCGCAGGCCGAATGGATCCTTCGTTCCGGAGGGCTTCTGTCCGATCGCAAAGATACCGGCCAGCGTGTCGAGGCGGTCGGCGAGGGACAACGCCGCGCCGGATTTCGTGGCGGGGAGCGAGTCCCCGGCGCCGCGCGGCAGGTAGGCCTCACGCAGCGCTTCGCACACTTCCGGCGGTTCACCGTCCGCGCGAGCGTAGTAGCTGCCCATGATTCCCTGCAGGTCCGGGAACTCGCCGACCATGGCGGTGAGCAGGTCGCACTTGCAGAGTTCCGCGGCGCGCGTAGCGAGCTCCGGTTGACCGCCGAGTGCCGTCGCCAGCTCGGCAGCGAGCGCACGCACGCGCGCACTCTTGTCGGCGAGGCTTCCCAGTTTTGCCTGGAACGTGACGGCGGCGAGGGCTGCGCGCCGCGAGTTGAGCGAGAGCTTGCGGTCCTGCTCCCAGAAGAAGGCGGCGTCCGTGAGCCGCGGACGCACGACGCGCTCATTGCCGGCGCGTACGCGGGCCGGTTGACGGCTCTTGAGGTTGCTGACCGCGATGAACCACGGCATGAGCCTGCCGGCGGCATCTTCCACCGGAAAATAGCGCTGGTGGGCCTGCAGCGTGGAGATCAGTACGTCACGGGGCAAGGCGAGGAAGCGATCCTCGAACCGGCCTTCGATCGCAACCGGCCATTCGACCAGTGCAGTGACTTCATCGAGCAATGCGTCGTCGAAAACGGCGCGGCTCCCGGCGCCCCCGCCGAGCTTCGCCGCGAGCGTCACGACCTGGTCGCGGACCCGCGCACGCCGCGCGCTGAAATCCGCGATGACCCAGCCGCGCGTGGCGAGCGCCTGCTCGTACGCCGCCGGATTCGCGATGCGTATAGGTCGCGGTGCATGGAAGCGGTGGCCGCGAGTCTCGCGGCCAGCCGGCAGGTCGAACAGGCGCGCGCCGAGGATCGCGCCGCCCCAGAGCATCAGCACCCAGTGCACCGGGCGCACGAACAGCGCATCGCTCGTGCCCCAGCGCATCATTTTCGGAACCGGCAGCGCCGCGAGCGCCTCGCTCACAATGCTGGGCACGAGAGCGGGAGTCGCCGCGCCCACGCGCCGGCCGACGAAATACAGGAACTCTCCTTTGCTCTCGGTGCGGCGCTCGAGTTTCTCGGGCAACACGCCATTCGCCTGCGCAAAAGCCGTTGCGGCGCGCGTCCAGGCCCCGCCCGGATCCCGCGCAGCGGAAGCGGGCGGACCACGCTTGACGATGTCCTGGTCCGGCTGTCGGGCGGCGAGATCCTTCACCAGCACTGCAAGCCGTCGCGGAGTGGCGAAGGAGCGGACTGCTCCATGCGCCAGGCCCGCGTCCTTGAGCCGTGCGCTGACGCCGTCGGCGAATGCGCACTCCAGGTCGCGCAGCGCCCGCGGCGGCAGCTCCTCCGTGCCGATCTCGACGAGCAGATCGCGAGCCTCGGGCTGTCGCGCCTGTGTCTTGCGCCGCATCGCGCTCACGAGGGTACCTGCGCCCGCCGGCGTGACCCGCCGACCGTGGACACGGGTTTCAGCAGCGGAAAGCCAAGCGCCTCGCGACTCGCGAAATAGGCCTGCGCGATGCCGCGTGCGAGAGTTCGCACGCGCAGGATGAAGCGCTGCCGTTCGGTGACGGAAAGCGCGTGGCGCGCATCGAGCAGGTTGAACGTGTGCGAAGCCTTCAGCGCCTGCTCGTAGGCAGGCAGAGCGAGCTTCGCTTCGAGCAGCTGCACGCAGGCCTGCTCGTGCTCGTCGAAATGGCGGAACAGCACCGCGGTATCGGCATGCTCGAAGTTATACGCGGACTGCTCGACCTCGTTCTGATGGAACACGTCTCCATAAGTTACCCGGCCGAGCGGCCCGTCGGTCCACACGAGATCGAAGATGCTTTCGACGCCCTGCAGGTACATCGCCAGACGCTCGAGGCCGTAGGTGATTTCCCCGGTTACCGGCCTGCAGTCGAGGCCGCCTACCTGCTGGAAGTAGGTGAACTGCGTGATCTCCATGCCGTTCAGCCACACTTCCCAGCCGAGGCCCCAGGCACCGAGTGTCGGCGATTCCCAGTTGTCTTCGACGAAGCGCACGTCGTGCACCAGGGGATCCAGTCCGAGCGCGCGCAGCGACCCAAGATACTGGTCGAGGATGTCGAGCGGCGACGGCTTGATCACGACCTGGAACTGATAGTAATGCTGCAGGCGAAACGGGTTGTCGCCGTATCGGCCGTCCGTCGGACGTCGCGACGGCTGCACATAAGCGGCACTCCAGGGTTCCGGGCCGATTGCGCGCAGGAACGTCGCGGTATGAAAGGTCCCCGCGCCCACTTCCATGTCGAGCGGCTGCAGGATCACGCAGCCGCGGTCCGACCAGTAGTTCTGCAGCGCGAAGATCAGCTGCTGGAAAGAGAGCGGCGACCTGGGAACGGGGCGTGCAGGCATGTGCGATCGGCTCGGGCGATGGCGCGCGCCCGGATTGGCGCGCTCCAACGACGCAGTATAGCGGTTGAGGTGTACAGCCTGGCCGCACGCGCGGGCACCTGCGCAGTGAGTTCGCGCTACTGCCCGCTCGCGCGAACGCTTTGCACGCAACGCGGCGGCACGCAACGCGGGGGCACGCAACGCGGGGGCACGCAACGCGGCGGCGCGGCCGGCCCAGGTGCGACGCACGCGTCGAGCCACCGAGGCGCTGTCAGCGTCGAGCGACCAGGGGAACACAGACCGGCCCGGTCCCCATCTCGCCGCGCCGCGCCAAAACACTCCGATCGCTTGCTCTTTTTCAGTGCAGAGATCCCTCTCAACGCTCTATAATGGTGCGGTGAACGGCTGCCTCAATAGCGTAACTTCTTGATTGTGATCGATATTATTGTTGGCATGCGCCCTGCACTAAGACCGCGCACCGAACGCGCCCGGGCGCCTGCCGAGCCGTCACGTCCCTCTTATCCGGAGATGCATTCATGACACCGAGCGACGTACTGAAACTGATCAAAGAGAAGGAAGCTAAGTTCGCGGACCTGCGCTTCACGGACACGCGCGGCAAGGAGCAGCACGTGACAATTCCCGCGAAGCTCGTCGATGAAGATCTGTTTCGCGACGGCAAGATGTTCGACGGTTCCTCGATCGCCGGATGGAAGGGCATCAACGAGTCCGACATGATCCTGATGCCGGATGCCAACACTGCGGTGATCGATCCTTTCTTCGATGAGGCGACGGTCAACATCCGCTGCGACATCATCGAGCCATCGACCATGCAGGGCTACGAGCGCGATCCGCGTTCGCTCGCGCGGCGCGCCGAGGCGTACCTGAAATCGACCGGCATTGCCGACAGCGCGCTGTTCGGCCCCGAGAACGAGTTCTTCATCTTCGATAGCGTGCGCTTCGGCAGCGAGATGCGCGGCTCGTTCTACACGATCGATTCGGTGCAGGCTGCGTGGAATTCGGCCACCGAGTACGCCGAGGGCAACAAGGGTCATCGTCCCGGCATCAAGGGCGGGTATTTTCCCGTGCCGCCGGTCGATGCATTCCAGGATGTGCGCTCCGCCATGTGCCTGGCGCTCGAGGAGATGGGACTGATGGTCGAGGTGCATCACCACGAAGTTGCCACCGGCGGTCAGTCGGAAATCGGCGTGGGCGCCGGCAACCTCATCAAGAAGGCCGACGAGGTCCAGATACTGAAATACGTAGTGCACAACGTGGCGGCGAGCTACGGCAAGACCGCGACGTTCATGCCGAAGCCACTCGTCGGCGACAACGGTTCCGGGATGCACGTGCACCAGTCGCTCCAGAAGGACGGCAAGGCACTGTTCGCCGGCGACAAGTACGGCGGGCTCTCGGAGCTCGCGCTCTATTACATCGGCGGGATCATCAAGCACGCCAAGGCGCTGAATGCGTTCACCAACGCGGGGACTAACAGCTACAAGCGCCTCGTGCCGGGCTTCGAAGCGCCGGTAATGCTCGCGTATTCCGCGCGCAACCGTTCCGCGTCGATTCGCATCCCGTGGGTATCGAACCCGAAGGCGCGCCGCATCGAGGTGCGTTTCCCGGATTCATCCGCAAACCCGTATTTCGCGTTCGCCGCCATGATGATGGCCGGGCTCGACGGCATCCAGAACAAGCTCCATCCCGGTGAACCCGCGGACAAGGACCTCTACGATCTCGAGCCCGAAGAAGCGAAGCACATTCCGACGGTGTGTCATTCGCTCGACATGGCGCTCGAGTGTCTCGACAAGGATCGCGAGTTCCTGACTCGCGGCGGCGTGTTCACCAACGACGTCATCGACTCCTACATGGCGCTGAAGATGCAGGAAGTCACGAAATTCCGCATGTCGACTCATCCCGTCGAGCTCGAGCTCTACTACAGCTGCTGAAGGATGCGGATGAACGGGCGGCGCGCGGTGGCGGGGCTGGCTTTGACCGTGCTGGTGCGCCGCCGGTTCCGGTCGTCCGCCGGCGCGCGGCAGCCGCAATTGCCTGCGAGATTCGGTCAAATTGCGGTTTGGCGGAGCGCTGCCCGGGGGACTATGCTTGATGGCAATGCTCCACCAGACAGTCCGCCTGATTGCGCTGCTGCTCGCCACGTCGTTTGCGGTGGCGGCTCTTGCCGACGGCACGGTGCTCTACCGCAGCGTCGACAGGGACGGGGTGACGCGTTATTCCGACCGGCCGTCACCGGGCGCGAAGCGCGTGGTCATCGGGGGATCGGAGAAGACTTCCGAGGGAGCGAACGAGCCGGCGGCGGTCGCCCAGCTGTCCGCGGCAGTGCCGGCCGCGTCAGCTGCAGAACCGCAGGCGCGCAATCCCGGCTATTCTGTCTGCGAACTCGCGGAGCCGACCAAGGATCAGGTCTTCATCAACGTGGAATCGGTGTCCGCCAGGCTCAAACTGGAGCCAGGACTGCAGCAAGGCCACAAGGCGTATGCGCTGTTCGACGGCAAGCGGATCGATGGCGGCACGATCTTCACGATCTCACCGATCTTCCGCGGCCAGCACCGGGTCTCAGCGGTGGTCGAGAACGAGGACCACCGGGTGGTGTGCCAGGCCAAAGCCGTGACGTTTTACGTGCGCCAGCCGACTGTCATTCCACTGCGGGAGCGGGGCGGCCGCCGCTGATTGATAAGCATGCGCCGGGCCGCGACGGCGCGTGCGGTGGCGTCGGGAGCGGCAATGGCCATTGAGCACACGTGGCCGGTCGCGCGCTCCGATTTCGATCCCGCCGATCTGCTCGATTCACTCGCTACCGGCGTCGTCCTGCTCGACCGGCAGCTGCACGTCATGCACGCGAACGTCGCCGCACAGAACGTGCTCGGCGTGAGCATCAACCAGGCGCGCGGGCGGCCGTTCGCCGACCTGCTGAGCGAGCCGGATGGCATCCTCGCGACGCTGCGACGCGCGCTCGATGCCCGGGAGAGCTTTTCCGAGCACGAACTGACGCTCAGGCCCGCGCACGCGCTGCGCGATCCGCGCATCGTCGATATCACCATCACGCCGCTCGATGTCGATGCCGCGGGGACGCGCCTGCTGCTCGAACTGGCGGACGCCACCCAGCGGCAGCGCATTTCACGCGAGACGGACCTGCTGGCGCGGCTCGACAGCAGCCGGCTGATGACGCGCCAGCTGGCCCACGAAATCAAGAACCCACTGGGGGGCCTGCGCGGCGCGGCGCAGCTGCTCGAGCGCGAACTCGCGGATCCCGCGCTGCGCGAATACACGAGCGTGATCATCGGCGAAGCGGATCGCCTCACGGCGCTGGTGGATTCGATGGCCGGTCCGCTGCGCGCGCCGCAAAAAGCGCCGGTCAACGTGCATGAGCTCTGCGAGCATGTCTATTACCTGGTGCGCAGCGAAGCGCGTTCCACGGTACTGATCGAGCGCGACTACGATCCCAGCGTTCCGGGCGCGGCGCTCGATCGCAACCAGATCATCCAGGCGCTGCTCAACCTGTTGCGCAACGCGTTGCAGGCCGTCGGCGAGCGCGGCCGGATCGTACTGCGCACGCGCATCGCGGCGGGCATCAGCATCGGTTCCGTGCGGCACCGGCTGGTCGCGAGCATCCAGGTGGAAGACAACGGGCCGGGCGTGCCCGCGGAAATTCGCGGTTGCCTGTTTTATCCGCTCGTCACCGGCCGCGCGAGCGGCACTGGGCTCGGCCTCGCCGTGGCTCAGGCGCTCGTGATGCGCCACGGCGGACTGATCGAATTCCAGAGCGAGTCCGGTCGCACGGTCTTCACGATCCTGCTGCCTCTCGAGGAGTCCCCATGAGCGACGCCGCGCTGCGAGTCTGGCTCGTCGATGACGATGCCTCCATCCGCTGGGTGCTGGAGCGCGCCCTGCGCGGCGGCGGCATGATTCCAACGGCGTTCGAGGCCGCGGAGCCGGCCCTCGCTGCGCTGCGCAGCGACGCTCCGGACGTGCTCATCACCGATATCCGCATGACCGGCGCGTCCGGGCTGGAGCTCCTGAAGCACATTCACGACGCGCGCCCGAACCTGCCGGTGATCGTCATGACGGCCCATGCGGATCTCGGTAACGCCGTCTCGGCTTACGAGAGCGGCGCGTTCGAGTATCTCGCGAAGCCCTTCGACATCGACACCGCGGTCGACCTGGTGCGGCGCGCGGGCCAGGCGAGCGCGCGCAGTCCGGCGCCATCCGCGCCGACCCAGCCGATACCCGAGTTGCTCGGCCGCGCGCCCGCGATGCAGCAGGTGTTCCGCGCGATCGGCCGGCTCGCGCGCTCGAGCGTCACGGTGCTCATCACGGGGGAATCCGGCACCGGCAAGGAACTCGTGGCGCGCGCGCTCCATGATCACAGCCCGCGTTCGGCGAAACCCTTCGTGGCGCTGAACACATCGGCGATCCCGGCCGACCTGCTCGAGTCGGAGCTCTTCGGTCACGAGAAGGGCGCCTTCACCGGCGCCGACACGCAACGGCGTGGCCGCTTCGAGCAGGCGGACGGCGGCACGTTGTTCCTCGACGAGATCGGGGACATGTCGACGCCGCTGCAGACGCGCCTGCTGCGCGTGCTGGCCGAGAACGAGTTTTACCGGGTGGGCGGCCAGACGCCGATCCGCGTGGACGTGCGCGTGATCGCGGCGACGCACCAGAACCTCGAGGACCGGGTGAAGCGCGGGTTGTTTCGCGAGGACCTCTACCACCGCATCAACGTGATCCGCATCGAGCTGCCACCGCTCCGTGCGCGGCGCGAGGATATCGGCGAGCTGCTGCGGCACTACCTGCGCGTGGCGGCGAAGGAACTCGGCGTCGAGGCGAAGACGCTATCGGCACCGGCGCTCGAGCGCCTCGTGAACTACGACTGGCCCGGCAATGTCCGCGAGCTCGTGAATCTTTGCCGCCGGCTCACCGTGCTCGCGCCCGGGCGCGAAGTGCATCTCGATGACCTGCCGGCCGAGCTTGCGGCGCTCGGCAACCAGCCGCCGGAGGCCAACTGGTCGGTGGCGCTGGCGGCGTGGGCCGAACGCCAGACGAACGGCCCTGCGCTCCTCGACACGGCGCTCCCCGAGTTCGAGCGGGTGCTGATCCGCGCGGCGCTCAAGCGCACGCATGGTCACCGCCAGGACGCGGCCAAGCTCCTCGGCTGGGGGCGCAACACGCTGACGCGGAAGTTGCGCGAACTCGATCTGGAGAACGACGAGAGTTAGGTCGCGCCTGCTTATAATCGCGCCATGCCGCACTGGTCCGATCTCTGGCGCCTGACGATCCTGCATAACAGCCTGCGCGACTGGGCGATCGCCGGCGGCTGGTTCCTGGTCACGTTCGCACTGCTGCGGCTCGCCCGGAGCGCGGTGGACCTGTGGATACGCAAATGGGCGAGCCGCCGCGTCCTGCCGGGTGTCGAGCTGCTCGCGCGACTCACTGCGCGGACCCACCAGGCGTTCCTCTGGGCGGTCGCTGCCTATGTCGGGGCGCGGTTCATCGAGCATCCGCCGCGCATCGAGCGCCTGCTCACGATTGCGCTCATCCTGATCGTCTGGGCGCAGGTCGCGGTCTGGGCGATGGCGGCCGTGAGATTCGCTCTCGATCGCCAGCGCCTGCAGCGCGGCGATGATCCGGCCTTCCGCAGTTCGCTCAACATCCTGGTGTTCGTCGCGCGCGCGGTCGTGTTTTCGATCACGCTGCTGCTCGCACTCGACAATCTCGGCGTCAACATCACCGCGCTCGTTGCCGGGCTCGGTATCGGCGGCATCGCGGTGGCGCTGGCCGTGCAGACGCTCCTCGGCGACCTGTTCGCGTCCCTGTCGATCGCGCTCGACAAGCCGTTTACGATCGGCGACGCGCTGCGGATCGACGACTGCGAGGGTGCCGTCGAGCATATCGGCATCAAGAGCACGCGCCTGCGCAGCGTCTCGGGCGAACAGATCATCCTCTCGAATGCGGACCTGCTGAAAAGCCGCGTGCGCAACCTCGGGCGCATGCCCGAGCGGCGCGCGCTCATCAACCTGGGCGTGTCCTACGGGACGCCGCGCGCAAAACTCGATCTCGTGCCTGGGCTGGTCGAGGCCGCAGTGCGCTCGCGGGCCGGGGCGCGGCTCGAGTACTGCCTGTTGCGCGGCTTCGGGGACTCGGCGCTGAATTTCGAGATCTGTTATTTCTGCGAGAACCGGGACCCGCGTAACTACCTCGACACGCTGGATGCGGTCAACCGGCGCATTTACGCGGCTTTCGAGGAGCACGGCATCGCGTTCGCCCATCCGACGCGCACCGTGATCCTGCGGCCCCCCGCCGCGGGGCGCGACGCTCCGGTCGCCGGCGCCTGATAAGGGGGCGCGGCTAGTCGAGGACCAGCGATCCGACGAGGTGGCCCACGGTCCGCAGTCCGTTCGCGCGCAGGTATGCGGCGATTCCCTGGTTGATCTTGCGGCACAGCAGCGGGTCGTAGAACAGCGACGTACCGATGCCGATTGCCGTGGCGCCGGCGATGAGGAACTCGAGCGCATCCTGTGGCGTGTAGATGCCACCCTGGCCGATGATCGGCACGCGGTGCGGTTTGGCAACCTCGTGCACCTGGAACACCTTGAGCAGCGCGATCGGCTTGATCGCCGGGCCGGAGAGTCCGCCCTGCACGTTGCCGATGACCGGGCGGCGCGTCGTCACGTCGATCGCCATCCCGGTGATGGTGTTGATGACGGCGAGCGCATCGGACCCGGCCTCGATGCAGCGCCGCGCATTCTCCTGGATGTCCGTCTGGTTGGGGGAGAGCTTGGTAATGAGCGGCTTCTTCGTCACCTTGCGGCACGCAGCGACGACGCGTGCCGACATGTCGGGGTAGTTACCGAACTGCACGCCGCCTTCCTTGACGTTCGGGCAGGAGATATTGATCTCGATGGCATCGATGCGCGAATCCTCGAAGCGCCGCGTGACCGCGACGTACTCGTCGAGGGTCGAGCCCGAGACATTGGCGATGAATCGCGTCTCGCTGAAATCGAGCGTGGGCAGGATGTTGCCGACCACGTACTCGACGCCTGGGTTTTGCAGGCCGATGGCGTTCAGCATGCCCATCGGCGTCTCGTAGACGCGATGCGGCCGGTTGCCGAGGCGCGGCTCGACCGTCGTGCCCTTGAGGACGACCGCGCCGGCATCCCGGTTGGAGAAGCCCGCGACGCGGGTGTATTCCTCGCCGAATCCCACGCAGCCGGAGAGCAGCACGATCGGCGACGCGAACTCGAGCCCGCAGAAATCGACGCGGAGCGGGTTCGGCACGTCTTCGCGGACCACAGCCATCGTGCAATGATTATCGCACGCGCGCCGCGGCTCGACCGCACCGCTCCGGAAGGCCCATGTTCCACATCGTACTGGTCGAGCCGGAAATCCCGCCGAACACCGGCAACCTGATCCGCCTGAGCGCCAACTCCGGGGTGACGCTGCACCTGGTGAGGCCGTTCGATTTCGAGCTCGACCGCAAGTCCCTGCGCCGGGCCGGACTCGACTATGGGGAGCTCGCGACGGTCGTGGTGCACGCCGATTTCGCCGCCTGCGTCGCCGCGCTCGCCGGGGCGCGCCTGTTCGCGGTCGAGACGGGTAGCGCCCGCCGCTACACCGAGGTGAATTTTCAGCCGGGCGATGCCTGCATCTTCGGTTCCGAGTCGCGCGGGCTGTCCGCGGCGGTGCGCCGGGCGATCCCCGAGCATCAGTGGCTGTCGATCCCGATGCGGCCCGGGAGCCGGAGCCTCAACCTCGCGAACGCCGTCGCGCTGGTCGTCTACGAAGCATGGCGGCAGAACGGCTTCGCTGGTGCGACCGCGATCGGGCCGCGGCGCGACTAGTCGAATTCGGCCTTCACGGGCCGGCGCATGAGCGCACGCACCGCATCGGCGGGTGACAGCTTCTCGTAGAGCACGCGGTACAGCGCTGCGGCGATGGGCATGTCGACCCCGGTGCGCGCGGCCACGGCGCGGACTGCGCGAGCCGCCTGGTAGCCCTCGACGACCTGCCCGATTTCTGCCAGCGCTTCATCGACAGTCCTGCCGGCCGCCAGCAGCAGGCCGAAGCGGCGATTGCGCGACTGGTCATCGGTGCAGGAGAGCACCAGGTCGCCGAGGCCGGCGAGGCCCATGAAGGTCTCGCGTTGGCCACCAAGCGCCACGCCGAGCCGCGTCATCTCCACCAGCCCGCGGGTGATGAGCGCGATGCGGGTATTGGCGCCGAAGCCGCAGCCGTCCGACAAGCCGGCGGCGACCGCGAGCACGTTCTTGACGGCGCCGCCGACTTCCACGCCGATGATGTCGGTCGAGGTATAGGCGCGAAAGTTGTCTGCGGACAAACCCTCGGCCAGCGACCGCGCGAATGCCTCGTCCGCGGAGGCGATCGACAGTGCCGTCGGCAACCCCGCACCTACCTCGCGCGCGAAAGTCGGTCCCGAGAGCACGGCGACCGGCCAGGATTCGCCGAGGATCTCGCGCGCGACCTGGTGAGGCAGCAGGCCGGTATCGAGTTCGAAGCCCTTGGTTGCCCAGCAGACCCGCATGTTCCGCCGCAGGTGCGGCGCGAGCTGCTGCAGTACCTCGCGGAACGCGTGGCTCGGCACGGCAACGAGCACGTCTTCCGCACCGTCGACGCCGGCCGCGATCGCCGGCACGACCTTAAGGCTCGGAGGAAAGGCCGCATCCGGTAGGTAGCGCGCATTGCACCGGTCGCGCTCCATGGCGGCGCCGGCGCGCGCATCCCGGCCCCAGAGGCGGGTGGGTCGCCCGGCGCGGGCAAACTGAATTGCGAGGGCCGTCCCCCAGGATCCGGCGCCCAGCACGGCGATTGTCGCCCCGCGGGGCCTGGAGGACTGCGTCGGCGCGGCGGGCGCGCTCATCGGTGCGGATCGCTTACTGCTGGGTCGGGCTCTGGGCTTCGCTCAGCGAGCGCGCGTACAGCGCCTCGAAGTTGACAGGCGGCAGGAGGAACTGCGGGAACCCGCCCTGCGTCACCAGGTGCGACACGGCGGAACGCGCGTACGGGAACAGCACGTTCGGGCAGACCGTTCCGATCGCACGCCGCGCATCGTCGTCGCTCAGATGCCGGATGAGGAACACCCCGGCCTGCTGCACCTCGACGAGGAATACGGTCGCGTCGCCCTGCTTCGCGCCCACCGTCACGGTGAGCACGACCTCGCGGACATCGTTGGCGAGCGAGTTTGCCGTGGTCTGCAGGTCGAGCGAGACCTGCGGGTTCCACTCGCCCGCCACACGCGGACCGTTGGGCGCCTCGAACGAGCAATCCTTGAGATAGACCGCCTGCAGTTGCAGCTGCGGCTCATCCGGCCCGTTGCCCGGTGGCGGAGTCGAAGATGGATCGGTAGACATGGGAAATCCCTTGATTGGAGCTTCAGTGGAGTCAGGACCCGAGGCCGAGCAGCGCGTCGAGCCTGCCGTCGGAGTCGAGTGCGTGCAATTCCTCGTAACCGCCCACATGCGTGGAACCGATAAAGACCTGCGGCACCGTGTAGCGGCCGCTGCGTCCGTGCATCTCGGCGCGGCGCGCCGGATCGGCCCCGACGTCGATG
This sequence comes from Steroidobacteraceae bacterium, assembly GCA_049691655.1. Classification (GTDB taxonomy): domain Bacteria; phylum Pseudomonadota; class Gammaproteobacteria; order Steroidobacterales; family Steroidobacteraceae; genus JBAVOB01. The sequence continues at coordinate 12,168 of JBAVOB010000116.1, read as the reverse complement.
TCTTCGAATGGCAGGCGCTTGCGCGCGAGGAGCTCGCGGGCCCAGGCGCAGTAAGGGCACGATTTTGTGGAGTACATCATCACACGCGCGGCATTCACCGGGTCCGCACTCGGCCGCGCACCCGTCTCAGCGCTCACTGTTTCGCGAGCGGCAGGTTTTCCCCGCGCCAACCCGCCAGCCCGCCACGCAGGGTGAAGGCCCTGGAGAAGCCCTGCGCCGCGAGCTGCCGCACGGCCGCCCCGGCGAGCGAGCCCGACTCGCAGTAGACGACGACAGGTTTCTCGCGATGCTTCTTCAGGGTCTCGCCGGCCTGCAGGATCGCCTCCCCCGTCATGGAGCGCGCACCCGCGATATGTCCCGCGCCGAACTGCTCGGCGGGACGCAGGTCGATGAGCAGCGCGCCGTGATTCATGAGACGAATTACTTCCTGCGGGGCCAGGGCATGCATGCCCTGCGATCGCTCCCGCCACTCGTACGCGATGACGGCGAAGACCGCCAGGACGGTCGCGGAAAACAGCCAGCTGTGATGGCTGGCGTATTCGATCAGCCGATTCATGCGTCACCAGCGTGCCGGCCCGGCCGGAAGTGTTTGTGCGATCAGCCCGGAAAGCGGGGCCGCGCATTATACCGATCCTGCCCGCGGAGTAGACTCCGGGCTGGTTCCGACCCGCTGCTGCGCCCGTGATCGCCAAACGCTGTTCTGCTTTGCTCATTCTGGCGCTCTCGCTGGCGCAGGCGGCATCGCCAACCGGCGACGCGGAGAAGACTGCACGGGATCTCGCCGCAATCCGCGCGGAAATCGACCGGGTCAACGCGGCGATGAGCCGCGACGCCGCGCAGCGCGACCGCCTGGCGCGCGAACTCCGATCGGCGGAGCAGTCGGTGAGCGGCGCGCGCACGCAGCTCGAGCGCCTGCGGGTGGAGCGCGAGGAGCGCACGGCGCGGCGCGCCCAGCTGGCGCTCGAGCTACACGAGCGCGAAACATCGCTCGAACACGAGCGCACGGCGCTCGCCGGGCAGCTGCGAGCGGCCTACCTCATCGGCCGCGAGGAGCCCCTCAAGCTCCTGCTTAACCAGAAAGATCCGGCGCGGGCCGGGCGCATGTTCGCCTACTACGCGTACTTCGGCCGCGCGCGTGCCGAGGAAATCGGCCGCATCGAACTGCACGTGAAGCAGCTCGACGAGCTCGATCGCGCACTCGCGGCCGAGGAAGACCGGCTCGCCGCGCTCGAAGCGGACCGCAAGTCGGAGCTGGCGCGGCTCGAGCAGGCGCGCGCGCAGCGCAGGACCGTGCTCGCGGACCTGCAGGCGCAGACCCGTTCGCGCGCCGCGAGCCTCGAGCGGCTGCAACGCCAGCAGGAAGGGCTCGAGAAACTGCTGCGCGAGCTGCGGCGCGCGCTCGTCAATTTCCCGAGCGATCGGAACGACGCGTTCGCTAAGCTGCGCGGTGAACTAGCCTGGCCGGTGACCGGGCGGGTGGTGGCGGGCTACGGCGAAACGCGCATTGGCGGCGTGCGGTGGGACGGCGTGCTGGTTGCAACGGAGCGCGGGGCGCCGGTGCGCGCCGTTTACCAGGGCCGCGTGATTTATGCGGACTGGTTATCTGGGCTGGGACTGCTCGTCATCGTCGATCATGGCGACGGCTATCTCAGCCTCTATGGCCACAACGAGCGGTTGTTCAAGACCGTCGGCGAACGCGTCGCGGCCGGTGAACCAATCGCGGCGGCGGGCGACAGCGGCGGCCGGGCACAGCCCGAACTGTACTTCGAGATCCGTAAAGGCGGGCGCCCGGTCGACCCGCGGCCGTGGTTCCGCAGCTCCGCCCCGCCGGGCCGCTGAGTCCGCGCGCAGGGGCGCCCGGCGGCGCTGGAATTGTGATGGGCTTCACGCGGGAGAGGGCTCAAAGCTCCGAATAAGTCGCTTCGCCCACCCGGTGCTCACGGCACACTTCGCTGCGCAACATGTGAAGAAGCGATGTCAGCAGAACCTCAACAGGCCGTAAAACAATGGTCGAGCCTGGAACCCTACGTGCAACTCGTACGGGCGCTCATGCCGCGCGCGGCGCACGTGGCGGTGTTCGATGCTGCGGGGGATATCCGCTGCCTGAGCGAGGCCAGTGCCGGCGCCGGACTCTCGAAGGCCGTACACGCCGTACTCCCCGCGGCGGCACAGGACGCGATTTCCGAAGGGCAGATCGAGGTCCTGCCGGACAACGCGGCCAACTATTATTTCTGGCTGCGCGACAAAGACGCGCTGATCGCCGTTGTCGCGGTCGTGTCAAAACCCGGCGGTTCCCAGGAACCTCCGGCGTTCAACTTCGTAGCCAGCCTGCTGCGGCCGGCGCTCGAATGCCTGCGGCGCGACCTGACCGCGCAAAGCGAAATCCTGCAGCTACACGACTCCTTGAGCGCACGCGACCGCGACCTCGACGTGCTGCTCGCCGGACCCGGCGAGGGGAACGCCTCGACGGGCGACGGGGCCGACGATCTGAAGTCGATACTCGACAGCTGCAGCAGCCATCTCGACAGCTTCGTCACCGCGCTCATCGTCCCGGACAAGAGCCTGATCCTGATCAAGGCACGCGACGGAGAATCCAAGCATCATGGCGTCGTCGCCAAGATGCATCGCCAGCTCCTGTCCATGGCGCAAATGCGCCGCGAGCCGGTCATCGTCAACCAGATGACAGGCCAGCAGCTGCCGTTCCGAATTCTGTCCTGCCCGGTCCGCAACGCACGTGGCCGGCCGATCGGTGTGCTCGCGCTGTTCCGCGCCGAGACGGCCGCGAAGTTCGTGGCGCGCGATGCACGCCTGGTGGACCTGCTGGCGCGCAAGGCCGCCAGCATCATCGCGTCTATCTACGACGGCATGACTGGCCTGCTCACCCGCCAGGCGCTCGAGAACCGCATGCGTCGCGTGGTTGCCCAGGTCGGCGGGGTCGACAAGCCCTGGTCGGCGCTTTTCATGGACGTCGATCAGCTGCACATGATCAACGAAGAACTCGGCATGCACGTCGGGGACACGGTCATCGAGCGCATCGGCGAACTGACCCGCAAGCGCATGCCCTCCGGCGGGCTCGCGGCGCGTATCTCCGGCGACCTGTTCTGCGTGCTGCTGCCGGCGTCGCTTGAGGACGCCGGTCGCTTCGCCGAATCGCTGCGCGAGGGGGTCGAGCAGCTCGGCATCCTGCAGGGTGACGCACGCGCCCGGGTTTCCGTGTCGATCGGCGTCGCGGCGTTCGACGTCAACGACCTGTCGCTGACGCACGCCATCGCGGAAGCCGAGTCCGCGTGCAAGGCCGCCAAGGACCGCGGCCGCAATCGCGTGGAAACCTACCAGGACGCCGATGCCAGCATCATCCGGCGTTTCGAAGACATCAACGTCGCCGGCATGCTGCGCGCCGCGATCGCGGAGGACCGTTTCCGCCTCGACGGCCAGCTGATCCTGCCGCTCGGCGACTCGCCGGACCTGCGGCCGCACTACGAGGTGCTGCTGCGCATGATCGGCCTCGACGGCGTCACGGTCGGACCCGATCGCTTCATGTCCGCCGCCGTGCGCTATCAGCTGATGGTCACCATCGACCGCTGGGTGGTCAACAAGACGCTCCAGAGCCTGCGGCCGCACGCGGAGCTGCTCGCGTCGCGGCCGCTCGGCTTTGCGATCAACCTTTCCGGCCAGTCGCTGAGCGATGACGAGTTCCCGGATTTCCTGGTGGACGCCATCGAATCGAGCGGCCTGGACCCGCGGCTGTTCTGCTTCGAAGTCACAGAGACCGCGGCCATCGCGAACATAGCCAAGGCCGAGCTCCTGATGCGCCGGTTGCGCAAACTCGGCTGCCAGATCGCGCTCGATGACTTCGGCACGGGGCTGTCGTCGCTTTCCTATCTGAAATCCCTTCCCGTGGACATCCTGAAGATCGACGGCAGCTTCGTGCGGGACATCCTGCGCGACTCGCGCTCGGATTCGATGGTGTCCGCCATCGCACAGCTCGCGCGCAGCATGTCGATCGAAACGGTCGCCGAGTACGTCGAGACGGAGGAGATCCGTACGCGCATCGCGACGCTGGGCGTCGACTACGGCCAGGGCTACGCGATCGGCAGGCCGACGCCGCTGGCCGAATTGCTGCTCGAGGTGCCGGTGCTGGCGGCAGCCTACCCGGTCGCGCCGGACGAAGAGCGCGCACGCAAGCGCACGGCGGAAGGCTTGCGTTGACGGTCATAGGCCCCTCGGCCTAGGGGGCCTGGTGCGGCTCCTGACGGGCTTTGGCGGCCCGGCGCGGACCTGTAGTATCGGAGCGGCGTCTCCCCGAGGTTGATCGATGGCGAGCCGATCGCGGACCACACTCGTACTCCTGACCGGAATGGCCCTAGGCATCGCCGTGGCGATGACCGGCAACGTCCTGGCCGATCGCGATGCGACGGCGGCCGCGGCCGCCGATCCGGCCGTGCTGCCGTGGCAGGACGCGCGGCTCCTCGCCGAGGTGATGGAGCGGGTGAAGCGCGAGTATGTGGATCCGGTCGACGACCACCAGCTCATGGACAACGCTGTCCGCGGCATGGTCGGCGCGCTCGATCCGCATTCCGCCTTCCTGGACGCTGACGAGTATGAGGAGATCCGCGCGAGCACTACCGGCGTCTATCCAGGCGTCGGGATCGAGGTCGGCGCCGAAGGATCGGCGATCAAGGTGCTGCAACCAATCGAAGACTCGCCCGCTGCACAGGCCGGCATCCGGGCGGGGGATCTCATTCTGCGCATCGACGGCCGCAGCGTGGGGCGCGATCTCGAAGAGGCGATCACGCGCATGCGCGGACAGGCCGGGACGCTCGTGCGGTTGTCGGTGCGCCGCATCGGCGTCGCGCAGCCGCTGGATTTCACGCTGCGGCGCGCCCAGGTGGAAGTCCACAGCGCCGCGGGCCGGATGATCGAGCCGGGCTACGGATACCTGCGCATCACGCAGTTCAGCGAGACGACCGCGCGGGACGTGAATCGGGCGCTCGCCGCCTTGCAGCACGAAAGCCGCAGCGGCCTGCAGGGCCTGGTCATCGACCTGCGCAACAACCCGGGCGGCGTGCTCGAGGCCGCGGTCGATGTCGCGGATGCGTTTCTTGACGCTGGCACCATCGTAAGTGCCGAAGGGCGCACGACCGAGGCGCGTTTTCGCATGGATGCCATGCCCGGGGATCTGCTGCACAGTCACCCGATCGTCGTGCTGGTGAACGGCGGATCCGCGTCGGCCGCGGAAATCGTTGCCGGCGCATTGCAGGATAACCATCGCGCGATCCTGCTCGGCCACACGACCTACGGGAAAGGCTCGGTGCAGACCGTCATGCCGCTCGCGCGCGGCCAGGCGCTCAAGCTCACGACGTCGCGGTATTTCACGCCCTCGGGCGCGTCGATCCAGGAGAAGGGCATCACGCCTGATGTACTCGTCCGGGGCGAGGACGCCGCGACCGAAGATCCGCCGCCGCTCGATCCGCAGCACCCCTTCGACCAGCACGATCCGGAGGTGCGCATGGCGCTCGAGCGATTGAAGAGCGCAGCTCCCGCCGCGCGCGTGGGTCCGCCACCGGCCGCGACCGCGCTCGTGACGGCACGGCCCTGACGGCTTGGACCTGCTGCACTGGTTCTTCGATTTCGTCCTGCACCTCGACGCGCACCTCGTCGAGCTGCTCGCGCAGTACGGCCCATGGATCTACGGGATCCTCTTCCTCATCATCTTTGCGGAAACCGGATTCGTCGTCACACCGTTTCTGCCGGGCGACTCTTTGCTGTTCGGAGTTGGCGCGCTTGCCGCGATCGACCGCACCGGCACGCTGACTGCCCCCGCGGTGAGCCTGCTGCTCGCGCTCGCGGCAGTGCTCGGCAACACGCTCAACTACGCGATCGGCCGCAGTATCGGTCCGCCCGCCTTCAGCGGCCGCTACCGGTTATTGAAGGTCGAGTACCTGCGCCGCACCGAGGCCTACTTCACGCGCTACGGCGGCGCGACAGTCTTCATCTCGCGCTTTGTGCCGATCGTGCGTACCTTCGCCCCGTTCGTTGCCGGCGTTGGCCGCATGCCCTGGGCGCGGTTCCAGCTGTACAACCTGGCCGGTGCCGCCGCGTGGGTGCTGGCGTTCGTCGGGGGCGGCTATTTCTTCGGCAATATTCCGCTGGTCCGCGATCACTTCGGTTTCGTGACGATCGCGATCGTGGTGGTATCGGTCCTGCCGCTCATCGGACTGCTCGCGAAGCAAGCCCGGGCGTGACCGGCGCTGCGTGCGGATCGCGCCGGTTACAGACCGCTGCGGTACAGCGCGACCGCTGCGCCGATCAGCCCGCCCGTGACAAGAATGATCACCGGGAATGCGGAGACGCCGAACCCGAGACCGCGCCGGTCGGCCGCCCGGGTGTAGCCGCTCGAGAACATGAAACGGCCGACGAGGTAGATCACCCCCAGGCCCGCGGCGATGTATGCATGAACGTAGTGTGCAAACATCCAGATGCCCGGCACGAACATGACGAGCTGCTCGAGCGTATTCATGTGAACGCGGAACACGCGTTCGAAATCGGGATGGCCGGTCGTGGCCGGCGCCTGCACCCGGAACTGCCCCCTGGCGCGCCCCACCTTGAGCCCGAACCAGAAATACTGCAGCAGCGCGAGCGCAATGACGATGTCTACGACGGCCATGCAAGTCCCCTGCGATGATTGGCAGCTGCTAGGATAAACTCAAGCGACGCACGAGCGACACTGGACCGGCACCCGCTTCCGACCATGGCCGACAAGACCCGAGGTTACGCGATCCGCATCGATATCGATGCCAACGCCGCGCGCGTGTGGCGGGCGGTCACTGACCAAACGCTGCTCGATCGCTGGTGCGCCAAGGGTGCGGTGATCAAGCCTCGCGAAGGGGGTCATATGCGGGTGACCTTCGACAGCGGTTTCGAGCTCGACGCGCACATCGACGTTTTCGTACCGGGGCGCCGGTTGCGGCTCGTGCACATGCCGATCGCGGGGCGGCCGGCGACCGATTCCGTGATCGTCGACGACCTGCTCATCGAGGGCACGGACCACGCGGTCGTGCGGCTGCTCGGCTCGGGGTTTCCCGGAGAGGGCGCCTGGCAGGAGCTGTATCCGCAGCTGCGCCGCGGCTGGGAGCGCGCGATCTCGCGGCTCAAGGTGCTGGTCGAGAAGAACCTGGACCAGCTGCCGACATGACCGGCTTTGCATTGCGCGCGGTGATGGCCGCCCTGGGACTGTGGATCGCGACGCGGCTGGTGGGCGGGCTGCATATCGATAACCCCACGACGCTGCTGCTGGCGGGCTTGCTGCTCGGACTGGTCAACGCGATCGTGCGCCCGATTGCAATCGTGCTCACCCTGCCGTTGACGCTGGTTACGCTGGGACTCTTTCTGCTCGTGGTCAACGCCGCCATGCTCGGGCTCGTGTCGGTCCTGCTGCCCGGCATGAGGATCGACGGCTTCGCAGCGGCGCTCGCCACCTGGCTGATCGTCGCCGTGACGGGCTGGGCGGGTTCGTGGTTCATCGGCGCCCGCGGCCGCATCGAAATCATCCGCCGCGACTGAGCGCGGCAACGCGGCGCTCAGCCGGACGCCTGCGCCAGCGTGGCGCCGCGCGCCGGCCAGGTGACGAGCACGACTCCGGCCAACATCACCACCACGCCGAGCAGCTGCGTGCCCGTCAGGCGCTCGTCGAGCACCAGCCAGCCGAGCAGCGTCGCGATGGCGGGATTCACGTAACTATAGGTGCTGACACTCGCCGGCGCGACGTTGCGCGCCAGCCAGGCGAACGCGGTATAGGCGACGCAGGAACTCGCTAGCATCATGTACAGCAGCTCGGCGATCCCCGCCGGGCTCCAGTTCCAGCGCTGCAGCTCGCCGCTGGCGATCCCGAGCAGGGTCAACACGCCGCCGCCGAAAAGCATCTGCAGGCCGACGAAGCTGAACAGGTCGCTGTGCGGCTGGATGTTCCGGAACAGCATGATGCCCGTCGCCCACCCGATGCAACCGGTGAGGATCGCGATCTGCGCGAGCATGTAGTTAGGCTGCGCGCCGCCGCCGCCGCCGCGCCAGACGATCAGCGCGGTACCGACGAAGCCGATCATGAGCCCCGTGAGCACCCGCGCCGAGGGCCGATGCGCGCGCGCGCCGAGCCCACCGAAGAGGACGATCCAGAACGCACCGGAGGCGTTCAGGAGCGCCGCCTGGTTCGACGGTACCCACTGTATGCCCCACATGGTCGCGCCGTTCGCGATGACGACCCCGCAGAAGCTGACCAGCAGGGCTTTGCGGACGGTCACGGCGTCGATCCGGGTGTGGGTTCCGAGCACTCGCGCAAGCAGGAACAGCACGGTCCCGGCGCCGACGAAGCGAATGCCGGCGAACAGGAACGGCGGCAGGGACTGCACCGCGATGCGGATCACCAGGTAGGTGGATCCCCACACCAGGTACACGATGGCGAAACACAGGATGAGCTTCGCGCGATGGCCGGAGGCCGGTGCCATGAATCAGGCGGCGATTTTCGATTCGCGTCGGGTCGCAGTGCGATAGAGCGCCCAGCCGAGCAGGCCTACCGCCAGCAGTCCCAGCCAGCCGCCGAAATGCCAGGAGCCGGGCAACGCAAGGACATCGGGCCGCTTGAAGGCGACGATCGCGAAGGCGATCAGGATCCCCATCAGGGCTTCGCCCGTGATCATCCCGGCCGCAAACAACATGCCGCGCTGTGCCGCCGGGTTGGTGTCGCGCTTGGCAGCGGTGATCCCCAATGCGCGCTCCGCGAGATGCGCGATCAGGCCGCCGACGAAGATCGGCGTCGACAGATCGAGCGGCAGGTAGATCCCGACTGCGACCGCGAGCACCGGGGCACGGAAGCTCGCGCCGCGCGCCTTGAGAATCTCGTCGACGACAATGATGGCGGCGCCGATCGCGCCGCCGATCGCGATGATTGTCCAGGGCAACGCGCCGCCGAAGATACCCTTGGCGACCGAGGCCATCAGCGTCGCCTGCGGCGCGAGCAGCGGATTCGGGTGTTCCGCGGTCGGCACGCCGATGCCATTGGCGTGCGCGAGCAGGTTGAGCGTGGGCGCCATCACCAGCGCGGACGCTGCGGCGCCGATAGCGAGCATCAGCTGCTGGCGCCAAGGCGTCGAGCCGACCAGCTGGCCGCACTTGAGATCCTGCAGGTTGTCGCCGCCCACGCACGCCGCGCAGCAGACTACCGCGCCGATCATGATCGCGGCCACCGGGCCCAGGGCCGCTCCGCGGCCCATCAGGCCGAGCAGCACCACCGCCGCAAAGAGAATCGTGCAGATGGTGATGCCGGACACAGGATTGTTCGACGAGCCGACGAGGCCGGCCATGTAGGCCGAGACCGACACGAAGATGAAGCCGGTCACCACCATGATGACCGTCATCGGCAGGCTCACGGCGAAGCTGTGCACGATCGACTGGTAGAGCGCGAGCAGCGGCAGCGTGAACAGCACGACGCCGATCAGCACGCCTTTCATCGGCAGGTCGCGTTCCGAGGACGGCAGATGCGCGGTCGAGCCCGCGCGCGTTGCGGCCAGCCCGCTGCGTATGCCCGAGAGGAGCGAGCGGCGCTGGCTGACGATCGCCCACACGCCACCGACGAGCATGGCCCCGACCCCGAGATAGCGGATCTGCTGCGACCAGATGGCGCCCGCCGCATTTTCCGCGCACGCGCCGAGATCCGCTCCGGTGCAGGCCACTGCCTGCGCCAGCGCCGGATTGGCGTCCAGGAAGAACGCGCTGTAGATGGGAATCGCGATATTCCAGGAAATCACGCCGCCGACGAACACGAGCGTGCCGATGTTGAGCCCGACGATGTACCCGACGCCGAGCAGCGCCGGCGACAGGTTGGTGCCGAAGTAACCGATCGCGCGGCCGAACCATGTCCCTGCGGAGGCGGTGTCGGGGAAGAGCTGCAGCCCGCCTGCGGCCGCGAGTTTCAACAGGCCACCGCCGAGCGCGGAGCCGCCGAGAATGCGCACGCCCTGTGCCGGATTCTCTCCCGTGCGCAGCACCTCGGCTGCGGCCACGCCTTCCGGGAACATCAGGTTCTGCTCGACGATGAGCGAGCGGCGCAGCGGCACGGAGAACAGCACGCCGAGCACTCCGCCAAGCCCTGCGATGGCGATCACCCAGCCGCTCTGAAATTCGGTCCAGTAACCGAGGATGACAAGCGCCGGGATCGTGAAGATCACGCCCGAGGCGATCGAGGTGCCCGCGGAGGCCCCGGTCGAGACGATGGTGTTCTCGAGGATGCCGCCGCCACCGAAGGCGCGTAGCACCCCCATCGAAACGACCGCTGCGGGAATCGCCGAGGCGATGGTCATGCCGGCGAACAGGCCCAGGTAGGTATTCGCGGCCGCGAGCACCATCGCGAGGACGACCGCGAGCACGATCGCCCGCGGCGTGAGTTCCGGGGCGGGTCGGGCGGCGACGTTCATGGCTCGGCCCTCACCCGCTCACCAGCCACACTGCTGCCCCTTGTTCTGCTCCTCGAGCCAGCCCTTGAGCGGCTGGAAGTAGTCGATGATCGCGGCCGCATCGAGCTGGCGCGTGCCGGTGAGCTTCTCGAGCGCATCGGGCCACGGCCGGCTCGCACCCAGCGCGAGCATCTCGGCGAAGCGCCTGCCGGCTGCCTCGCTGCCGAACACGGAACACTCGTGCAACGGGCCCTTGAAGCCCGATGCGTCGCACAGCGCCTTGTGAAACTGGAACTGCAGGATGAAGGCGAGAAAGTAGCGCATGTACGGCGTGTTGCCCGGGATGTGGTACTTCGCGCCCGGGTCGAAATCCGCCTCGGTGCGCTCGAGCGGCGGCGCGACGCCCTGGTACTTGCGCTTCAGCTCCCACCACGCCTTGTTGTAATCCGCCGGCTGCACGGCACCGGAGAACACTTGCCAGCGCCATTCGTCGATCAGCTTGCCGAACGGCAGGAAGGCGATCTTCTCGGCCGCCATTTTCATCTGCTGGTTGATCACCGCCTCGCGGCTCGGCTTCACCGCGCTCACCACGCCGATGCGGTGCAGGTAGTCAGGCGTCACGGAGAGGTTCACGGTGTCGCCGATGGCTTCGTGAAAGCCGTCATTGGCGCCCGAGCGGAACAGGTTGGGCTGCGGGGCATACCACAGGTAGTAATAGACGTGGCCGAGTTCGTGATAGATCGTGAACAGGTCCTCTTCGGTCGGCTTCATGCACATCTTGATGCGCACGTCCCTGCCGCCGTCCATGTCCCAGGCGCTGGCGTGGCAGACCACGTCCCGATCCCGCGGGCGGGTCAGCATCGAGCGCTCCCAGAACGACTGCGGGAGCGCGGGGAATCCGATCGAGGTATAGAAACTCTCCGCCGAGCGCGTCATCCGCACCGCGTCCCACTTGCCGGCGGCGAGCCCGTGATCGGCACTCTCGATGCTCGCCTTCGGGTAAGGTTTCAGGACATCGTCGTAGATCTTGTTCCACTGTTGTGCCCAGAGGTTGCCGAGCAGCTGCGCCGGAATCGGCTTGCCGGCGGGAACCTTGTCCGCGCCATAGCGCTGCGCGAGCCGCGCCCGTACGTAGCAATGCATCTGGTCGTAGAGCGGCTTGACCTGCGACCACAGGCGATCGGTCTCCTGTTGAAACGCTTGCGGGCTCATGTCGTACCCGGCGCGCCACATCACGCCGAGGTCTGCGTAGCCGAGCTCGCGCGCGCCTTCATTCGCCAGCTCGACGAAGCGCGCGTATTTCGGGCGCATGTCGCGGGAGATCGTGTGCCATTCCCGCCAGGCCTCAGTCAACTCGTCGAAATTGCGGCTCCGCGCGAGTACCTCGGACAGCTCGTCGATGTTGCGGCAGGGCGGCTTGACGCCGTTCGCCGCCGCAGGGGGGCAGTACTTGCCGGCGCCGTACATCGCATCGAGCTCCGTGAGGAGCCGCGCGAGCTCCGCGCGCTTGGCCGGGTCATCCGGCGCCGGCGCCGAGACGCCGAGTTTCAGCAGCTGAATGGCTCGGGCGGTGGCCGCGGACATCGGTTGCCCGTCGTAGCGCTTCGTTTCGGCCACCGTGCGCGTGAAGTATTCCAGGAACCGCTCGCCCACCTTGGCGTTGAGCAGCTCGGTATCGGGCGTGATGTAGGTCTTCTGCACCCAGTCCGCGGCATTGCCCTCG